>CAXTPN010000072.1:0-10945 GCA_964246125.1 uncultured Acidobacteriaceae bacterium
CCATACAAGATGCTCGACGTCGAGTTGATCGTACCGAACGGCGTCGACGTAGTAGTGACCGCGGAGTACGGCGCAATGCAGGTATTCACATGCGAGCCCGCCGGACACGTCGCCGACCCAGGAGCGGTGAACGAGTAAGCCGTAGTCGCCACGCCCAGCCCGTTGCGATGATTGACCACGTTGAAGGCCTCCGCCAAAACCTGGAACCGGTACCGCTCCAGGAACGGAAAGTCCCGCGAAACCCGCATATCCACGTTGTGGATTCCCGGCCCCGGGTAGCCGTTCCGCTTATCCTGCGGAGCCCGCCCATAGGCCGTCCCGGGCGAGTTGTTCGTATTATCCGCACCACCCGTCGCGCTGCCGTCCGCGCCCGCCGCTGTCGCAAACGCCGTTACGGCGCCCGCCCCCGGGGTATACCGTCCCACTCCCGGGTTGTTCGACATGAACGCCGTCACGGGAAACCCGGTGTTCTCCGTCGCCGTCCCGCCGATCGTCCAGCCGTTCGCCCCATAGGCCGCTAGCCGGTTCGCAATCGGAAACTTGCTGATATACACCACCGAAGCCACAAAGCGATTCCGCATGTCCAGGTCGGAGCGCGAACTCTCCCGCGTCATGTTGATCGCGGGATTCGAGTACAGCTCCTTGCGATTGAACGGGTCCAGAATCACGTCCGTTCCGAAGAACGCGCCGCCGCCCGAGTTCGCCGCGCCGCCGCCCCCCGAGGTCTGACCCGGGTCTTCCGTCTTCGCCCAGGTGTAGTTGATCAGCGCCTGGAACCCATACGCCATCTGCTGCTTCACCGACACCGACATCGCGTTGTACCAGGTGTTCAAGCCGCTATACGACACCGAAAAGTTGCCGTCGCCGGGCGAAGGCTTCGCCAGCCCCGCCGGATAGAACGGCACCGTCACTGTCGACGTAGTCATTCCCGTCGCGTTCACCACGTCGTACGTCCGCGTCGCGCCGGTATACGGCGTCTGGTTCAAGTCGATCGAGTACGGCAGCCGCATCCCGCGCGTCCCCACCCAGCCCAGCGTCAGCGTCGTATTCCGCGCAAGCTGCTGCTCCACCGACAGATCGGCCGAGTGCGTATAAGGCTGCGTGTACTTCGAGTCCAGCCCATGCGGGCTCAACGGCTGCCCCGCCGGAACCCCGATCGCCGTCGGCGTCAACGCGCCCGCGAACGGCGCCGCCAGCGGCGGCCCCGGCGGCACGAACAACACGTTCAATCCGGTAGGCGCGCCCGCCTGCCCTGGCGCCAGGTTGTACTGCTGCTGAAACACGCCGTTCTCCACCCGCACGTTGTAGTACGCGCTCAACGGAATCAGCCCGAAGAACAGCCCGTAGCCTCCGCGAACCACGGTCGTCGAATACGGGCTCCAGGAGAACCCCACCCGCGGCTGAATCATCTTGTAGTTGGTGTGGATCACGCTCGTCACGGACGCGCCCAGCGGGTCCGCCGCCCCGTTCGCGCTCGCCGTGTACGGACGCGGCGGTTGCGGCACCAGCTGCGTATCGTAACGCACCCCCGCCACAAGATTCAGGTTCGACAGAATCTTCCAGTTGTCCTCGACAAACGCCGACAGATTCTTATCCCAGAAGTCATCCTTGCCCAGATGCGTAATTGGGTCGACCACCTGAGTAAAGCTCGTGTAGTGCGCGCCGCCGTTCACGCCGTACACATCTTGGACCCAGTTAGCAAAAGGTGTCCCGCCGCTCCCCGTGTAGGTGTAGTTCCCGTTCCCCTGGAACAGGTTGATCATGATCTCGTGGATCAGGTTGATATCCACGCCCGCCTTCAGCGTATGCCGCCCGCGCGTCTGCGAGATCGTATCGAAGATCTCCCAGCGATGCTCATCCGGCTCCGCCTCCCGCGGTATCGCCAGCGACTCGCCATATTGGCCGATCGCCGAGCCGCTGCCCACGCTCACGTTCGGTCCGGGCGCGTTGGCCGTATCCGTCTCCAGGTCGCGCGACCACTGAAAATGCAGCGCATTGGCCGTGCTCTGGCCCAAAACGCTCTCCCAGTTCGCCACATAGAACCGCTCATGAAAGTTCGCGGTCCCATTGTTCTGGACCGATCCATTGTTCGTCGTGACCGCCGTATTGTAGCCGTTGGGCTGATGAAAGTTCTGCCACAGAAAGCTGGTGCTGATGTGGTTCTTTCCGTTCAATTGAAAGTCCAGCTTCGGAAAGAAGATGTCCTGCTTCACGTTGCGCCCGTAGGAGCCGGTCTGCGAACTGAGGAAGGTCGCGGCCGCAACACATTGCGCATTCGTCAACGGCGCGGGGCAGTTTGAAGCCGCATAGCCCAGCAGCGCCGTGGGCGTCGTGCTCGACGTATACAGAATCGGGTTCACCTTGCGAAAACCATCGTAGGTGAAAAAGTAAAACAGCTTGTCCTTTACGATCGGCCCGCCCACCGAGCCGCCGAACTGCTGCTGCTGATGCACCGTCTGCGTCAGCAGCGTGGGGTTGCCGCCCGCATGCAGCGCCTGCCACTTGCTATAAGGGTCCAGCGCGTTCAGCGCCGGATAACGCAGGTAGTAGAAGAGGTCGCCATGCAACGCATTCGAGCCCGACTTCGTGATCGCATTTACCTGTCCGCCCGCCGCCCCGCCGAACTCAGCCGAGTACCCCGACACCGAAGACTGAAACTCTTTGATCGAATCCTGCGAGAACACATACGGCGCACCCGTAGCGCGGCCCCGCGCCTCGTTGAACAGCGCCTGCTGATTGCTCACGCCATCCACCAGGTTCGTGTTGTATATCCCCGAAATCCCGCGATAGCTCACCAGCCCGCTGTTCGAATCAGGCGCCACGTTCGGCGTCAGCAGAACGAAGTTGTCCCAGCGCCGCCCATTCACCGGCAGATTCGCGACATACTCTTGCGTGACGGTCTCCGACGCCTCCACCCGCGCCGTATCCAGCAGCGGCGACTCCGTCGTCACCACCACCTCGCTGCTCACCGAAGCCGCCGGCAGCGCCGCATCCACCGTCAGGCTCGAGCCCACGGTCAACTGAATATTTTTGCGGTCCACGCGTGCGTACGCTCCGCCTCCGATCGCCACCTCGTAATGACCCGACTGCAGGAACGTCGAAACGTAAGTGCCATCGCTATTGGTGGTGATCGTGCGCTTCGCCCCGGTGTCTGTATCCAGGATCACGACGCTCGCCCCAGGAACCACCGCGCCGGTCGCGTCCGTCACCGTGCCGGAGATGGTCCCCGTGGCCGCGGTCTGCGCGCCCGCCGAAACCACAATGCAACTGCCCACCAGGGAAGCGAAGAAGATTGCAACGAAGCGGCGGAAAGAACAGGACATAGCAGGTGATCTCCTCGGATGAAGCCCGGAGAGGTTTCTCGCCGGTCGATAGTCGGATTCCCGCGCAACCTCGACGCTGAATCGAACAGCATCCCTGTCACGTGTTCAAGAAAACGGGAAAATGTAAAGGTGCTTCCAGCTTCGCTCACCCGCTCCGTCTAGTCAAGAGAACAAAGGATTAACTGGTGGTTACCTTTGTGTAACCCGCGATACGCTCAGTGCAGTTGATCCGGAATGACCGCATACTGAATCAGCAGGTCGAACGGCACGATCTTCAGCGTGTTCTCGTGCGTCGCCTCCAACACCACCGGGCACCCCGCCCCCGCCCGCTGCGCCTGGAGCCAGCGCGCCGCGCACACACACCACCGGTTGCCGGGCTTCAGCCCCGCAAACCCATACTGCGGCATCGGCGTCGAAAGATCGTTCCCCAGCTCCTTTGACTTCGCCAGAAACTTCGCGTCCACCACACAGCAGATGGTATGCACGCCCAGATCCTCCGGCCCGGTCTCGCAGCAGCCCGTCCGGTAGAATCCCGTCATCGGCTCGCAGCCGCACGTCGCCAGCGGCTGCCCCAGCACATTCTTGCCCCTGTTCGCTTTAGACTCCTTGGTCGGCAATGACGAAACTCCTCGCTCAAACGCATCGAGGCCACATTCTTGTGGCCTCGATACGCTTCAGCTTAGATTACAGCAGGGACGCGTCAGGCGATAGAGCGCCGCCGCCGAACCACCACCCCCAGCGCCGACAGCCCCGAGGCCATCAGGGCGAATCCGCTTGGCTCCGGTGTCGCCGAAGGATTGACAGGGATACTCCCGATGGCGCAGTTCGCGCCGCACGAAAGGCGATTGACCGTGTCGGAGTAGTCCAGAAACAACGTCCCATTGGTCGTATCCGGCGACACATAGTCTCCGCGCGTACCGCCTGTTGCGATCACCGTAAACACGGATGTAGTCGGATTGATGAGACCAATCCCACCGGTGTTGACGCCGTTTCCATTGAAGTTGACGATAATATCGCCGTTCAGGTTATTGCTGCTGCTGATGATGCCTGAGCCATCCGGAGAAGACAGCGTGCCGAAGCTGCTGAACGTCGAAAGAAGCGCTCCGGTCGCAATGTTATACGCCTGGATGGTGCCGTTATTTTCGACATACGCAGTCAGGCCGTCGGGCGAGACAGTCACGCCGTCAGGATACAAATTGCCATTGATGACCCGATACGATCCCAAGCCGCCATTCGCCAAAGGATCGATGTCGATCAGACCAGAGCCGCTCGACGCGATAATATGGCCGTTCGTTGTATTTCCCCACATGCCCAGATACGGCGAAGGAGTTACGCCGGTCAGCGTGTGGTTCACGGTGCCGTCGTTATTGAACTCGACAAACCGCCCGCCCTGCGCCCCGTAGGCGTTCCCACCCACAGTGGCGCCGGCCGTGGTCCCAGCACTCGAACTGCGGGTGAAGAGCGCGGAACTCACCGTCTGCCCATCCGTGTCGGCAAACACATATTCAGGACCGCCGCCCGTATTGACCAGAACACTGCCGTTCGCCGTCACCGCCACGCCGAATGGCCCCGCGCAGCATCCGGTATTTCCAGGGTTGGTCGTCGCGAAGGTGGTTAGGGTAAAGCCATCGGCCGTACCCGCGGCAGTCAAGGTAAGCCCGTTACAGTACGCAGCCTGTGGCAGCGAAAACATCGCAAGCATCGGAAGCAGCAACCTGGAAAGTATAGTAAATCGTTTCATCATGAGTAACTCCTGGTTCGGGTTGATATCTATGTTGTTCCACCCTCTGAAGGGACGATTGGCTTCTGAACGCACGAAGCGGTCGCCTCTCCAAAGCGTTGCGTAAGAGAGTATCGATGACTAATGTAAGGGGGCCCGAAAGATGGAAGAACTCTAACCCGGCCCGCCTCTTAGCGCAACCGGAAAAACCACTCGAAAATCACAAAGGATGAATCGATTGCAAATATGGGATAGCGAATACGTCCGCGATTCCGGGAGGCTGACCACCCAACAACTCCCCGGAACGCGAAGGTTGGAACCCAACCCTCCCAGCCTCTACTTGGCCGCCAATTGCAGCTTCTGCTCGTACTCCTCGTAAGGACCCTTGTGATCCGTAATGTGGAAGTTCGCCGGGCCGCCCTCGAAGTGCCAGATGCGCGTCCCCGCCTCCTCGATCAGATCCTGGTCGTGCGTCACCAGAAAGACTGTCCCCTCATACTTCTGAATCGCCTGGTTCAGCGCATTGATCGCCTCCAGATCCAGGTGGTTCGTTGGCTCATCCAGCACCAGCACATTCGGCTTCTGCAGCATGATCTTGCAAAACAGCAGCCGGGCCGCCTCGCCCCCGCTCAGCGCATCCGTCTTCTTCAAGCCCTCTTCGCCGCGAAACAGCATCTGCCCCAGAATTCCGCGAATATCTTCCTTCGTCGCCTGCGGATCGAACTGGTGCAGCCAGTCGCTCGCCGTCATCCCCAGCTGAATCGATCCCTTATGATCCTGCGCGAAGTACCCGATCTGCGCCTCGTGCCCCCACTTCACCGACCCCGCGTCGATCGATACATCCGTCTCATCCACGCCTGGCGCATTCGCCAGCAGAGCCTTCAGCAGCGTCGTCTTGCCCTGCCCGTTCCGCCCCATCAGGATCACCTTGTCGCCGCGCGTCACCGAAGCGGAAAAATCGTTGATGACGTGCTCAACCCCGCCATCCTTCTGCACATAGCTCTTCTTCACATGCTCGAACTCCAGCACGTTCTTCCCGCTCGGCCGTAGCATGTCAAAACGAATAAACGGCCGTGCAATGTTCGACCGCGCCAGCTCGCTCGTCGCCAGCCGCTCCACTTCCTTCTTGCGGCTGTTCACCTGGCTCGACCGCGTGCCCGCCGAGAACCGCGCAATAAAGTCGTTCAACTGCGCGATCTTCTTCTCCCGCTGTTCGTTCTGGCTCTCGATCCGCGTGCGGATGCTCGTCTTCTGCAGAACCATGTCGTCGTACCCGCCGTTGTAGGTGATGATCGTCTCGTAATCGATGTCCGCGATATGCGTACACACCGCATTCAAAAAATGCCGATCATGCGAGATCACAATCACCGTGCCCGTATACCGCATCAGAAAATCCTGCAGCCAGTGAATCGACTCCAGATCGAGATAGTTCGTAGGCTCATCCAGCAGCAGCGCCTGCGGATCCCCAAACAGCGCCTGCGCCAGCAGCACGCGCACCTTCTGCCCGCCTTGCAGCTCGCTCATCTTGCGCTCATGCAGCTCATCCGGAATATCCAGCCCCTGCAGCAGCACCGCCGCATTCGGCTCCGCCTCGTACCCATCCTCATCGCCGACGATGCCCTCCAGCTCGCCCAGCCGCGAGCCATCCTCGTCCGTCATCTCGGCCTTGTTGTAGATCACCTCGCGCTCCTCCAGCGCCGCCCACAAAGCCTTGTTCCCCATGATCACCGTATCGATCACCCGATACGCGTCGAACTCATACTGGTTCTGCTTCAGCACCCCTACCTTGCGCGGACGCACCACCGTCCCCTTCTGCGGGTCGATCTCCCCCGTCAGCACCTTCATAAACGTCGACTTGCCCGCGCCATTCGGCCCCGTCAAGCCATAGCGACGCCCGCTCGTAAAAGTTACGGACACGTCCTCGAACAGCAGCTTCGCGCCGTAGCGCATCGTTACATTGGATGTAGAAATCATAGCTTTTCCTTATTTTACAGGGCTTTCGGACCATTCGCTTGCCACGCACAGGCCCAGGTCGGTCAAGCTTCCTGGATGCTCGCAGCGGCCGCCGCTTGCACCGGCGTATCCGCAAGTGGGTTCGAGGGAAGCACGGGCGCGACCGCCCGCATCCCAAACAGATGCTCCAGCCGTAGCCGCACCGCGTCCGTTCGGAACTCGGTCAACCACGCCAAGGCATAGGAGTAAAGGAGCGCGGCCACCATTAAGCCGACGCCGAACAGCAGGGTGCGCGCCGTCGGGTACCACCGCCCATCCCCGATCAGGAACGACGCCAGCAGCACCAGCATCGGGGTGTGCGCCGCATACAGCGTGTATGAAAGCCGTGCCAGCTCCCGCGACCCTTTCACCGGCAGCGCCTCCGGCCGGAACCGCTCCGTCGCTGAAAGCAGCAGCCACAGATAACCCAGCGTCAGCCCGGTCAGCAGGTAGTCGCTGAGGAGCCCGTTGATGCCGTGGTACCGGCTTAGCCCGAAGAAAACGGGAAAGTAGATCGCCGTCGCCAGCAGCCGGACCCAGCGGCCCACGCCTCCCGTACATGACGGTGCCCGCAACTTGAACAGTGCTGCGCCCGCCAGCCAGATTGGAAATGATGGCAGGATGGCACCGCGGACAAACCATGCGATCCCCGCGAATATCACCCCGTACAGCGCACGCATCCGCCACGGCACGCGCGGCCACACCGCCAGCAGCCCCAACGGAAACAGCAGGTAATACCAGAACTCGAACGCCAGGCTCCACAACGCGCCATCGGTCCCGAACACCGGGGTCACAATCCCCTGCACGAAAAACAGGTTGCCGAAAAAAATGTGTGGTGCCAGCAGCGCGGCCGTATCCCCCAGCATGTGGTCCGGCACCCGTCCCGCATACAGCAGCGGAGCATGGTGCATGCGCAGCCCCGTCCGATCCCACAGCAGGCACAGCAGCAACGTAGGCAGCAGCACGATCCACAGCCGTATGAAACGTCGCAGCAGGTACCCGCTCCACTCCCATTGCTCCCGTTCCAGAGAACGAAAAACGGTCCCACCGATAAAGAATCCGCTCAGCACAAAGAACAAAATCACTGACTGGTGTCCAGATCCCGACAAACCGTACGGCACCAGCATCCAGCGTCCCGGCTTCACTAGGTCGGGGTAGTCCAGAAAGAAGAGGTTCCGGCAATGTTCCAGCAGCACCAGCAGCGCCGCGACTCCGCGAAGCGTATCGAAGTGGACCGAGGCCCATGAATCGACAAAGCGGACTGGAGGCTTGCGGGTGGCGCTCACTTGCTCGTTCTCCGGACGGCCGACGCGCCATACCCCGGCACGAGCTCCATCCCTTCTGTTGATATTCAGAAAAATCCTACGCGCGCCCTCCGCGGACGCCGTCTCAGGATTGCCCGATCAGCACGCCCGCCGCGAACACCAGGCCACCGCCGACAACCACCTGCAGCACCGAAAGAGCAAGCCCGCTCTTGATGTACCGGTGCCGTATCCACGAGATCACCAGCAACTCCACGCCGACCACCAGGTACGCCCACATCAAAGCGGTCCGTACGTTCGCGATCAGAAACGGAAGCGTATGCAGAAAGCCCCGGACAAACGTCATCGCGCCTGTGACCAGTCCGCGAAACACCGGGTTGCCCCGCCCGGTCAGCTCGCCGTCGTCCGACAAGCCCTCGGAGAAGGCCATCGAGATCCCTGCGCCGACCGCCGCCGCCGCGCCAATCAGAAACGCGGTGTGCGAGTTCTTCGTGGCAAAGGCCGTGGCAAAGATCGGTGCCAGCGTCGACACGGACCCGTCCATCAATCCCGCCAGCCCAGGCTGCACCACGCGCAACAGAAAGTTGCGATCGTCTGCCGCAATCGCGCTTTAGCTCGCTCAGATTTGGAACGATTTCGGACATAGGCTTGGGATGCGCCGGCCGAAGGTGTGGTGAAGCGAACCGCCTGCACCACACCTTCGCCTGCGCGAGGTTGGATGCTATCTGCCGCGCCGCGCTGGCCCGGAACGGCTCGAGCCCGGCCGGCTGTTCGACGACGGACCTCGCCCGCCGGCGCTCCGTCCACCGCTGCTCCGTCCGCGTGGGCCGTTGCTGCTTCCACGATACGGCGTCGTCGGAACTCCAGCCTGCCGCTCCGCCGAGACATCCCCCGTCTTCCACGAGCGCGTCTCCAGCTGCATCAGGTCGTTCGGGCCCCCGCTTCCAAGGTCCAGCGGCTTGTTGCGCTCTTCCTTCTCCAGGTTCTTGTCCGCCTCGCGCCACTCGAACTTGATCTTCAGCTCGCGCTCCATCTTGCGCGCATCCGACCGCTCCTGCGGCATCACAAACGTCGTCGCCACGCCCTTCGCGCCCGCGCGCCCCGTCCGCCCAATCCGGTGAACGAAGTCCTCCGACGCATTCGGCAGGTCGTAGTTCACCACATGCGCAATGTCCTGCACGTCGATCCCGCGCGCCGCCACGTCCGTCGCCACCAGGATGCGATGCTTGCCGTTCGAGAAGCCCTTCAGCGCCGCCGTCCGCTGCGACTGCGAACGGTCTCCATGGATCACGTCCGCGTCATGCCCCAGCTTCTCCAGCTTCTTCGCAATGCGATCCGCGCCATGCTTCGTCCGCGAAAACACCAGAAACGTCCCCTCTTCTTCGTTCAGCATCTGGTTCAGCAAGCCCAGCTTCTGGTCCTGCATCACCGTGTACACCCGCAGCTCCACCTGCTCGCTCGGCTTCAGGGTCGAGCCAATCTCCACCCGCACCGGCTTCTGCACATAGTCCCGCACAATCTCTGTAATATTCGCGTCCAGCGTCGCCGAGTAGCACATCGTCTGCCGCGTCTTCGGCAGCGCGCCCACGATCCGCCGGATCGCCGGCAGAAAGCCCATGTCCAGCATCCGATCCACTTCGTCCAGCACCAGCATCTCAACCGAATTCAAATTCACTGAGCGCCGCCGCAGGAAGTCCTCCAGCCGCCCCGGCGTCGCCACCACCAGCCGCGGCCCGCGCCCCAGCTGATCCAGCTGCGTATTCTCGCTCAACCCCCCGCACACCAGCACCGAATCCGACTTCGCCTGCGGTGAAATCTTTCCGTAAGCCTCCAGCACCTGCATCGCCAGCTCGCGCGTCGGCAGCAGGATCAAGCTGCGGATCGGCCCCCGCTTGCCCTTGCTCGAGGGCACCGACGTCGCGTCCATGCGCTCGATCATCGGAATCAAAAAGCTCAACGTCTTGCCCGTCCCGGTCGAAGCCGTCGCCAGGATGTCGCGGCCCTCAAGCGCCGGCGGAATCGCCTTCGCCTGCACCGGCGTCGGAGTGTTGAAGCCCGCCGCGGCCAGCCGGCTCTTCAATGAATCCGACACGTTGAAGTCGGCGAAGTGTACGTCCTTCAGCATCGGCAGACCGGTCTTCGGGTCGATCTCCGTGTTCATCGCCGTAATCTTCTGCTGCACGTCTTCCGGCTGGTTATGATTGTGATTGACGTTCCGGGTGGGGGTTTCGTTCTCAAGTTCAAGCATTGCAGAGTTCAAGTGTCTTCCTTCATCTTGCGGCTAAACGAGCGCACGCACACACGTTTGTGCCGGCGTTCGAGCGGCGCTCCGGAGCAGGTCCGGCAAGCACCATCCAGTTTCAAGGAGTCAGCATTGCTGTCGAACATCCGAAGCGCTGCTGCTGCACGGCGAGGCAGGTCCGATGACCAGTGCCTTCCAGCCAGAGCAACCAGCGCAACTTCCAGAATGTAGGAAGGAAAGCGATGGATGAAATCATCGTGGTCTCTGGCCTGACTCTAAAACTCCAAACCAGGAGCAAGAGCCGGTCCCGCGATGTCTATGCACTTGCGTACATAAAGTGAGTATAGCACGCCTGCCCCGCCTCCACCGGTATACTTATCCCGGCAGCAGGGGAGAACCTAAATCC
>CAXTPN010000073.1:0-10904 GCA_964246125.1 uncultured Acidobacteriaceae bacterium
GGGCGGGGGCTGATGGATCCGTATGCGCATCGTCCCACGGGACGTGGGGGGCCGGACGAGGCGGATGTGCCGCAGGGGCGGGTGAACGTGGAGGCGGAGGTGCAGCCGGCGGTAAAGGCTTGGGAGCCGAGGCCGCTGAATGAGGACCAGGTGCGGAACAATCCGCAGGTGATACCGCAGAAGCTAAGACCGGTGGTGGTGCTGCGGTTCGATGAAGCGAAGGGCCTGCTGCTCTCGGGTTTGCTGGACCATGGGGCGACAATTGCGGAGCATGCGATTGTGGTGCAGGCGCATCTTGGTTCAGGAAATGTGCTGCTGTTCGGGAACAATCCGATCTATCGGGGAGAGACGATCGGCAGCTACAACCTGGTGTTCAACGGGATTCTGAATCACGATTATTTGAACCTTGCGCCTGCCGCCCCGCCGGTAAGACGCGCGGAGGCGGAGAGTAGCGGAGAGCGGTAGGTCAAGCGGCGTCAGCGCGGCTTGGCGCCGGGTGTGAAGTCTAGGACCAGGGGCATGGCCTGGTTGTGGAACTCGGCGTAGGAGTGGGGTTGCTGCCAGGTGCCTGGGTTGTCGGTCTGGTAGGCGGCGACGACGATGCGGGCGCGTCGGGCGATGTTCATGATGTCGTTGGGCGAGAGGGGGAGGATGCGCTGGACCTGGAGGAACTTGAGCTTGCCGATGTGCCAGGTCCCGCGTTCAGGGAACGGAACTTCGAGAGGTCCGGCGGGGCGCAGGAACTCGGGGGAGGTTTCCATGTAACCCTGCTCCATGCGACCCCAGGTGACCATGTAGGCGCGATCGTAGTCGGCGGGGGCGAGGCACTGGAAGCCGGCGTCGATCTGGTAACCGCGGACGTATTCGCCGGGCATGGACATAGGCTTGGCCGAGAGGAGCCAGTATGGATTTTCGGTGCGGATGTGGAAGATGGTTCTGCCATCCTTCTGGTAGGTGTCGACGCCGCCGCAGGAGGGCTTGTCGCGCAGGGGGAGCATGGCATAGCCATCCTGCAGGAGCGCGAGGTGGAGGTAGCGGTCGGACTGGAAGAAGGTGGTGAGAATAAGGGTGCGCTCGCCGGGCCGGGTGGAGGCGGCGAGCGACTGGAGTTGCTGGACGGCGGCGTCGGTGCTGCGCTGCCACCTTCTCCACATGGGCGGAGAGTAGATGCGACCCAGGAAGACTCGGGGGCCATCATGCATGATGAGCATGGGCGGGGCGATGAGGACTACAAGGTAGAAGGCGAGACAGGCGCGGGCAAACAAGCGCGGGCGGTGTGTGCCGCTGGTCAGAAACCGGAGCATGATGGTGAGGCCGGTTGCGCCGAGCAGGAGAACGAAGGGAGCGCCGAGCAGCAGGTAGTCGCGCAGCTCGACTGCCTTAGTCATGAAGACGATGTAGAAGACGAGCGGCCAGCCCATCATGACGAGCTTCCAGGTGAAGGAGCGTTGCCGCCATGTGCGGACGACGGCGACTGCGGTGAGGAGAATGGTGGGGCCGAAGAACAGGACGATGACGCGGATGAGAGACTGGCGATCGCCCCAGGAGTTGTGGATGGCGTTGTGCATCTTGCCGACGAGCAGCGACTGGCGGAGGCTGACGCCGGTGGAGCGCCAGGACAGGTAGAAGACGACTAAGGCTCCGGCGAAGGTGAGTAGCCAGTTGGCGAGCAGGTGCCTCCATGCGGGCTTCTGCTGGACTGGCTTGTCCTGAAGTAGAGCGAGCAGCCCGAGCGAAGGCGCGGCGATGATGGCGTCCGTGCGGAGGAGTGTCGCGCAGGCGAGGAGGGCGCCGGCGGTGAACCAGGTCCAGAGCGCGGTGCGCTTGCTTATCAGTGCAATGGCGAGGGTGACCAATGCGGCGGAGGGCAGGTTGTCGGCGAAGAAGAAGGAGATATCGGAGAGGCCTGGAGTGAGGACGAGTACGGCGAGCGCTGCCCAGGGGGGCTCGTCCGACCAGCGGCGCACGAAGACAACGCTAGAGGCGGCGAAGAGCAGGAAGCTGAACCAGATGAGGATGCGGAAGTTGATTTCGCCCGTGGTGTGGGTCAGCTTCATGATCCATTCGAGGACGTGGATGGTGCCCCCGCGAGTGGTGAAGAAATACTCGATGTCGACGGGGTAGGCCAGGTCGTCCTGAGCGAGACGGTGGTGCATGTCCATGATGGCCATGGTCTGGATTCTGGCGGAAAATGCCTCGACGTGGGTGGCGGACAGGGCGGGCGAGAGAAGCCATGCGGCCAACAGGACAAACAACACGGACGCGAGGCGGCGCATGCGAGGGGAGTAGGCTTTTTCTCGCTGCAACGGCGGGTCCATGAGGGTGTCGAGTGTGGCTGACATAGGGTCTTTCGAAGTTGCGGGTGATGAGGCTGTAGCACAGAGACCGTACTAGAAGATTACGCGTATGACATGACCGCCGAAGGCTTTTGCGCTGGCGACGCCGATATCCGAGTCTTCGTAGATGAGTGTTTCTTCAGGATGGACGCCCAGACGCGCCGCAGCGGTGCGGTAGGCTTCGGGGTCGGGTTTGTGGCGTTGCACGTCATCTCCGGTAACGATGGTATGGAATAGCTTGTCCAGGTTGTGTGCCCTCAGTAGCGCATGAACGCTGGCGGCGGCCGCCGAGGTAACGAGCGCAGTCTTGAGATGCAGTCCGCAGGCGGTGAGTAACTGCACGAGGCCGGTGTTCACCTCGATGAGGTGCAGGTTGGCGGCATAGATCTGAGATTTGCGGGCTGCGATGGCTGCGGGGTCTGCGTTGCTGCCGGCTTCGCCCAGGATGGCGGGGAGGAACTCTTTCCAGTGGCGGCCCTGGATGCGAGCTTCAAGATCGGCGGGGACGATGGGCACTCCGGCCTGCTGGAGAGCTTGGGTATATGCCTGGAGGTTGGCTTCAGCGGTGCGGGCGAGCGTTCCGTCGAGGTCGACCATGAGGGCGCGAATGGGGGTCAACCGTACTCCTCGAGGTATTCCCGAAGAAGGATGCTGGTACAGGCGAAGAAGGTGAGGCCTTTCTGGGGGGCGTGGCGCAGCTTGTACGGGGTGAGGCGCAGGTAGTTGATGAGCTCGTGGAAGGTGACTTCGCGCAGGATGCTTTGGCCGAAGCGATCGGCCAAGGTGCGGCGGGTGAACTTGTGGAGCTCGTCGTAGGCGTGGGAGCGGGTGAGGATCATCTCGAACGCGCCGTCCTTCCACTTGCAGGTGGGAATCTTGTTGAGGCTCTCGTAACCGAGGTGGAGGGACTGCATGAGCTTGGCCCAGTCGATGAGCGGGGTATCGAATATGTTGTCGGGGTTGGGATCGATGATGTACATGCCGCGCATCTTGGCGGTGTTGACGATGATGTTTTCGATGGTGAGGTCGCCGTGGATGGAGGCGGTGCGGTAGTCGGCGATCTGCTTTGCGAGCCAGGTGGGATCGAGCAGGTATTGCCAGTCGGTGAGATCGTACTGGCGGCCGTTGAGCTGGTAGCGAATGGAACCGTCTCGGAGCCATTCCTTGCACTGGGCAAGAACCTCCTGCGCATTTTTTGAGGCCTTCTGGGCGAGATAGCGGTTTACGGTTTCGCGGGTAGCGAGGCCGGTGGACGTACGCTCGTGGAGATCGGCTATCTGGTCGATGACTTCACCGAGAATCTGCTGGCTTTCGCTGGGGGACGCGGTGTGGATGACATCGTAGAAGTCACTCGCCGTGGAGAAGTACGGCATGTCGTAGCTGTAGAATCCGGCTCCGCTTTGTTCGCCAACGACATCGACGAGCGGCAGGTCGGACTGGTGGGCGCGCAGCCACTCGGCCTGGGTGCGAAGTTTGTTGCCGGCGTCGCCCAGCGCGAACTTGCGGATGACGAGGCGGTCGTCAAGTTCGACCAGAGCGGTGATGGCATCGGAGCCGCCGGGGAAGAGGCGGAGGACCTTGCCGTCGATGATGGCCTGCAGACTGAAATCTGTGAGGATATCGCCGTGGTTGGTGAAGCGGGCCAGGAGGAAAGACTCGTATTCGGCGAGGTTCTTGAAGCGGTCGCTAACCGCGGCGATGGAACCCATGGTGCCGAAGTAGCGGCCGGCGAAGAGGCTGTGGAAGACGCGCACGATGCTGGCTCGCTCACTGAGGAAGCCGTAAGCGAAGATGAGCAGCAGCGGAGTAAGGGTGAAGATGAGGAGAGGAATCTCTTGTTGGTGGAGCGCGCTGGAGCGCTGCGCAACGATGGCTCGCCAAGGGTTCTGCAGCAGGGCATGGACGACGTCGGTGAGCAGGAGGCCGGTGGCGTGGCCGAAGAGCCGGAACGACTCGATGTAGCACCACCACAAGACGGGGGTGAGGATGAGGAATCGCCGCCGGCCGATGGCGCCACCGGTGACGAGTTCAGAAAAGCTCCAGAAGAAGTCGAGGATGGCATAGCAGATTTTATTGCGGAAGATGGAGGCGAAGTGCCAGACGGCTCGGCGCGCGAGCGCGATGTCGCGGATGGCAAAGGCGATGGCGATTCCTCCTGCCCCGATGGCTAGGAGGCCGACCGCGACTCGTCCCAGCTGGCCAGCGGAGACGACCGAGAGGCCGATCAGGGCGAGCGAGATGAGGCCTACGCAGACGGCGTCGGCGAGGCGTTCGGCGGCGACGGTGGCGGCCACATAGGAGAAGCGAACGCCGCGGCGCTTGCTGACGTAGAGGACGCGGACGATTTCGCCGATGCGGAACGGCACGATGGTGCCGAGCGCGTAGGAGATGGCGAGACCCATCAGAAGATCGAAGCGGCGCACGCCGAACTTGCGTGGATACAGAGGGCTAAGGCGGATCGCGCGCAGAAGATGCGAGAGCAGGAGGACGAAAATAGCGATGGCGAGGAGGAGGTGTGGGGGGAACAAGGCTTACCTCCAGCCGGAGAGACGGCTTAACAACCGTGGGTGGACGTTGGCGTACTCCTCAGGAGTGCCGAAGGCGAAGTGGTCGTCGAGGACGACCTGGTTCACCCTCAGGTGATCGTGAAGCATCTGGTTGTAGATTCCGCTGATAAATAATTCGGAGTAAGGGCAGTTGCGAACGTAGTTTTCATACTGCTGCTGGAAGAGAGCGGGCGTGCTGAAGAGGTAACAGCCGGCGATGGCGTAGGGGCTGGCTACTTGCTTTTCGACGGTGCCGGCGACCTCGCCGTGGGGTCCGAGCTTGACGTAAGAGTAGTTGGGACTTTGAGAACGAAAGGTGACGAGAGTGCCTTCAACGTCGTTTTCCAGTTGGGGGACAGCGCCGTCGAGTCCGCGCGCGACGAAGGCGTGATCGCAGTCGTTGATGAGCAGGGGGGCGTTGTTGTCTAGTTTCGCGGTGGCGAGGGCGGCGGTCTCGGCGGAGCCGGAGGTGACCTCTGGGATGACGATGATTTGGGCGGCGGGGTAGACGTCGCGGATGCAGCGATCGAGCGCCCAGGTCTCCGCATGTTCCTGGAGGATGACGAAGATCATCTGCTCGATCGAAACGGCGCGGCGCACGCTTTCGACGGCCCACCAGAAGAACGGCTTGCCGCCGAGGTCGATGAGAGGCTTAGGCTCCGCGATGCCTTGCGCGGCGAAGCGCGAGCCGCGGCCGGCCATGGGCATGACCAGATTGACGCCGCTCATCGGGAGGCCTCCTGCAGTGTAAGCGGCGCCGACACGTCCAGGTTTTCGGGAGCCTGGCCGAGGATATCGAACCGATACGAGGACCGCGGGATGGCGCGGTGCTCGCCTGTGCGGAATCGTTTGCGCGCGAACAGGTATTGCACAAGAATTTTCAGGGTGTTGAGCGATTGCGAGACGATTTTGACGTTGGAGATCTGATCTTCTTCTGCCCAGTGGATGGGAAAGTAGCGGAAGGTCTTGCCGGAGTCGACCAGGCCGAGCAGGAGGTAGCAGTTGAAGCGCAGGTCGTCGGAGTAGCGGAGGAGGGCTGGGTCGGAGAAGGCGGCGCGGCTGATGACATTGAGGCCGGAGCCGAGGTCGGTGATTTTGCGCCCGGAGACCAGCGAAAAGAGCGCGTTGAAGATGTAGTTTCCTACTTTGCGGATCGTAGAGTATCCGGCCAGGGTTGAGCGCCTGGAGAACCTGGAGCCGAGGCAGCAGTCGAAGCGGCGATGCAGCCCGGCGGTGAGCAGCGGCAGCACATCAGCGATGCGACCCTGGTCGTCACCGTGAAGCACCACGACATGGGTGAAGCCGTGATCGATGGCGTAAGCAAAGGCAGATTTGTGCGAGCCTCCCAGCCCGTAGTTCTCTCGATTGCGGACGACGAGAACCTTGGCGCTTTGTACGGAGTTTGCGGCTTCGAGGGCTGCCGCCGCGGTGCCGTCCTTGCTCTGGTTGTCGATGACCAGGATCTGTTCGAAGACGCCGGGCGGCACATCGTTGAATTGCGCGAGCACGCGGCCTATCTGCGGAGCGCAGTTGTATGCGGGAATGAAGACCAGGATGCGGTCTGGATTGCCGGGTGTAGGCTTAGGTTTCAAAGAAAGTGACGGGTTTGAGAAAGCAACAGGCGAGGCTCGCTCGGGTGCTCTGAGTGTCATCTCGGCCATACTCTCAAGGATAAAGGGGGTTCAGGGAAGGTCGTGTCGGCTGGAAGCTACCAACGCGCTCCAATCGCGGAGGTCGGCTATTCCGATGGCACGGGGGATTTGCAGGCGATGATTTGAGTATCGCAGACCGTGTCTGGGTTAACCTGGAGGTGAGAGCAGGGAGTGCATGGCTGAAACGATGGAACGAGATGCTGGACAGCGTACCGAGGGATCGGCGGTTCGCCCCGTGTGGCTGAAGTGGTTTTTGCGTGCCGCAATGATCCTCCTGGCTCTGTGGATGATCTCTCCCATGTTGACCTCCTCGTATGTAGAGGCGTATGTGGCGCGCCTGCAATCGATGGCGATCCTGAATCACAGCGGGCAGATCGGGTTGGACGATCAGGCCTATCCGATCAATACCGAGTTGCTGTATGTCACGCGGGTGGGAATGGTCTGGCTGATGCAGGCGGGTATGTGGGTGTTTCACAGCACGTCGCTTTGGGTGCTTCGAGTGATCACCATCGCCAGCCTGGTTTTGCTGGCAGCATCCAGCATTGTTTTCGCGCGGCGATGGGCAAAGGTGCCGGCCTGGGGTGTTCTCGCTTGCGTCGTGCTAACCCCGGGCATACTGGAGCCGAGTTTTTTTATCGCGGACCATCTGGTTTCGGCGGCACTGACCTGCCTGGCGCTTGCACTGGTGAACGAGCGGATTACGTTTTGGCGATGGTTTGGGATCGGCGCGATCGTTGCGTGCGCGATGCTGGTTCGGCTGGATGCGGTGCTGATCGTTCCGGCTGTGGTTGCTGTGCTGTGGCTGGCAAACCGCGCCTACAGGAAGATGGGGGCGGCGATTGCTTTCGCGGTTGGCGGGGCGGCAGTGGTTTTTGCCATCAGCTATAAGGTCGCGGGCGTTTCGCTGGTACAGTCCTACGAGGTGGGACGGTTCTTCAGCGTGCTGAATAACAATCCCGCGATTTACCAGACTGGTTTGGCGAAGACGCGGGAGCTGATCTTTTTCGGGTTTTTCGGCTTGATCTCCTTGCCTTTGATTGCGGCCGGCGCGTGGGAGAACTTCAAGGAGAAGGGAAGGGCCTGGAGCGTTGTGATGACGCTGCTGCCTGTGCTGTTCTATGCGGTGGTGATTCCCCATGCGAACGAGATTCGCGATTTCTGCATCATGGGTTCGCCGTTTGTGCTGCTGCATGCAGGAACTGGTTTGCGCCTGCTGGTTGCGAATATAGAAGGACAGGGGCGGCGGAGCTGGGTGGGCGTAGCGTCGATTGCGTTTTTCGCGCTGGTGCTGTTTGCGCCGCCCTATATCTCCATGCGAGACGGGCCACGGGTGTTAATTGGCCGTGCCTATTCGCCAATGTTCTGGCGGCAGTGGCAGGGCCGAACCCTGGGGATGATCGACCAGATTCATGACCTGGTCGATGAGGTGAAGCCGGGCGAGTCGATGCTGGTGATCAGTTCGCAGTTTGAGCCGGACCGGTACCTACACCTGCGTTTGCTGCAAGAGGGCTTCCGGATTGAACGGGTGAGCGGCGAAGCTTCATGCCAGTCGATCGAGACTTTCAGCCGCGACGGTCGGACGGTGGTGAGCGTGCGGACGGAGAACCCATATGGCATGTTCCACTTGAGCAGCAACTATCTGGAGTCGCTGCAGATTGTCGATTCGCTGCAATGCCTGGGCGGCCGGAGTTTCGAACAGCGATACTTTTTCAGCATCGGTCAGCCGGAGGAACCCTACTGGCCGGGACTGAGCGGGAGAGACGTCGAAATTCCGACGCGTTTTCCTCTTCGCATTCTGCACAAAGCGAGTTATGGTTTTTTTGGAGAGTCTCCTCTGAGTCTCGAGGATCTCAACCGGCTGAAATCTTTGGCGGCCAGTTCGGTCGCGGCACACACGCCGGAGTCTCAGGCTGTTGTTCCGGACGAGCCGAGCTTTCGAAGGTCTGTGGGACATCATTACTGGACCCCTTAGGTCTTGGGTACACTTCGTGCAAAGTTATATGATTGCATGAAATGTCGCCTTTGAACTACATTCAAATCCGATATCGAATTTTGCTCGTGAGATTTGTAGTGGGACCATCAGCAGTGCTCGGTCTACCTTCGCGCCCGGCAAGGTACGCATGGACGGGCCTGCCCATCAACCTACCGGTGACTCCAAGGTTTAGAAACGGCTCGAGACCGGAGGCAGCGAGGGGGACGAGATTCCTTCCCAGGAGAGTACCCAGTCTACATGGCTTATAACATTGCACCTCTTCCTACCCAGCAACTTGTAGTGGAACGTCCGGCGAACTGCGCTGCCATGCGCAACCCTCACAACTACTACCTGCCGATGGACGTAAGCAGCCGCTTTGGCGTGCGGCTCCGACAACTTCGACGAGAACGAAACCTGACCCAGCTCAGGATGGCGGTAGACTTCGGAATCGACCGCACGTTTATTTCGGACGTGGAACGTGGCCGCAAGTCCATTTCGCTGCCGATGCTGGAGGTGCTGGCGCTTGGTCTCAAGATGAGTTTGTCCGAACTGCTCAAGGATATATGACGCGAATCTCCTGTTCGTGGAGCGGAAGCTTGTTGCGGCACCACATGTTGATTTCCGTCGTCCATCGACCACAAGCGGTTCCTGATGGATTTGTGTGGAAGTAGAGTGGCATCTGAACCGTTGTCGTAGAAATTACTGGAATTGATTCATTACTGAAGTTTCGAGGGGATACCGATGATGAGTTCTCGTAGGTTTTTTACAGTGGGTTTGCTCTCTCTATCGCTTGCCGGCGCGCAGCTCACAGGGGCAGCCTTTGCCTCCGACAAGCCGGTGGTTTCGGACGACGCGAGCGGCGCGACATCACGCTTGACGATTTCCGACGACACACAGGTTCCCGGAAAGACGCTCAAGCCCGGCGATTACACAATTCGGATTGTGGATCACCTGAGCGACCGCATGATTGTGCGAGTCGAGCGCAATGGAAAGATGCAGTCGACGTTTCTGGCTGTGCCTTCGAGCGGGCTCACCAAGTCCGGAGGCGGGCCGATCACCTTGGGGTCTGGTGCGAACGCGAAGTCTGCGCTGCGCGGATTTGCGTTCCCCAACGGAACCGTTGCGGAGTTTGTGTATCCGAAGGCTGAGGCTGTGGGTCTGGCGAAGGCGAATGACACGAAGATTCCGGCAATCGACCCTGCGTCTCAGGGGATGAAGGGAAATCCTTCCTTGTCACCTACGGACCGGGAGATGGTTACGTTGTGGCTGTTGTCGCCGACTCCGGTTGGGCCGGATGCGGCGGCTGGGATCAAGGCGGAACGCTACCAATCGCCGCAGGTGGCGAGTGCGTCGGTTCCTGCCGCGCCCCGCAAACAGGCTCCGGTGAGCACTGTGGCGCACGCATCGCAGCCCGCTCAAAGCGAGGTTGCATCGGCGGCTCCGGCTGCGCCGAGGACTCGGCCCGCGATGAAGGCTTTGCCGCACACCGCCGGGATAATGCCGCTGGTTTGGCTGGCGGGTCTGTTCTCGCTACTTGGAGCTGTGTTGCTGACTGGGCGGCGGTTGACGGCGCGTAGTTGATGGGTTGGGTGACAAAGATGCGAAGGCCCGGCCTGATGGCGAGATTGCTTGAGGCCGGGTTCTGGTTTTGCGCGGCGGTTTGTGCAGGAACGATCGTTTCTTACAGGGTGGAGGCAAAGGCTACGCAAGGCTATGCCGATGCGATCGAACCCGGAACGGCGGTAGGTGGCGATGCGCCAGACAAAGCCGGCGCGGTGATGGGCCGGTTGGAGATCAGAGAGATTGGCCTTTCGGTCCCGGTGCTGCAGAGCTACGATGCGGGGACGCTGAAGAAGGGCGTAGGGCATGTGCCGGGGACGGCTGTTCCGGGCGGGTTGGGGAACATGGTGTTGGCTGGACATCGCGACACCTACTTCCGTCCGTTGAGAAATGTTCGAGCCGGGATGGAGATCGAAGTCGCGACGGCGGAAGGACGGTTTCGGTACTCGATCGACAGCATGGAGGTAGTCACTCCGGACAAGGTAGACGTTCTGGACATCGGAAGTCGGCCCGAGATGACCTTGATTACATGCTACCCGTTTGAATATGTGGGCGCGGCCCCGAAGCGCTTCATCGTGCATGCCCATCTGTTGTCGGTGGAAGCGAGTTGATCGGATCGGGCTGGTTTTACCGGTTGCTGCGGGTGCAAGGCATACTGTGGTTCGTCATACTAGGCGCGGCATCAGGTCAGGGATTGCAGGTGCGCTTTGGGGAGCATGGGCTGGAGCAGCTCTCCTATAAAGGGGAGGTGCTCGAGGATGTCGTGCGCTGGCCTGAGGACGGCTTTCACATCTGGCACATGAAAATAACCGACCTGAGCGGCAATCTGCTGACCTCA
>CAXTPN010000074.1:0-10748 GCA_964246125.1 uncultured Acidobacteriaceae bacterium
GTAGTGCGTCGGGATTCCGCTCGGTGTGTCGTTTTTTATTGGGGGCTCCGTGGTATATGTGTCCCGCTACAACGGCGCGGACGGCGGGGATGCGGGTGGAGCCGCCAACCATGACTACCTCGTCGATTTGGGCTGGTTCGAGGCTGGCGTCCTTGAGGGCTTGCTTGACCGGGGAGGCGGTGCGGGCGATGACGGGGGCGATGATCTGCTCGAACTGGGCGCGGGTGATCTCGCGGGCGTAGATGCTCGGCTGGGGTATAGCGGCGGTCGATCCCAGCTCAAACGATGGAGCTGTTTGCGATGGGGCACCCGGGAGGTTGACGGTAAGGCGGGCCGAGTCGGCAGTGGAGAGAGCGATCTTGGCATCGATTACGGCTTTGCGGATGCTCTGGACTACTTCGGGGTTTCCGCGGACATCGAGGTTGTGGTCGCCCTGGATATCGTCGAGCGCGATGGCGATGAGCAGGTTGTCGATGTCGTCGCCGCCGAGGTGAGTGTCGCCACCGGTGCTGATGACCTCGAAGATACCTTCGTGCAGCTTGAGGATGGAGATGTCGAAGGTGCCGCCGCCCAGGTCGTAGACGGCGATGATGCCGTCTTTCTGCTTATCCAGCCCGTAGGCGAGGGCGGCGGCTGTGGGCTCGTTGACCAGCCGCAGGACTTCCAGGCCGGCGATGCGGCCGGCGTCTTTGGTGGCCTGGCGCTGGGCGTCGTTGAAGTAGGCGGGTACAGTGATGACTGCCTTGGTCACGGGCACGCCGAAGAAGCGCTCGGCGTTGCGCTTCAACTGCTGCAGGATGTAGGCGGAGATCTCGGGCGGGGTCATGATCAGTCCGCCGACGTTCAGGCGCAGGACCTCACCGGGTTTAGCTCCTTCGGCGAGGCGAAAGGGAAACAGTTTCAGCTCGTCCTGAATGTCGGCAAGATCGCGGCCCATCAGGCGCTTGGCGGAGTAGACGGCGGAGCCGGAGTCGGACATGAGAGTGGGCCGCGCGGCATTGCCGACGGCGACCCCGCTGTCCGTCCACGCGACGACCGAGGGCACAAGCCGCTCGCCGTCCTCGCCGGGAATCACCACCGGGGTGTCGCCTTCCATGGATGCGACGAGCGAGTTGGTGGTGCCAAGATCGATGCCGACGACAATGCTGCCCGCTTCCGCCATGAATACAATCCTCTATTTGGTGCCATGTCTTCGATGCACAGGTTGCAACCGCGATTCTGTCTTGACAAAGGCCCGTATCCATTCTCTTATAGCTAGGTCAAAGTACCACGGATGCTCCGGGCCCCCTTTATTCCAACCTAGAGGTTCGATCATGGCTCCTAAAGCTACAGCCCACTTTGCTTCACAAGCCCGCGTGGCACTGGCGGGAAGCGAGAAGAAGTCAATCAACGCACCGGAGTCCGCGGCGGCGGCGCATCCCGGCAAACCGAAGCCAACTCCGCCTCCGGCGGGCGCTGTTACAGTCTCGGTAGTGGTCCGGCGCAAACAGCCCATCGATACCCAGACCCTCGGCACGGCCGCCGGCCGGTTAAGCCGCCCAGAGTATGCGAAGCGCCACGGGCCGGATCCGGCGTCTGTGAAGCTGGTGAAAGCCTTCGCGAAGGAGTTTGGCCTGACCGCGGAGGTGACGTCGAATGGGCGGCGCACGGTGCATCTCACCGGCAGCTCGGCGGCGATGCAAAAGGCCTTCGGGGTGAAGCTGGCGCAGCATACGATCGAAGGCGCGAACTACCGGGTGCGGGAAGGCTCCATCTGTCTGCCGGAGGAGTTGACGGGCCATGTGGAGGCGGTGCTTGGGCTCGACAACCGGCCGCAGGCGCAGCCGCAGTTACGCGAGTGGCATGGCGTCGCGCAGCCGCATGCGAGCAACGTCTCCTATACGCCCGTGCAGGTGGCCCAACTCTACGGGTTTCCCACGGGGGCGAAGGCTACGGGCCAGACCATCGGGATTATCGAGCTTGGCGGCGGATTCCGGCCGGCGGATATTACGGCTTACTTCAAGAGCCTGGGGATGGCCGCGCCTACTGTGACTGCGGTCTTGGTCGACAAGGCGAAAAACAAGCCGGGCAACGCCAACAGCGCGGATGGCGAGGTGATGCTGGATATCGAGGTCTGCGCGGCCGTGGCGCCAGGCGCGAAGATCGCGGTGTACTTTGCGCCGAATACGGATCAGGGGTTCGTGGACGCGATCTCGACCGCGGTTCACGACACGACGAACAAGCCGAGCGTGATTTCGATCAGCTGGGGCGGCCCGGAGTCGAGCTGGACGCTGCAATCGATGAATGCGCTGGATGCGGCGTGCCAAACGGCGGCGGCGCTGGGGGTGACGATTACGGTGGCGAGCGGCGATAACGGCTCGACCGACGGGGTGACGGATGGAGCGAACCATGTCGACTTTCCGGCATCGAGCCCGCATGTGCTGGGTTGCGGCGGGACGAAGCTGGTGGGAAGCGGCACGACCATCCAGAGCGAGGTGGTATGGAATGAGCTGGCGTCGAATGAAGGCGCGGGGGGCGGGCGAGTGAGCACCATTTTGCCGGGGCCGACGTGGCAGAACAACGCCGGTTTGCCGAAGCCGACCACGTCGACGGGCGGGCGGGGCGGTCCGGATGTCAGCGGCGACGCGGATCCCTCGACCGGCTATACGATTCGCGTGGACGGGCAGACACAGGTGATCGGTGGGACCAGCGCCGTGGCGCCGCTGTGGGCAGGGCTGATCGCGCTGGCCAATGCGACGAACAAGGTTTCGGCGGGGTTCATCAATCCGGCGCTCTACGCGACGGGGGCGAAGAAGGCGTTCCGGGATATTACGCAAGGCAATAACCCGGCTTTTTCTGCGGGTCCGGGGTGGGATGCCTGCACCGGCCTGGGCAGCCCCATCGGGACGGCGATCATCGCCGCGGTCAAGCCTGCTGGAACAGGAACCGTGAAGGCCGCGACGGCCAAGAAAGGCAAGAAGTAAAAGAGACTGATGCCGTGATACCTTGCGGGAATGGAAATCAATCCTTACGCAAAGTATCTCGGGGAGCAGGATGCGCGAGCGGTGATGGCGGCGACGCCGGGGCTCGTGCATCAGGCGTTGTGCGCGCTGACGCCTGAACAGGTCGAGGCTCCCATCGCTGCGGGCAAGTGGAGTCCGCGGCAGATCGTCGCGCACCTGGCCGATTGCGAGCTGGTGTTCGGCTTTCGGCTGCGGCAGACGCTTGCAATGGCGAATCCGGTAATCCAGCCGTTCGATCAGGACGCGTGGGCGGAGCACTATGCGGGGTACGATGCGCCGTCGGCCATCGAACTGCTGCGCGCCGCGCGCGGGTGGAACATCAAGCTGATCGGGACGTTGAGCGAGGCGGAGTTCGCCCGCGAGATGACGCATCCGGAGCGCGGGACGATGACGTTTCAGGATGTTCTCGCCACGATGGCGGGGCACGATCTGAACCATCTTGGGCAGTTACAGGCGGTTGCTGCTCAGGGCAGGGAATGACAAGCAGGAACGTTCTTCGTTGATCTCACGGGATGGGCGGGGTATGCTTTAGAGGAATCTGGTGTTCGGGAAGACGGTGCAAATCCGTCGCTACCGCGTAACTGTAAGCGCTGAGAGCAAGGCCGAGTCTCGATGAATGCCACTGGGGCGTGACGTCCTGGGAAGGTAGGCCTAGTTTGTTGAAGCGTAAGTCAGGAGACCGGCCAGATGCTTCGGGCTTGATTCAACTTCGCGAGGAGAGTTGAAGAGCATATCCACGCGCCTGGATTTTCGGGTGTGGACAGCTGCCTCCCATTTTTCCCCGCTCTGTCCTGGGCGCATGTGCGCACGGTGACTCAGGAGCGCAGTGCCCATGCACAGGATTGCATCGATGTTTGGCGGAGGGATAGCGCGAGCGGTGACGATGCTGGTCTTATTGGCGACAGCGCTCTCGTGCTCGGCTAGCCGTGTGGTGGTGGATGAGATGGGCCGCGCGGTGACGGTGCCGGATCATCCGCACCGGATTATTTGCCTGATGCCGAACATCACGGACGATGTCTTCTCGATAGGGGGTGGCGATGAGGTGGTGGGGATCATCGACTATGTGAAATACCCCGCGGCGGCGTTGAAAAAGCCGAGCGTGGGGTCCGGCCTCAACCCATCGCTGGAGACGATTCTGTCGCTGCATCCGGACCTCATCCTGGCGACGCCGCGCGCGAACCCGCAGACGGTGCTGAATGAGTTGCAGCGGCTGGGGCTGACGGTGTACCTGGTCGATCCGCATGGTATGGCGGGCTTGCTGCATACGATCGAGAGCATCGGTCAGGCTACAAATCATGAGACAGAGGCGCACGCCGAGATCGTGCGACTAAAACAGCGGATCGCGGCGGTGCGGGCGCGGGTAAAGGGATTGCCGGCCATACGGGTGTTCATCTCGTTTTCGTCCGACCCAATATTTACAGCGGGCAAAGGCGCGTTTATCACGGAATTGATCGCGGATGCGGGCGGCGAGTCCATTACGGCGGATCTGGCGCAGGAGTGGCCGGTGGTTAGTCTTGAGGCGGTAGTGGCGCGGGCACCGGATGCGCTGCTGCTCTTCCGCGGCGGCAAGGTGGCGATCGATTCGCTGCGGCAGCGGCCGGGATGGAATTCGCTGAAGGCGGTGCGCGAGGGAAATGTGTTCTTCGTCGACGAGCGGATTGGACTACCGAGTCCCGTGGCCATCGATGCACTGGAGGACCTGGCCAAGCAATTTCATCCTTGATTTCATTCGGGGCCGGTGTAGGAGCCGGTTCACAACCGCAACCAGCAGCAGGGTGTCGGGAAGCGCGGTGCGAGTCCGCCACTACCCCGTAACTGTAAGCGCCGAGAGCCATGCACGGTTTTGCAACGCCACTGAGGGGAACCCTTGGGAAGGCAGCATGGATTCGCTGACGCGCAAGCCAGGAGACCGGCCCTGCCGCAACCAACATCCCGAGGGGGGAACCATGTACTTCAATTTTCGAACGATCTCTAAACATTCGCGACTTGTGTTCGCGCTTGTCTTCTTATTGATTGCCGCGCCCATCTTCGGCCAGCAAGGCAGGCGCCTCGATGGCGACGTGCGGGACCCACTGGGGGCGCTGGTTGCCAATGCCAAGGTGGACCTGATGCAGGGGGAGTCGGTGGTGGGGACTACGGCCACTGGTGGCGATGGCAGCTTTCACTTTGGTCTGCCGCAGGCTGGCCGTTATCGGGTTCGGGTGAGTGCGCCGGGGTTTCAGACGACCCTGACGGGCGCAAGCTACTATAGCGGCTCCGGCAAGGCACAGGTTGAGGTTACGCTGGCGACACAGACGCTAACGCAGGAGGTGACGGTGACGGCGACCGGGACGCCGGTGCCGGAGGCGCAGACGGGAGCTTCGGTGACGGTGCTTACGGCCGGCGACTTTGGGTTGATTCGGTAGGTGCTGGACCCGCTGGGGCTGGTGGCGGGGGTGCAGTTGACGCAGTCGGGGCATATGGGCGGGACGACTGGAGTATCGATTCGCGGAGGAGAGACGACGGCGAACAAGGTGCTGATCGACGGGGTACCGGCCAATACGATCGGCGGCGGAGTTGAGTTCGCGAACCTGGCGACTGTGGGGGTGCAGTCCATCGAGGTGCTGCGGGAGCCGGACAGCGCGTTGTATGGGTCGGATGCGCTGGCCGGCGTGGTCGTGTTGACCAGTACGCGGGCGGGGACGCGGGTGCCGCTGCTGACCTATGCGGGGGATGCGGGGAACTTTGGAACGTATCGCAATGAGGTGACGGCGGGCAGTATGTATCGGCAGTTCGATATCTACTCTGCGTTTGCGCGGATGGACACGCGCAACAACGAGGCGAACAGCCAGTTTCATAACGCGACGTATGCGGGGAACTTCGGGTGGACACCGAATGCGGCGAATGATGTGCGGTTTACGGTGCGGCACGTTGTGACCTCGGCGGGGAATCCGAATGCGATTGCGCTGTATGGGCTGGTGGATTCGGCGCAGGCGAAGGAACATGACAACTACTACAGCGCGGCATGGAACGGGCAGACGACGGCGAAGTGGCACAATCAGGTTCGCTATGGCGGGCTGCGACTGAACGGAATGATCAACTCGTTCGGGACGGCGGGCATTGCGGACGGGTATGGAGATTATGACGGCAAGGTGGTCACGATCGCGGGGGCGAACGGGTACAGCGTGACCGGCCAGGCGTATCTGCGCTACGGCTCCGGGTTTACGCAGTATTTGACGCCTGCGAGCCGGGATTTTGTCTATGCGCAGACCGACTACAGGGTTACGCCGCACTTCGTGGCGCTGGGCGGGTTCAAGTATGAGGATGAGCGCGGACTGTCGGGGTATTCGAAAGCGGTGACGGCAGGGACGGCTTCGCGGATCGAGCGCGGGAACTACAGCTATACTCTGCAGCTGCTGGGCGACGTCAAGAATCGGCTGTTCTACAGCCTGGGAACGGGGCTGGAAGATAACGGGCTCTTCGGTTTCGCGGCGACGCCGCGGGCCTCCGTCGCCTACTACCTGGTGCGGCCTTCGGCGTCGAGCTTCTTCAGCGGAACCAAGCTGCATGGAAGCTTCGGCAAGGGCATCAAGGAGCCGAGCATCTACCAGCAGACGAACTCGCTTTACGGCACGCTTGCGGGGCTTGCGAATGGCTCGGCGCTGATCAGCCAATACCATGTGACGCCGCTGGGACCGGAGAACTCGCGAACATATGACGTGGGGGTGGACCAGCAGATGTTCAACGGGCGTGCGCGAGTGGGAGTGACTTACTTCCACAACCAATTCACGAACGATGTGCAGTATGTGCCGAACGCGGGGCTGGTGGGGCTGGGGGTGCCGGCGGCCAGCCTGCCGCAGTTCATGTATGGCGCTTACATTAACGCGTTGTCGTTCCAGACGGCGGGGATCGAGTTCGAGAGCGAGTACAAGGTGGGGAGCCATGTGTTTGCGCGTGGAGGCTATACCTATACAGACCCGGTAGTGGAGAACACGTTTGCCGCGGCGAGCTACAACACGGCGGGGAGCTTCGCTACGGTGCCGATTGGGGCTTATGCCCCGCTGAAGGGGGCGCGGCCGTTTCGGGTAGCTCCGCATACGGGGTACTTCGGGCTGACGTATACCCGGGCGAAGCTCTACGGGTCTCTGACGGGGACGCTAGTGTCGCGGCGCGATGACAGCACCTATTTGTCGGATGCGAACTTCGGCAACAGTCTGCTGCTGCCGAACCGGAATCTCGATGGATCGTACCAGCGGATCGAACTAGGAGGAGGCTACCAGGTTACGTCGCGGGTGAATATTTATACGAACGTTCAGAACCTGTTCAGCGAACATTACTACGAGGCGTTCGGATACCCGGCGCTGCCGCTTACGTTCCGGTCGGGGATTAAGGTGAACTTCGGCGGGGAGTCATGGAAGCTGAAGTAAGCAATGTCGCGGTGACTCGGATAACCTCCGCGCTTGGCCCTGAGAGGGCTGGTGGGCCTGGATCGGGGGAGCGCTCGCCGTCCGCAGTTGCTGCGAGGGCAAACCTTGTGTGGGTCATTGCTCTGATGCTGGCGGCGCTGGGAGCGGCGATGGTCGTGTCGGTGTCGCTGGGGGCGATCCATGTGCCGATCCGGGCAATGGCCGGGGCGGCGTTTCCGGGACGGGCGTTGACCGAAACGCAGCACACGATCCTGTTTGAGATTCGGCTGCCGCGCGTGCTGGCATCGGCATTGGTCGGAGCCGCGCTGGCTGTGTCGGGGCTGATGTTTCAGGGGCTGTTTCGCAACCCGATGGCGGACCCCTACATTATTGGAGCGTCAGGCGGCGCGGCGGTGGGAGCATCGCTTGGGATCGTGTTTCTGGCACAGTTCTCGATCTTCGGCTTCAGCGCTACAGCGCTGCTCGCATTCTGCGGCGCCGTGCTGGCGATGCTGATTGTGTACACGCTGGCGCGGACGCGTGGACGCACGAACGGCGTGACGCTGCTGCTGGCGGGGTTTGCGGTGGGAACGATGCTGACCAACTCGACCTATTTGTTCGAGATCTTCGACCCCGACCCGGCGAGCGGATCGAAGATCGTTGCCGCGTGGCTGCACGGCACGATCGGCGTGCCGCAGTGGCGGCAGTTGGGGGTGACGTTCGCGATGCTGGCGCTGGGGACTTTGGCGGCTTACCCGCTCATGCGGCGGTTGAATACGCTGGCGCTGGGCGATGAGTACGCGCACCAGTTGGGGATTCGCGTGGAGGCGACGCGCATCGGCATCGTCCTGGTGGGCTCGCTGTTGACCGCGATTGCGGTGTCGCTGGGCGGGTTGATCGCGTTTGCGGGGCTGGTCGTGCCGCATGTGGCGCGGCTGCTGCTGGGGCCGGACCATGTGCGGCTGCTGCCGGTGACGGCGCTCGCGGGTGCGATCTTCCTGGTGGTGGCGGATACGCTGGCGCGGACGCTGTTCGCGCCCAGCGAGGTGCCCGTGGGGATTCTGATGGTGTTTCTGGGCGGACCCTTTTTCCTGTGGCTGCTGCGCAAGCACAAGCGGGAGTACACCCTATGACGCCGCTGTTGGAGCTGTGCGGCGTGAGCTATCGCTACGGAGATCGGCAGGTGCTTGAGGGCGTCAATCTGCGGCTGGAACGGGGCACTTCAGCCGCGCTGATTGGGCCAAATGGCGCAGGCAAGACGACGCTGCTGCGGCTTGTCTCGGGAGCGCTGACCCCGGATATGGGAGAGGTCCTGCTCGATGGCAGGCCGATGGCGAAGATGACGCGCAAGCAGCGGTCGCGCGTGGTGGCGCTGGTGCCGCAGCAGTTCGAGGTGCCGTTCGACTTCACAGTGGAGCAGATTGTCGAGCAGGGGCGCAGTCCTTACCTGGGGCTGCTGCGCGGGCCCCTGCGCGAAGACCGCGTGGCTGTGGACCGGGCGATCGGTCAGGCGGATGTTTCGGGTTTGCGGCATCGCATCTTTAACGAACTGAGCGGAGGCGAGCGGCAGCGGGTAAAGATCGCTCTGGCACTGGCGCAGGAGCCGCGGCTGCTGCTGCTGGATGAGCCGACGCAGAACCTTGATATCGGGAGGCAGGTAGAGCTGATCGATCTGCTGCATTCCCTGCGAGGGGAGGGGATCGCAATTCTGGCTTCGATTCACGAACTGCATCTAGTACCCGCGAATTTTCAGACGGTGCATCTGCTTTCAGACGAGCGGGGGCTGTTGAGCGGCAGCCCCGAAGAGATGCTCACGCCGGGGTTGCTGACAGCGGCCTTCGTTTGTGCGCCGGACAGGCACCCTATGTTGATCCAGCATGATTGACTTTGGGATAGAGGTCTACTAGCATCAGAGTTCACGACCTTTCCGGTTGCGTTGTGCCTTGCGCATAGGATTTCCGGTCGACTCCGGCTTGCGAGCCGTGAATTTTCAGGATCAGGAGCATCACACCAATGGCAGCCAAATGCGATCTCTGCGGCAAAGGCCCGCAGTTCGGCAACAACGTCTCTCACGCGAACAACAAGACCCGGCGTCGCTGGAACGTCAATCTTCAATCGGTGCGGGCGAAGATCGAGAGCGGTTCGAAGCGCATGAGCGTTTGCACCAGCTGCATCAAGACAGGCAGAATCGTTAAGGTTTAGCTCTGCCTTAGCTGTCTCACTTTGACATAGAAGCCCTACGCTTATGGCGTGGGGCTTTTTGTTGCGTGGTTCGAGATACGCGGCTTAAGCCGGGATCTGGTCGATCGAGGTGGGCTCGACGATGGTGCGGGCGTTGCGCAGCGCGCGGTATTTGCGTGCTTCTTCGTAGGCCTTCAGGCGGGCGCGCATGATGCCGCCGAGCGGCTGGTGGGCGGCGAGGGCGTGCCAAGGGCTAAACGACATTTGCTCGTCTACGAAGAGCTGGCGGGCGTCGGAGTAGGTGTCCTGCGGGAGCACCGTAATGGTGGCGACGGTCTGCCAGGGGCTACCAGGCTTGCCTTTGTCTTCGGTCTCGGGCCACGGCGTGTCGGCTTTTTCGATGGGGAAGTGCTTATCTTTTTCTTCGCGCGCGGGGTCTTCGGCGAGGGCGAGCTGTACCTTCACGTCCCAGACAGCGGTCTCGTGGCGGAAAAAGTGCTTGATGAGCTCTTCTAGCGAATTGTAGTCGGCTCCGAGGTCGACGTGCTTGCCGGTGAGTGCTTTCAGGTTCTCGGAGGCGGGCGCGAAGCCGATCTTAGCGACGTAGGTACCATAACGCAGAGGGGCGACAGTGGAAAAGGATTCGCCAAGAATGTGGGTGGCGGAGGCGCCGAAGCCTTCGAGCGTGGCGGAAGGAAGGTGGACCGCCTTGAGCACGGCATTAGCTGCCTGGGAGGCGACGGACACGGCGTGCTTGACGCCTTCTGGGACGTCCAGAGTCTTGTCTAGAAGCTGGAGGCCGGCGAGGAAGCCTTTCGGGTCCGGGGCGTTGAAGGCGTTGGCGTTGACGCAGACGAAGTCCTGCGTCGAGGCGCCGGCATTCGAGGGGAGCTGCTCGCCTGCGACGTTCAGGACTTTGATGGCGAGACCGCGCGGGCTGGAGACGTTGTCCGCAAGCAGGTCGCCGGGGTTGGTGGAGAAGCGCAGGACAACCGGGTGGCTTCCGGCTCCCGTGAATAGACCTTGCGCGAGCTCCAGTGGCAGCTTGGGCAGAATGTCAAGGCTGCCTACCAGAACGCCGTGAGATTTGGCGTGGACGGGGCGGTAGGCGTGGCGGTAGTGCGAGGCCATCTTGCGGGTGATGTGCTGCATGGTGCGCGAGAGCTCGTCAATAGTAACT
>CAXTPN010000075.1:0-10601 GCA_964246125.1 uncultured Acidobacteriaceae bacterium
GTCCCCAACAACGCAACTTCGGTTCGAGTATTCATCGTTCTGAACAGCGCCGCGTATGTGCCGCCTCCGCTACCGAATCGGCAGGACCTCACCCTTTCCATCTCGGAACTTAAGGACTACTTAGGAATATCTAACCTGGCAGGTGTCGGCCTGTCCAACCTCGAAGCGCTAGGCGCGGACGACGCCGAAGTGTTGAATATACTGCTCGACCCCGTCGGAGCTTACTTTCTGTCCAAGGGTTTGATCATCGACAAATACGCCGCTCTGCCCACCGTCGATTTCTATCGCACCGACCTCGCTGGCGCTGCGGTCAACGTCTCAGGTGCGGCGATACCGGCAGGCGTGGGGATCACACTCGACGACCATCAGCCCTTTCCCGTCACCGGCTGGATCGAAGTCGGCTACCCCGGCCCCAACCGCGCCGCCGAACACTGAGCTGCAGAATCGGCATACAACACACAAGACCGCCGCCTGTCGTGTGCCTCACCCCCACGATGGCCTAATGGTAACTCGGGTGGTAGGCTCGGTCGCAGCCAAACCACTTTCCTTTCCGCTGCGCTGAAGTTTATCCAAGGAAACCCGATCCACAGTGAGCCTATTGCTTCGACTGGCTTCCAAAGTGAAACCCAAAGCAGTTCCGAGCGTTCCAGTCACAGCGGGCAACACCCTGCCATCACCTCTTTAAATCGAGTCCGCTGCGCGTTGGAAACCGTCGCAAACAGAGAAGCGGCGGAGCGCCTTCAATAAAGCCGTGGATTCATCTGTCCCCAGCTTTGTCGTAAGCACAGTTAGCTTCGCCATCTGATCCGGCGTGAGTTGTGCAGTCGCCATCCAGCCCTCTGTCAAACGATTATACCTGGATGACCATCCCTACCAGAGCCCCCACGCGCGGCTCATGTAGTCGCTGAGAGTCATCGTAATCAGCACGATAAAGGTAAAGAACCCCGCGCCCACCGTTATTTTGATCAGCCTCGACTGATACTTCACATGCATGAAGAACAGGATGACCACCACTGCCTTGAAGCATGCGATCGCCAAGGCCACAATCGGGTTGAACACGCCCAGTTCGACATACGCCGCGCCTACCGTAATAGCGGTAAACAGCAGCAGCGTCCCGAACACCAGCATGTACTGGAATGGCGTCACGATGTGATGCTCGGCGTGCTCCGGGTTGGTCACATTGTCTGGATCGAGATGATCGGACACAATCTACTCCTGGCTACAGTCTAGTGAAGCGGGTGCCGGTTGATGAGGTAGAGCAGCGGAAACAGGAACAGCCACACAATATCGACGAAGTGCCAGTACAGCCCGAAGTTCTCAATGGGCGCGACATACCCCTCGGTAAACTCGCCTCGCTGCGCACGGTAGATCAGCCAGCCCAGCAGCGCAATGCCGATGATCATGTGCAGGGCGTGCATGCCGGTCATCGCAAAGTAAAGAAAGAAGTAAATCTGCGTCTTCTGCGCGGTGTCGGGCGCCAGCGCCTTCTCCGTCGCCTTACCATTCTTGTCCGCGGGAGGATTGATGAACTCCTTGACATTGAAGCTGGCGCCAGGAACGTGATGATCCTCGAACTTCTGCGTGTATTCAATCGCCTTAACGCCCAAAAACAGAACGCCGAAAAACGTCGTCAGCCACAGCATCAGCACCAGAAAGCGCTTGTTGCGCACCTCCGCCGCCCACACCGCAAGCGCCATGCAGAAACCGGATGAGATCAGGAACACGGTATTGATCGCGCCCCAGCCGATCACCAGCGTATTCGAGGCGGCCACGAACGCGTCGTAGTACCAGTTGCGATACAGCAGGTAGGCAAAGAACATGCCGCCGAAGAACATGATTTCGGTCAGCAGAAACAGCCACATGCCGAAGCTGCCCGCCTCGCGCTGCTGCTCTTCAGTCTCGAAGTGATGGCGATGCTGTGGAATCGCGACGTGATCGTACACATCGTGCGCCTCATCCACCGGCCCATGCTGCGGAACTGTCACTGTATTAGCCAACGGTCGTCACCTCGTTTGCATGCTTTCTCTCCAGCCACTCGTAATCGTAAGCCTCATGATCGACGATCGGGACCTCGGTGAAGTTCTCCGTCAGCGGCGGCGATTGAATCTGCCACTCCAGCCCCGTCGCCTGCCACGGATTGTTCCCCGCGATCGCCCCGTACTTTAGCGACCAGCCCAGGTATAACAGCGGCAACATATACCCGACGCCCAGCACCGTGGCGCCCGCCGTTGAAAGCACGTTCAGTACCTGGAACTCCTGCGGATACGCATGGTACCGCCGCGGCATCCCGAGGTAGCCCAGGATAAATTGCGGCAGGAACGTCAGGTTGAATCCGATGAACGTCACCACCGCGGCCAGCTTCGAGAGCGACTCCGGATACATCCGGCCCGTCATCTTCGGCCACCAGAAGTGAACGCCCGCCAGGAACGCCATCAACATCCCGCCCACCATCACGAAGTGAAAGTGCGCCACGATGAAGTATGTCTCGGTCAGGTGAATGTCCATCCCCAGCGACCCCAGAAACACCCCGGTCAGCCCGCCGATGGTAAACAGCCCCATAAACCCGAACGCGTACAGCATCGGAGTCTCAAATGTAATGGAGCCTTTCTGCAGCGTGAACGACCAGTTGAATATCTTGATCGCCGAAGGCACCGCCACCAGCATCGTGAGCAGGCTGAACACCAGCGCCGAGTAGTTCGACACGCCCATGATGAACATATGGTGCGCCCACACGAAGAACCCGAATACGGCGATCGCCACCGACGAGAACGCCACCGCGGTATAGCCGAACACGCGCTTGCGGCTGAACGTCGAGATCACCTCTGAGATCACGCCCATTCCCGGCAGGATCATGATGTAGACCGCGGGATGCGAGTAAAACCAGAACAGATGCTGAAACAGCAGCGGGTCTCCACCCTTGGTCGGATCGAAGACGCCTATCCCAATCAAACGCTCCAGCGCCACCAGCACAATCGCAATCGCCAGCACAGGCGTGCCGAGCACCATCAGCACGCTCGCCGCGTAGTTCGACCATACGAACAGCGGCAGGCGGAACCACGTCATGCCCGGCGCGCGCATCCGGTGGATCGTCACGATGAAGTTCAGTCCGGTAAAGATCGAGCTGAAGCCCGCGATAAAGATCGCCGTCGCTGCGGTGATGACATGCGTGTTGAGGTAGTGGGTCGAAAGCGGCGTGGTAAACGTCCAGCCCGTATCCACCCCGCCCAGCACCAGCGCCGCCAGGGTAAACGTGCCGCCCGCCAGGTACAGGTACCAGCTCAACAGATTGATCTTGGGAAACGCCAGGTCCTTCGCGCCGACCATAATCGGAATCAGAAAGTTCCCCAACGTCGCGGGCACCGACGGCACCAGAAACAGGAAGATCATGATGATGCCGTGCATCGTGAAGAACTTGTTGTAGGTGTCGGACGCCACCAGGTCCGGCTGTGGCGTCAGCAGCTCCAGTCGAATCAGCCCCGCGAACGCTCCGCCGATAAAGAAGAAGAATGTAATCGAGAACAGGTACAGCATGGCGATCCGCTTGTGGTCGCCAGTCAGCAGCCAGCTCAACATCCCGTGCTCGTTGTTGATGTAGTTCCGCTTCGGCAGCGTCGCCGTGCGCTGGTCCGGCAGATCGACGATTGAGTTCACGCTTTGGATCATGGCTTCACCACCCCCTGCGTCGCGCTACCCGGTGATGCGGGCGCCGCGACCTCCGACTGTGACGTATCCAGCGTCTGCTGGACACGATAGTTGCTGTTCAATGTCTTAATGTATTCCACCAGATCGATCAGCCCGTCCTCGCTGATCTGCCCCTGGTACGTCGGCATGATCGGCGCAAAACCAGCCGTGACGTGCTGCGAAGGATTTAAGATCGAATCACGCAGATACGCGTCGTTCACCAGCACCTGCGACCCGTTAACCTGCAGCAGCTTCGAGCCGTACACCCCGGCCAAGTTCGGCCCGCGCGCCGCCGCCGTTCCATTATGGCAGGCCCCGCACTGCATGCTCGCAAACAGTCGCTCGCCATTCTGCGCCAGCGACATTCCGCTGGTCGATTCCTCCGTCCACTTCTGGTAGTCCTCCGGCGTCAGCGCGGTTACTTCGCCGATCATCCCGGAGTGTTTCGTGCCGCAATACTGCGTGCAGAAGATGTGGTACGTCCCCGGCTCCGTCGCCTCGAACCACACCGTGGAATACCGCCCCGGAATGACCTCGCGCTTCACTCGGAAGTCAGGGATGGAAAAGCTGTGAAACACGTCCTGCGAGATCATCGTCAGCTGCACTGGCCGGTTGATCGGCACATGCAGCGCGTTGATCTCGTGCTGCCCGCCCGGATGCTCCGCCTTCCACATCCACTGCTTGCCGACGACGTAAATGTTCATCGAGTTTGCCGGCGGATTGTAGATGCGGAAGTAAAGGAACGCTCCCCACACGAACGTCACCAGGAAGATTGCCAGCGGGATAATCGTCCAGGTGGCCTCCAGCAGCGTCGAACCTTCCACCTGCGTGGCCACCGGGTGCCGCTCCTTGCGGTACCGGATCGAAAATCCGAACATTAGCGCGCCCACCAGCACCAGCCCGGTTAGCGTCATGCCGATGAGGAAGAAGTAAAGCGCGTCCGCCATCGGCGCGATCGTCGACGCCTCCCGCGGAAAGAGAGCGGAGGCCGCGAGCCACTTCGTCAAAAACTGCCACAGAACTGGACTGATGAACCTCTGCATCGTTAACCCTTATCCTTATCGTCGGTCAGATTGTGCTCACGCCCCAGCTTCAAATCCTTCCGAAACATCAAAAACATGAAACCGCCCAGCCCCGCCATCGTCGCCATGCCGCCCATCTGCACTACCCGCGCCACGATGAGCGAGTGCTTGTTGGTTTGCGGATCGTAGTGATAGCAGTAGGTCAGAATGTTCGCGACCGGCGACCCGATCTTGTTGCCCGACGCCTCGATCAGCCCCAGCAGTACGTCCTTCGGCGAGTACTCCACGCCCAGGTAGTATTGCGCCAGCTTGCCATCCGTCGTCACCACCTCCAGCGAGCTTGCGTGGGCGAACTGCGACAGCGTCCCGTCCGGCCCCGGCACCTTCACATAGCCGAACCCAACCGCCTCCGTCACCGCGTCGATCGCAGGCGTCTTGCCCGTAAGGAAGTGCCAGCCTGCCTCGGTACCCGGCCGCCCGTAGCGCTTGAGGTAGAACGCCTTCTTCTTGGCCGCAAGCTCCGGCGTATCGGTTGGATCGATGCTGACGACCAGCACATTGAATTCCGTTCCGGGATTCAGCCGCACCATCTCAAGCGCGCTCGTCACCCCGTCCAGTTCCTCCGAGCACAGCATCGGGCAGTTGAAGTACACCAGCGAAAGCAGCGCGGGCTTCTTGCCGAAATAGTCGCCCAGCCGCACTGTCGCGCCGGTCTCGTCGACGAACGAGGCATCCAGCGGAAGCTGCCGGTTCAAGTGCTGCGACACTCCCACTTTCTTCAGCACGTTCGGCAGTTCGTCTCCGCGATTCTCCCCCTGCTGCTTATCCCCGTAGGACGAAACCTGCGCCCACGCGGTGCCGCCCGCAAGCAGGCACACAGCCAACAGACACGGAGCAGCGGCGTACCCCGACAGGCAGCCCAACATCGCCGCCTTCGCCATCCTCCGAACTGTCTTGGTCTCGCTCACTTGCACTCTCTCTCGCCTTACTTCGTGGACTTCATCTCGGCGTGCTCCGCCGATGTCGCCCTGCCATAGTCCATCTTCTGCTTGCGCGCTTCGATCGTGTCCAGTTCATACCCGGTCCGCGCGAATCCGCTGGTCAAAGGCGCGGTTACCATCGGGTGCGTGTCCCCGGCGAGCAACCGGCCTGTCTGCGCGGTGGGTGCCACCGGCAGACCTCGTTCCGCAACTAACTGCATCGCGCGCTCGATCGGAATCCGTATCCCCGGCTCCCCCGGAACCGTGCTGTAGTGCTCCAGCAGCAGGTCCTCGCGCGCATGCAGGTCCGCCGTATCCTGGTTGCCGTCATCGGTCTGCAGCCGCGGGTTGGGGTAGCTGGAGGTCATATGCTGCAGTTGCTGTTGCTCCATCGCCGCGTTCGACTTCAGGTCCTCGCGCTTGCCGCCGTTCGCCAGCGCCCCGGCGAACATGTCGTTTTGCGCGTGCCACTTGCTGGTGGGACCGTCTTCTTTCTCGAGTGCCGAGTTGAGCACGCCGCCCATCAGGTAGCAGAAGAAGAAGAAGATGAGCACGAAGCCGAAGAGCCCGCCCAGAAATACAATCACGCCCCGGGCGTTGACGTCCGACGTCTCGTAGCCAAGCTCCACGCCCTCCGGCCCGGGATTCGGATAGTTGAACGTATCGCCGCTCGCGGGCGGCTGGTCTCCGGTCGTCCTGTTCTCGTCAATGGGCATGTTCGGGCTCCAGCATCTCCTCAAGGTGAGGATCGTTGAGGTTGACCAATGGCCGCGCCATCAACTGGGTAAAGTAGTACGCCGCCCACAACGAAACCACTGCCAGCGGCACCGTCAGGTAGGCGAACACGCCGAAGTTCTCATTCACCAGCTTGCCCGCCGAGTCGCGGAAGTTCGGCTCGATGATCCAGAACATGTCGATCGCGCGCGCACACAGCATAAAGATCACCACCGCCGACAGCCGCCGCTTGTCGCGCTTCAGATTCCGCGAGAGCAACAGGCAGAATGGAATCAGCCAGTGGCAGACGAAGTCCAGCGAGCAGATCACCCACCAGCCGCCGCGAATCCGCGAAAGATACCACGGAATCTCGTCCGGCCCGTTCCCAGACCAGATGATCAGAAATTCCGCGAATGTCAGGTAGATGTTCAGCATGACAAACGCAAAGATGAACTTGCCCAGGTCGTGCTGCTCGGTGGTGCGCAGCAGCGTCTTCATCGGCTCCACCCTGGACATCTTCACGACCGTCAATATGCCTAAGGCGAGCACCGCGTAGCCCTGCCCGACCAGGAACTTCAAGCCCCAGATCGACGAGTACCAGGTCACATCGAGCGACATCACCCACAGCAGCGCCGCGTCCGTCAGCAGCACTACATAGACGAAGATGCCCGGGCCGGAAAGATTCTCGAACTTGATCCGCCACCGGTCGTAGCTTTCGAGCGTCCCCCGCGCCGGATCCGCGTCGCGCTCCACAGACCACTTGTTCAACAGGTACGCCATCAGCATCAGCACGCCAAACACGATCACCGTCTGCGCCACCGCGCTGACCGGATTGAACATCGCATGCTTCGCATTGACCGTCAGCTGCTGCTCCTTCGTCATCAGCCCCTTTGCAAACGCATTCGCCGTAGCCTGGAAATTCGGGTACGCCCACCACTGATACAGGCGTCCGGCGAAGAAACCCACCGGCAGAATCATCAGTGCGACCAGCGGCAACGTGCGCGTCATCGCCTCCAGCGGCCGCCGCAGCAGCAGGCCCCACTTGCCGCCCGAGACGTACTGCAGCATCAGCAGCGCCAACCCGCCCCCCGCGAAGCTGAAGCACAGCATGTATCCCAGCAGATACGCCCGCAGCATATGTGTCTTGCCGCCATACGGGATGAGGAACACCAGCGAGATCAGCGACGACGCGGCGAAGACGATCAAAGCGCGCGTCCGCCAGATGGTCAGCATCGCGACCGAGTTCAGGTCCGCCGGCAGCGTCCTGGGCCCATGGTGGCCGGCACCGTGCGCCCCGTGGTGGTGATCCAGCTCGTGTTGTTCGTGTCCAGATGCCATGCTCTTCAGGCCTTCGTCAAATCGATTTGGTCTAGCGCTTCCCTGCATCCCGTCATTGCTGCCGCGGATATCCCGTGCTCGTCTGGCTCTTCGTAAAATCCTGTCCGCCCGGCTTCGGTATCTGCGCCTGCGCCTTGCCCAGGTCCGCCGGTGGAATGACATACAGATCCCCATCCGGGGTTCCGGTTACCGAGGTGGCGGGAAGCGTCCACTCCGCCGCGAACGTCTCGGGCAAGCCCTCGCCCTTCGCAATCTCCGAAATCGGCTGCGGATGCTCGCCCGCCGGCACATCGGCCGCCTGCGCGTTCTGACTCAACTGCAAAGCCTTGATGTACGCCACCACCGCCCAGCGGTCTTCCGGCGTCAGCTGCGACGCATAGTCCGGCATCGACCCATAGCCGTTCGTGATCACGTTGAAGAAGTGGCCCAGCGGGGCCGAATTAAGGCGAACAGTATGAAAGTTTCCGGCCTTCGAGTACCCCCGCTGCACGATCATCCCCACGCCGTTGCCCACGCGCGAGTGGCACGGCGTGCAATACACGTTGTACCGCTCCTGCCCGCGCGCCAATACATCGATCGTTACCGGAAACGGCATCGTCGCGCCCTCCGCCCCATGGACCAGCCCGGTATAGAAGTAGGCATCCTCATGCAACTGCCCACGCGCAACCGTATTCTCCACCTGCGGCCGAGCCGAACGCCCGTCAGCGTAAAGCGTTGTCCCGCGCTGCGGATAAAATTTCGGCTGATTGTGCATATCCTGCCGGCACCCCGCCAGCAACAGGGTCCCCGCCATCCCCGCAACTGCCGCAAATTTCCGAATCACGCCTTCTCTTCCCTGTCTCAATGGTCTACCTCCACCACGGAAACGCCGGAGAATTGCTCGAGAAACGCCCGGGTTCCCGCCAGCGAGAACTTCGGATCGTGCGCCTCCAAGCAGAGGAAAAACTTGTCCGTCGTCGCCCCGCTACGAAAGTTCGGCGCATTGAACACCGGATGGTAGAGCTGCGGCAGCCCGTTCAACGCAATCATCCCGAACGCCGCCGAAAGCCCCGCAAATAAAATCGTCCACTCATACGCCGGGATAATGAACGCCGGCCAGCTCCACAGCGGCCGTCCCGCGATGTTCAGCGGATACCCCCACACATTGATCCACGTCTCCATCAGGAACGCCGTGGTCACTCCCATCAACCCGCCCAGCAGGCATACCAGCGGCACTCGCGTCGTATGAAAGTCGAGCGCCGCCGCCGCCTCTTCCACCGGATACGGCGTATAACACTCCATGCGGCGATACCCTTCGGCTCGCGCTGCCTCGGTCGCCCGCACCAGCTCCCCCGGCGTGTTGAACTCCGCCAGCAGCCCGTAGATTCCTTCCTTCGGCACGGCCATCAGGCAGTCTCCTCAATAACGGTCTCGGCTTCCGGTCCGCCGCGCGTCACCTTCGTCTGCGGCAGCATCATGCGAATCTCCGACATGGGAATCATGGGCAGGAAGCGAATGAAAAGGAAGAACAGCAGCGTGAACAGCCCCATCGTACCAACGTAAATCATGTAATCCCACTTGGTCGCGCGGTACGTCCCCCAGCTCGACGGCAGGTACTCGCGATAAAGACTGGTCACCACGATGACAAAGCGCTCAAACCACATGCCCGTGTTCACCACGATCGAGATAAAGAACAGCCACGCCACGTTGACCCGCAGCTTGCGCGACCACAGCGATGTCAGCGGAATCACGATGTTGGTGGCGATCAGGATCCAGTATGCCCAGCCCATCGGCCCGAACATCCGGTTCCACATCATGAAGAACTCCCAGTGGCTGGCCGAGTACCAGCTCATGAAGACCTCCATGCCGTACCCGTAGGCCACGATGCCGCCCGTCGCCAGCATCACCTTCGCCATGTTGTCCAGGTGCCGCAGCGTCACCAGATCTTCCATGTGGTAGAACTTGCGGATCGGAATCGCCAGCGTCAGCACCATCGCAAAGCCCGAGTACACCGCGCCCGCCACGAAGTATGGTGGGAAGATCGTCGTATGCCACCCTGCCAGCGCCGCCACCGCGAAGTCGAAGCTGATGACCGTGTGTACCGAAAGCACCAGGGGCGTCGAAAGCCCCGCCAGCAGCAGGCTCGCCGACTCATAGCGAATCCAGTGCCGCGTCGACCCGCGCCAGCCTAGCGACAGCAGCCCATAGAAATATTTCGCGGCCGGCATCGTCGCGCGGTCGCGCAGCGTGCCGAAATCCGGGATCATGCCGATGTACCAGAACACAATCGAAATCGTCGCGTAGGTCGACACCGCGAACACGTCCCAGGCCAGCGGGCTGCGGAACTGCGGCCACACGTTCATCGTGTTCGGGTAGGGAAACAGCCAGTATGCCAGCCACGGTCGGCCCACATGGATCAGCGGAAACGTGCCCGCGCACACCACCGCGAAGATGGTCATCGCCTCAGCGAAGCGGTTGATCGAGTTGCGCCAGCTCTGCTTGAACAGCAGCAGAATCGCCGAGATCAGCGTGCCCGCGTGGCCGATACCGATCCACCATACGAAGTTGATGATCGCAAAGCCCCACGCGCCCGGAATCGTCACGCCCCAGATGCCCACGCCCTTCAGGAACAGCCAGGTGATGCCGATCACCATCCCCGTCGCCACGCCCCCGCCCACCATCAGCCCGAAGAACCAGCCCAGCGGCGTATTCGACGTCAGCACGATGCCGGCGATCTTCTGCGTCACCGACTTGAAGTTGTGGCCTGGCGCGATGACCGCGTACTCGCCCGTCACCGGGTCGATCATCGGGTCTACATAGTTCGGGTTGCGCGGATCGTGGATGGGACTCTTGGTAGCCATCTATGCCAGCTCCGGGTTCGGGTTGA
>CAXTPN010000076.1:0-10584 GCA_964246125.1 uncultured Acidobacteriaceae bacterium
GCCCCCCGTTGAGGAGCCCGCGCCCGGCGGGGGCCGCCCCCGCCGTACTCCTGGGCCGCGCTCTTGGCCTTCAACCTCTCCATCACCATAGGTGGAACCAGATCCCGAATGTCCCCACCGAGACGAAACACACCCTTGATCAATCGCGAACTGACATAGGTGTACTTCTCCGCCGGCATCATGAAAAGCGTCTCCAGCTCCGCATCCAGCTTCCGGTTCATCATCGCCATCTGGAACTCGTACTCATAGTCCGAGATCGCCCGAATTCCGCGCAACACCGCCCGCGCCCCCTGAGCCCGTGCAAAATCCACCAGCAGCCCATCGAACGTGGTCACGGAGACGTTATCGAACCTGCCCACTGCCTCCGTAATCATCTCCAGTCGCTCGGGCACGGAAAACAGGGGAACGCCCTTGTCTGAGTTCCGCAAGATAGCCACAATCAGCTCATCGACAATCTTCGCGCCGCGCGCAATCAGATCCAGATGACCGTTGGTCAGCGGATCGAACGTTCCAGGATAGATCGCTCTGACGGTATGCATGACAGGAGAAGCATACCGAATAATCTATCGTGCAATGTAGTCCCCTCCGATCAACCCGCGTCCATCCCCGTAATAGATATGAATGTGGCGATCCTCAACTCGGCTGCCTTACCCTCGCACTCCACGCTGGAGCCCGCTGCCGCCCTCTCGATCGACACCCTGCACAGCCTCTACGGTCAGCGCATCTTCCGTTTCCTGCTGGCTTCGCTCCGCGACCGCGACCTGGCCGAAACTCTTGCGCAGGAGACCTTTCTACGCGCTTGGTCCGCGCGCGATCAGTTCCGGGGCGAGTGCTCCGCCGCTACCTGGCTCACGCGCATCGCTCTCAATCTCGTCCGAGATCATACCCGCACCAATCGCTTCCGCTTCTGGCGCCAGGCCGCAAGCACCGCCATCGATGCCGCCGATCTCGCCGCCCATCTGCCTTCGCCGGCTAGTTCCATCGAGTCCTCCCTCATTGCGCGCGAGCAGTTGGCGCTCGTCTGGGACACCGTAGCCACCCTCTCCGAGCGCCAGCGCACCGTCTTCCTCCTACGCTTCGTCGAGGAGCTCGAACTCGCCGACATCGCCGAGATCACCGGCCTCCCGATCAGTACCGTCAAGACCCACCTTTATCGTTCACTCGCCACCATCCGCGCCCGTCACGCCCAAAAGGACTCCCGATGAACCGTCTCAATGCCCGTCACCTCACCACGGAGCAACTCTACGCGCTGCTCGACCACTCGACGGATACCGCCACGCGCAGCCACCTGCAAGGCTGCGTTCCCTGCCAGTCCGAGTTGGAATCGATGCGCGCCTCGCTCGCCGGCTTTCGCCTCGCCACTACCAACTTTGCCGCGGCACAGGCGCCGCGCTTTGCTCCTCGCCCTCACGTCTCGGCAAAGTCAGGACCTGCCTTCAATCTCAAAGCCTGGGCAGCCTCGCTTGCCACCGCGGCCGCTCTGTTGACGCTCTCCATCTCGCTCTTCCACGCTCCGCAACAAATCGTCCCCGCGGATTCTTCCAGCCCTGCCTACGACCACGCCGCGATGGTGAACACTACGCCTGAATCTGACGAAGCGCTCCTCGACGGTATCGAGCGTGATCTGTCCACCTCCATTCCACCTTCGTTGGCCCCGCTTGCGGTTCCAGCCGCCGCCGGCACAACCTCCACCCATAACTAATCCAGTTTTGATGAGGATCCCCAAAATGACGAACCCTGCGCTGCTGCTCCTCGGTTTCACTCTGCTTGCTGTGCCCACCGCGCTCAGCCAGGCTCCCGCCGCACCCGCACCCACAGCTCCCGCGCCTCCACCCGCGACCGGAGCGCCCATCTTCAGGCAGCGCGCGGATACCCATGTAGACACCCAGCGTGCCGACCGCGAGACGGTCCTGCGCTCCATAGGCGGCGATCAGCGCAGCATGGGCATCGTGCCTCCGGGTACCTGGTGGAAGAACCCCGAAACGATCTCCCGGCTGGCGCTCACTGCCGATCAACAGAAAAGGATGGACGACATCTTTCGCCAGAGCCGCATTCAGCTGATTGACGTCAAGGCGTCGCTCGAAAAGGAGCAGCTCAACCTCGATCCGCTCCTCAACGCAAATCCAGTTGACTCCGCCAGAGCGCTCGCTGAAATCTCCCGCATCGCCGATCTCCGCGCCGACCTAGAAAAGGCCAACGCCAAAATGCTGCTCAACCTCAGGAGCGTCCTGACCGCCGACCAATGGACGAAGCTTCAGGAAGACCGGCACACCCGTCGTGGAGGACCCATGGAGCTACACTTCCAAGGAGGCCCAGGGGGCCCTATCGGATCGCTTGAGAGCCTCTACTTCGGGGATTGGAGCGACATGGAAGATCGGCTCGCCGACCTTAGGAACCGGATAGGCGCAATGAACATTCAGATTCCCGAGATACACATCCCAGAGATCCATATCCCGGAGTTCAAGGTGCCTGAGATCGTGATCCCAAAGATCGTCATCCCCGAAGTCAAGTTTCCTGCCGATATGCGAAGTGCCGGCTAGAGCTCCAGTTAGCCGGTGACCCGTGATCAGTCCAAGGACACCTGGTCCGAATCTAAGTATAGTTTTCTGAAGATTTTACGCGCTTTTCACCAGGGAGGAGCAACGCCTCAACCCCTCTTCCCCTTCACTACCGCCACAGCCTGCTCTACGCCTTCTTCCGGAATTGGAGGTACCGCCGCGTTGGCCGCGCCGATCCCCAGCTTTTTCCGCAACTCCGCATCGATGCGGCCGAAGACCTCCCGGTTCTCCTTCAGGAACGTCCTGACGTTCTCGCGGCCTTGCCCGATGCGCTCGCCTTGAAAGCTGTACCACGCGCCGCTCTTGTCCACGATATTGTGCAGCACCGCCAGGTCCAGCGTATCGCCCTCCCGCGAGATGCCTTCTCCGTAGAGGATGTCGAACTCTGCATCCCGAAATGGCGCTGCTACCTTGTTCTTCACAATCTTGACTTTCGTCCGCGATCCGACAACCACATCGCCTTCCTTCACCGCGCCGATTCTGCGAATGTCAATCCGAACCGAGGAGTAGAACTTCAGCGCGCGCCCGCCGGTCGTAGTCTCGGGATTGCCGAACATAACACCGATCTTGTCCCGAATCTGGTTGATGAAGATTAGCGAGGTGCGCGACTTCGCCACTGTCCCCGTCAGTTTACGAAGGGCCTGCGACATCAACCGCGCCTGCAGCCCCATATGCGAGTCGCCCATCTCCCCATCGAGCTCCGCCTTTGGCACCAGCGCCGCAACTGAATCCACCACCAGCACGTCCACCGCTCCCGATCGCACCAGCGCTTCGACGATCTCCAAAGCCTGTTCACCGTAGTCAGGCTGTGAGATCAGCAGATTGTCCACATCGACGCCAAGTTTCTTGGCATACGCCGGGTCCAGCGCGTGTTCCGCGTCCACAAACGCGGCCAGCCCACCGGACTTCTGCGCCTCTGCAATGATCTGCAGCGTAATCGTAGTTTTGCCTGAAGACTCCGGCCCGAAGATCTCGATTACCCGTCCCCTGGGCACGCCTCCCACACCCAACGCGGCATCGAATGAGATTGACCCCGTCGAGATCACCGCAATCGGCACAATGGCTTCCTTCGATCCCAGGCGCATGATCGAACCCTTGCCAAACTGCTTTTCCAGCTGCGACAGCGCAGCCTCTATCGCCTTACTACGTTCGTCGGCCACGATGATCTTCTCCTCTGCGGTGTGTGTTATCGATAAACGCGATCTTATCATTCTGGGCGAGGTACAGCAAAAAAAAAGCGAAACTGCTTGCAAACATTCCAGCCCAGAACGGGCGGTAATGATCCTAAATGCGTGTCGGCGCAAGCCCGCCTCAGTAGTCCGTAGATCGTTTACGCCAGATGATCTTCATGTGGGTGCGCCAGCGCTCGTCGAGCGCGATGAGTGTCCAGTCGACGCGCGAGGAAAGATGACGCAAGACAACCTCCGTAGCGGGATGCACGCGCAGTGCCGGAGCCACGAGATAAAGTCGCGGGGGCAGGTCGGAGAGGCGTACCCCAGCGAAGTATCCGTGCCGTTGGAACTCGCCCAGGCCGGTAGCGTGATCGGCATTTTGCATATGGTGCCAGCGGACGCGTATCCAGTAGTCCAGGCCTTGCAGCGCGAGTTGCGGGTCTTCATCGGCCTTCAGCTCGATCACGGCAAGGCGACCGTCGTCTGTGATGGAGAGCAGGTCCAACATACCGCGATCGGAGGCAGCGAAGGCCGGAACCTGCGTGTACACATGGGCGGAATCGAGCTTTGGATCGAGTATCGAGATGTCCCGGTGGAGCTCGCCTTCGAGCCAGCGCTCAGGCTGCAGGCGATAGAGCGGATCGCGCTTGTCGGCGGTAGGGGAGCGGCGCTCGCACAGGCGGCCCACGAGGTGCCGGAGCTCGGGTTCAGTCTGCGCGGTGAGCGCGGTTTCGTTTGGTCCTGCGCCGAAGGTGATCTGCTCAATCCGATTGAAACTTTCCCCGGACGAGCCGATGCGAATACGTGCAAATTCAAGACCGTGCAGCAGGAAGGCGAGTTCCGCGCCGCTGCGGATTTTTTCTTCGACGATGGATTGGAACTCCGCGGGAATCAGTGCGTGGACGCGTGCGGCGCTCTCGGCAAAGCGAGCCTGCGCCGCGGCTACATTCGGTGCGCGAAGAAGGCGCGTGGCGAGGTTGCCATGGTCTGCCGCCTCGCGGAGTTCCAGCTCTTCGGTGCGCTGATCGAATTCAAAGAGCTGCCAATGAATGGGATCGCCGGCAAGCCACGCCATGCGCGAAAGAGTGGTGGCGGAGGCTCCTCGTGGAACGACGATCTTGAGGCCCTGGATGAGGCGGCGGCCGCCCGAGGACTCCCGGCAGGCGGCCAGCCAGAGGATGCCGAAGGTGAGGATGCCGTCCATGGTGGTGGCAGCCTCTTCGTCGTTGACGGCGATGATGGCCCAGGCTTTTTGCCCCTGGACAAGCAGGCCGCGGGCGTAGGCTGGGCCGAAGGATTTTTCCAGGTCCATCGCGGCGCGGAAGGAGTCGGCGCGCCAGTCCGGGAGGTGACGCAGGAGGGCGCGTTCGAGGACTTTAAGATAGCGAGTGCGGGTGGCCTCGCGGGCGGAGGGGGTGCGACGGTCCTTTTCTCCGGAGAGTTCGAGGGTTTGGGGCCGGGTCTGGCCGAACTTCATGGTGCGGAGGCGGAGAACTTTGGCTCGTAGGTCAGCGGCGACGACGCGGCGGACGAGGTTGCGGTCTTCGCTCCACAGTTGGAGGGTGCAACGTCCGTGCTCGGTGGAGAGGGAGTATTTGGCGTCGCGCATGTCGAAGAGCACATTGCCGTCTTCGGCGACTACGGCGTGAGGGTACTCGGCGAAATAGGATTCGAGCGCGGCGGCGATCTGAGCTGGGGTTTGCTCGGCTACACCCTCTTGCTCACGAGCCTTCATTGAGGGGTTACCAGCCTCTCGCGATGCGAAGGTGGGTGATGTGCGCGAGGTGGTGGCACGAGTGCCATGCGTAGAGCAGTGTGGCTACCTCGATCGTCTGCGGGCCGCGCTCCGGATGGGTAAAGGTGCGCTGCCACTGCTCAGGTGTGAGCGAGTGAAGGAGCATGACCCAGCGTGCGTGCAGCGACTCCACCAATTCGAGCGACCACTCAGGCGGTGCCATGGAGTCGTGAAGGAGCGCCCAGGCTTTTTCGTCGTACGGTTTGATGGTGGGATTGTCCTCCGTAAGTGCAAGGCGAATCCTAAGGGCCGCGTTCATGTGCGAGTCGGCAAGGTGATGAACGAGCTGGCGTACCGTCCAACCACCCTCGCGATAAGGAGTATCGAGCTGGTGATGGCCAAGCCCGGAGACGGCGTTGCGAAGCTCCTCGGGGAACTCGGCGAGCGTGGCGATGGCGTGGGTACGGTCGCCTGCGGGAACGGGGCCTGCGGGGCGCTGAAAGCGGCCGATAGGATAGCGTGGGTCCGGCGGGGCTTCGCGCGGGTCTGGTTGTGCGAGACTCATGGCCTAAAACGTAGCACAATTGCAGTGAGCGTTCCCGCTGAACGCCAGGAGCGTTTTTGTCGATGCGATGTGGCACCTATGCGGTGTTGATTTCAATGCTTGCCGTGACTGCATGCCGGAGGAGCGCGGAGCACCATCCCGAACTGGTCAAAACGCTTGTGTCTGGAAAGCTTGTGGCTGCCGCGGCAGGAGAAAAGATGAGCGACTACGTTGGTTTCGATCGCAACGGCTACCCGGGGGACGCCCGGCTGGCGGAGTTGCATCGGCATTTCGCGTTCGTGGGGTATTGGCTGAACAACCCGCCGGGGGAGAGGAGCAACTCGTGGGCTGGGAGGCGGAAGGTGGTGGTGGATGCCGGTTTTGGGTTCCTCCTGTTGTGGAACGGGCGGCTGGATGCGGAGATTACAAGGGCTAAGGTGACACCCGATGCTTTGGGCAGGAAGGATGCCGCGGATGCGATTGCGGCGGCTCGGCGCGAGGGCTTCCCTGACAGGGCGATTCTTTTTCTGGACCAGGAAGAGGGCGGGCGGCTGCTGCCGGAGCAGGCGGCTTACTTCTTTGCTTGGACCGAGACGGTGGCGGCATCGGCGTATCGGCCGGGTGCGTACCTGAGCGGGCAGGCCTCGGACGATGGCACCGGGCCGGACGGCAAGCCGGCGACGATCACGACCGCCGAGGATGTGCGGGAGCAGGTGGCGGCGCGGAAGCTGCATCCGGTGGTGTTCTGGGTGGCGCAGGACACATGCCCGCCCGCACCGGGATGTACGATCATGCCTCCGAAGCTGAAGGAGAGCGGGACGGCGGATGCGATGGTGTGGCAGTATGCACAGTCGCCACGCCGGCCGGAGCTGACCCGGAGCTGCGCGAAGACGTATGCGGCGGACGGCATGTGCTACGCCGGTGTGTCAAAGGATCTGTTTCTCGACCTGGATGTTGCTGCGTCGGCCGATCCTTCGGGCGGTCGATGATGCCGTTTCAGGTTGCTGGGGTCCCCCCCCCCGGCAAAATCGCGCAAAATATTCAATCGATACGAGTTAGCCTTGTATCTACTTTGGTAACCAGCAGATGTGTTACCGAACTCGCATGCGTCAGGAACTTCTTCTAGGTTAATTATACAGTTTGGGTGGGGGTGACTACGCCAACATTCGGCGAACTATAAGTCGCTTCGATAGAGATACTTGCGACAATTTGCGGGATTTAGGGCCTTGACAAGGATTTGCAGGTTCAGCGGTAAGGTTGGGGAGCAATGGTGGGAAGCAAGCAACCGCAGATTTCCTGCGGGAAGGACAAACAAAGAACGGTTCGGTGGCTGTTTTGTATTGGGCACTGCTAGAGGTCCTTTTCCATGAGGACGAAGTGCAGGTCGTCGCGGAGGGGAGTTCCGAAGCGCTCGTCGCCGTAGGGGAAGGGCTGGGTCTCTCCGGTGAGGGCGTAGCCGCGGCGCTGGTACCAGGCGATGAGGGCTTCGCGGACGTTGAGTACGGTCATGCGGATGCGGCGACCGCCGCGCGCCTTGGCAAACTGCTCGGCTGATGCGAGCAGGGTGCGTCCGAGCTGACGGTTCTGGAGGTCAGGGCGGACGGTCAGGAGGCCGAGGTACCAGACGCCGTCACCTTTCGGCTCCAGCCAGACGGTGCCGAGGAGGGGGCCATTGGGGTCGTCACGCCAAGTGAGGAGGTGAGCGTCGGGTTTGGCGGCGATGTCTTCCCGAGGAGGGCGTCGGTGAGGCGCTGTCCGGCGATGATGCCGGCTTCGATGTTCCAGCTTGCGGGTGTGCTCGTGCCGTCGCCGCGGTACGCGAGGTTGGCGAGCGCGACGATGGCGGGGTAATCGAGTTCGGTAGCGGGGCGGAGGAGCATGGAAACAAGGTTACGATGCGGCGCGGGCGAACTTTCCCCAGGTGGCTGAATTTCCGGCGACCCGGGCCACCAAAATCTCCGTCGCCAGCCTCAAAAACATGGTCTCGAAGGGTGGAGCAAAACTTTCTAGTATAGGGATGATCGACGGCCCAACTGACAAGGCGGCGTGGTGAGGACAGAGCGATGCTAGACTGACCTTGTGTTTGAGTTTGAATGGGATAAAGCGAATCTATCTCATATTGCAGAACATGGCGTGTTGCGGACGGAAGCCGAGGAAATCTTCCTGTACCCGACACTCTCTGTGGATACGGAGGCGGTTGGAGATGAGGTACGGTTTGTCGAGCTTGGGCGCACGGGAAACGGTCGCATTTTGAGGATTGTTACAACGGAACGCGCCGGCAGAATTAGGGTGGTGACGGCATTTCCCGCGTCCGCGGTCGACAGGCGCTTATTCTTCGAGCAGATCGGAGGTGGAGAATGATCAAGGTACCGGAGTTCGCGACGGAAACTGAAGAGGCTGAATGGTGGTACGCCAACCGGGAGCAGCACTCAACCGAGTTTGCCGAGGAGGTTGCGGCTGGGAGGGCGAAGCGCGGTGGAATCGTCCGATATCTCGCTGAGTTGGAGAGAGCAAGAAATGTTGTGCTCGAGCGCGACGATGCCATGACAGCCGCAAAGCTTGCGGTCGAAAAGGGTGTCGATGTGAAGGTTTACCTAAGCGAACTTGTACATGAAGCGTTGATTCGAGAGACGGAACGAGCCGCTTAGAGCAGATAGGTTGCCATGAGATTTTCGCGTGGGATTGGCGGGTTTTGAGGGTTCCAGCTTTCTAGGCTAGGCAGCCAAAGTGATCCTAAACCTATGAGTCGTAAGCGGCAATTAGAGCGGCCCGCAGACCCTCATACCAAACGTCGTTTTCGATCAACTCGGGCTCGCTTGCCCACTCTCGAAACAGTTTGTCTACCAAAGCTCTTGCGGAGTTCGGTGTTTGAATGGGTTTGAACTTGGCGGCTGCTATGGCAGCTGACAATGCATCTGCACGTGGCTTAAAGAGTGTGAAGGCTCGTCGCAGATCAGCAGTAAATGTTACATCCCATATGTGCCCTTCCGGAAATGGAGGGGCTATCAAGTTGGCTCCGTTCTTGATGAAGTCGAATTGTGTTTGAACCTTGTAATCTACTGTGGGAATGAGAGCCGCTGCAAGCCGTTTTACTCCATGGGGACCTGCCAGAGCCTTGATACAGGATGAATCCTGTAGTTCTGCACGTCGCTTGTCGTTGTCATCTAATAACAAGTCGGGCGGATATGGCTCATTACATTGCTTCAACATTGTAGCCGTATACGCATTTTCCGCATTCTTGCCGTAGATGACTGATGTCGCTTGCCCCGTCTTCCAGTCTGTGCCTGTTAGAAAGAGTGTACCGGGATCAAACACCACTTCACCTGAAAACAGGTGATTCACGGAAGCAATCGCCGTCCCAGAAGCTACCAGCACGTTCTGTTGCACTTGCGGGTTGCTACCGAATGATATGGTGCCGCTCGTTCCTTGAAGTGCTCGAAACAGCGCACCTCGCCCTCCACTCTGATTGAGACAATGAGCAACTTTCAACCAATCTTGTGGAGCAGCGCGGCAGAGTCGGTCTGGAAGTGTTTGAATTTCTATCTTTGCTTCTTTGGCGGCAGTTGCCTGACTAGAAATTTGGTCTGGGGTAGCGAACAGCTCGCTGGGTTTGAGAAGAAAGGAATTACGGACGAGGTAATGAGTGGGGTTGAGTTGCGGAACGAGAGTAGTAGGACCTTGGACAAACACCGTTTTCGGCTGTTCTATGAGTTCCACCTTAATTTGTTCGAAGCGGGCCCACCGCTCTGTCACGGTAGGGTACAGATGTTCTAGACGCTTAACATCTTCAGCGGCTTTAGGAGGGGTATTTGTTGCCCAAGAATCTACAGCGGGTCTCTTGCCTCTCAGGCCTTCAAAAGTGAACAGATCGCCCAGGTCAACATTTGTTACGTCTTTGAAGAGAGCTTTTAGGCGTGCTTGCTTGGTTGCAAGGTCCAGCTTTATCGGAGCCGATGTAGAAGCGGGTGATTGGCAGAGCCCGTTCCCACAGCTAAGTAAATGACCAGCATACACAACGTGGTGTTCCGCATTGATGCCTCCGCAAGAACTTGGGCCCAATCACGAATACCGAATAATCTCATGATTCGACTGAGCATCGGCATCTTTTTCAATGCTGAAAAACGCGTAAGTGTCTGAGTTGCGGCGCTGGATTTGCAGGGTTAGAGTTGGAAGCCTATCATAAGGACAATGACGTTTCCTGCCCTAGAACACAATCCACAGAGCAAGCCGGACCACAAACGCTATTTCATGGAAAAACTGGGCCTTTCGGAGCGGCTGATGGAGCGCTGCCTTGGGGAGGCGCTTTCGGCAGGCGGGGAGTACGCGGACCTTTACTTTGAGTCGGTTACGAGCACTTCGCTGGGAATTGACGAGGGGCTGGTGAAGACGGCGAGCCAGGGGATCAGCGTGGGGTGCGGGATTCGGGTGGTGAGCGGGGAGCGCACGGGCTTTGCGTTTACCGACGATCTTTCAAGCGAGCGGCTTTTGCGCGCGGCTCGTACGGCGGCGCTGATTGCGAGCGGGCCGGCGAAGGAGCTGGCGAGCGGGTTCCGGCATACGGAGGCGCCTTCGCTT
>CAXTPN010000077.1:0-8613 GCA_964246125.1 uncultured Acidobacteriaceae bacterium
CACCACGATGCCATCCCCCGTACCGCGGGTGGAGCCTTCCTGGTCACCAATCCTACGCCCGCTTCCTGCTTCTTTCCGGAGGACTTCACGGATCGGCGCCGCTAGAATCTTTGAATTAATCAACTAATCTCAACCCACTTACGCTATGCTCACATAACTTCTATGCCGCACAAGATCAAAAACGCACCTCAGCATTTCGACGGCATCCGCCCACGGAGCCGTGTTGATCGGTACGCTTTGGTCAAAATAGCTGGATATGTGGTGTTAGCCATTGCTGCCGTTGCTGCTCTTTCGAACTTGCAAGGTCATTGGCAACAAGTACGAGAGCTTACCTGGAACAGTTCACCGGGAGTGGTTGAGCAGGTAAGGCCAGTGCTCGTTTCACAAGCACACTCTGAGGGTGGCTCGGTCATGCTCTACCAAGCGCAAGTGCTTGTTGCTTACCAGCTTCAGGGCGCAACAAAGGAGCGGTGGGTGACGATCCGTCAAACTCCGAGACAACTTGCAGATATACAACTACAGGCTTTTCGCTGGAAAGGCACCACCTGCACTATCCGCTGGAATCCCAAGGCTCCAGACCAGATTGATGCGGAAGTAGGATGACCGTAGTTTAATGTTTCACGCACTTTCTAGGAGTAACACCATGGCGACAATGACGACGCTCCCCCCTGAAGTCACCACGATGCCTGCCCCCCGTACCGCGGGTGGAGCCTTCCTGGTCACCAATCCCACGCCCGCTTCCTGCTTCTTTCCGGAGGACTTTACGGAGGAGCATCGGCAGATCGCCGATACCACGGATGCGTTTGCGACGAACGAGATTATGCCGAAGATCGCGGCGATTGAGGCGAAGGACTTCGGTGTCATTCGCGGGCTGTTCAAGGAGGCCGCCGACTTGGGGCTCTCGGCCATCGATATTCCGGAGGAGTATGGGGGGCTGGAGCTGGATAAGGCCTCGGCTGCGATTGTGACGGAGCAGATGTCGAAGAACGGCAGTTTTTCCACGTCGTTCTCCGCGCATACGGCCATTGGGACGCTGCCGCTGGTGTGGTACGGCACGCACGAGCAGAAGCAGAAGTACCTGCCGAAGCTGGCGGACGGCTCGTGGGTGGCGGCATATGCGCTGTCGGAGTCGTCCTCCGGGTCGGACGCGGTGAGCGCGGCGACGCGCGCCGTGCTCTCTGACGACGGCCAGAGCTACACGCTGAACGGCGAGAAGATGTGGATTACGAACGGCGGCTTTGCGGACCTGTATACCGTTTTCGCGAAGTGCATGGTCGCGGAGGGAAAGGATGCGGGCAAGGAGCGGCTGACGGCGTTTCTCATCGAGCGCGGCACGCCGGGCTTTACGAACGGACCGGAGGAGCACAAGCTGGGCATTCGTGGCTCGTCGACGACGCCGCTGATCCTGAACGACTGCAAGATTCCCGCGTCGGCCCTGCTGGGCGAGGTGGGCAAAGGGCATCACATTGCCTTCAACATCCTGAATGTAGGCCGCTACAAGCTGGGCAACGCGGTTGTGGGTGGGGCGAAGCAGTCGATGAAGAATGCGATTGGGTATGCGAAGGATCGGAAGGCGTTTGGGAAGTCTATCTCCGAGTTTGGTTTGATTCAGGAGAAGATCGCGAACATGGCCACGGCCATTTATGTCGCCGAGACGCTAACCTACCGGACCGTGGGGCTGATCGACCAGGGCTTGCTGGGTGTGGATCACAAGGACACGGCCGAGATACAGAAGCGCATCGAGGAGTACGCGGTGGAGTGTTCGATCGTGAAGGTGTTCGCGTCCGAGATGCTGGATATGGTGGTGGACGAGTCGCTGCAGATCTTCGCCGGGTATGGCTATGTGGAGGAGTTTCCGGCGGAGCGCGCGTACCGCGACTCGCGCATCAATCGTATCTTCGAGGGCACGAATGAGATCAACCGGCTGATCATTACGGGCATGCTGATGAAGTCGGCGATGAGCGGCAAGCTGGCGCTGATGCCGGCGATCAAGGCGGTGATGGACGAGGTGATGTCCGGCCCGAGCGAGAAGGAGGAGCGCGAAGGGCCGCTGGCGGCGGAGTACGAGCTGCTGGCTGCGGCCAAGAAGCTGACACTGTTCGTCGCGGGAGCCGCTACGCAGAAGTACATGCAGAAGATCTCGGACGAGCAGGAGGTGATGGGCGCCATCTCGGACATGATCATTGCGGTGTTTGCGCTGGAGGGTGCGATCTTGCGCGCGGACAAGATCAACTCGAAAGAGGGAGGCAGCGCATCGTCTGTTGCGGTTGCGATGGCTCGGGTTTACGCGACGGAGGCGATGGAGACGATGGAACGATCCGCCCGCAAGGTGATCGCGGCCGTGGCGGAGGGAGACATGGCCCGCACCCAGTTTGCGATTTTGCGCCGCTTGTCAAAGCATGATCCGGCGGACACGATTGCGCTCCGGCGTCAGGTTGCCGCTCACTTTATCGGGGCGGGAAAGTATGCCGTTTAGGGAAGAGTCAGAACTCGCACGGAAGCAGTCGAGTGCAAACGCGAGCGACATGGGATGGGATGGATGAAGGCGCATACGGAGTACCTGACGTTTACGACGGCGGAGCGCTACGAGATGGTGCATATCACGCGGCAGGTGGAGGAGGTCGTGCGGCGGAGCGGGGTGGTGGATGGGCTTTGTTTCGTATCGCCGATGCATATCACGGCGGCAATTTATGTGAACGACAACGAGGATGGGTTGATCGAGGATATCTCTACATGGCTGGAGAAGCTGGCGCCATCGTGGCCGGGGTACAAGCATCATCGGACGGGCGAGGATAACGCCGATGCACATTTGAAAGCGCTGCTGCTGCACCACGAGACTACTTTGCCGGTAACGAAGGGAAGGCTTGATCTGGGGACGTGGCAGCGAGTGTTTTATGCGGAGTTCGATGGGCAGCGGGCGAAGCGGGTGATCGTCAAGGTGCTGGGCGTGGAAGGGGCGTGAGTGCGACGCGCTCCGGCTTGCCCTGGTCTGGTTTGTTGGCGAGGAGGACGATGTCTACGCGGCGGTTCTGGGAGCGGCCTTGTTCGGTGAGGTTGGGGGCAATGGGGCGGAACTCGGCGTAGCCGGCGGCTGAGGTGAAGGCGGGGTCGGCGGCTCCCTGGGCGATCAGCAGGCGGGTGATGGTGGCGGCTCGGGCGGTGGAGAGCTCCCAATTGGTGGCGAACTGCGCGGTGTGGATGGGAACGTCGTCGGTGTGGCCCTCGATGCGCATGGACTGATGGGGGAGCGCGGCGGCGATGGAGTTGAGGGCAGCCACGGTGTCTTCGCGAAGATCGGCTGAACCGGAGGCAAAGAAGCCAGCCTCGCGCAGGCTGACGACAAGGCCCTCCGCGGAGGGGCGGACGGAGATCGCGCCCTCGGGAGCGCCGCGCTGGGCAACGTGCTGGCGGATAGCCTCCTGGATGCGATCTAGGGCGGTGACCCGGGGGGGGTGCAGGCCCGGCTCTGAAGGAACGGGGTGGGCGAGCGGCGCCGCGGCGTCGATTGAGCCGGGGTTGTCCGAGATGGGCGGGGTGGTGGAGTGGGCGTCGAAGATGCCGTTGTAGCGGAAGGCGGACTGCATGGCGTGGGCGAGCATGACCTCCTTGCGCTTGTCGGACTGGCCGGAGGCGAAGAGGACGACGAAGAAGGCGAAGAGGAGCGTGATGAAGTCGGCGTAGGAGACGAGCCAGCGCTCGTGGTTGACGTGTTCGGGATGCTTCTTTTTCATGCGGCGGCCTCGACTGGCTTCTTCGCGCCTTCGGCGGAAGCGTGGCTGGACTCAAAGAGGAAGGTGCGGAGCTTGGTTTCGATCATGCGGGGGTTCATGCCCTCGAGGATGGAGATGACGCCCTCAAGCATCATTTCCTTGAGCATGGTCTCTTCGCGGTGGCGAAACTTGAGTTTGGCGGCGGCGGGAAGGCAGATGAGGTTGGCGATGGCTACGCCGTAGATGGTGGCGACGAAGGCGGTGGCGATTCCTTTGCCGACTTCGTTGATGTCGGAGAGGTTTTTCATGACCTGGATGAGGCCCATGACGGCTCCGATGATGCCGACTGTGGGGGAGTAGCCGCCGGCGGCCTCGAAGACGGCGGGGATCTTTTCCTCGATCTCGGACTTGTTACCAAGCTCGAGTTCCATGATCTTGCGGACTTCGCTGGACTCGGTGCCGTCTACGGCCAGTCCGAGGGCCTGCTTGAGGAAGGGGTCCTCGATGCTCTCGAGATCGGCGTCGAGGGAGACGATGCCGGACTTGCGGGCTTTGTTGGCGAAGCCGACGATCTGCTGGAGGATGGCTTCGCCGTCCGCGCCCTTGTGGAGAAAGACCTTGATGAGGGATTTGAGCGCGGCGATGAAGATGTTGAGCGGGAACTGCAGCATGCAGGCGCCGGCGGTGCCTCCGATGACGATCATGGCGGCGGTAGGCTTCATGATTTCGACGGGGCTGCCGCCTTCGATCATCATGCCGCCCAAGATTCCGACGAGCGCGAGGATGATGCCGCCGATACTTGCGATGTCCATGGTGGAGGCTCCTTATTCGGCGGTTACGAAGGCTGGATTGCAGGCGGACCTGGATGCGGATCGGGCGGTCAGGGCAGATGCAGCGTCGGGCCAGGCGAGCGAAAGAATGCCGCCGCGGAAGGCGGCTGTGCGCTCAACGACCTCGCCGGGGGACTCGAGGACGATGAGCTTTTCGCCGGTGACGAGCGCAAGCGTGGTGTCGGGCGTGGACTCGACAAACTTGATGAGGTCGCAGTTGACGACGATGGGGTGACCATTGAGACGGGTGAGATCGATCATGCGGTCTTCACCTCCGTGATTGGGTTATCGGCGGGAAAGCGGCGGGCTAGAGCCGGATCGTGGATGGGATGCCTGGATGTTGCGGATGACAAGTATAGAGGGGTTGCTTGGGACCCAAGGGGGACGTGCGAGACAACCGCAGGTCCCTTCGCTGCGCTACGGGAGACAAATAGAAGGGGCAGATGCGGTAGAGAAGGGACCGGCCATGCAGGAGCCAAGCACAAGGCAGATGCAAAGACAAGCGCAAAGGATTTCGTGGTGATGACTAAAGTCGCGGTTGGGAACGCCGATGGAGTTGAGGAACGCGCAACCTTCCGCAGCTAAGGAGGTGAAGCCAACCAGCCATTGGGCTGTAGGCGACTCACCAACACCAGCACCAGGGACGGGCGGCGCGGAAACCTAAACCGGCAACACAGGAGCGGAACAAATGTCCTTGGGTCTATTGAACAACATTGCATCAATTTACGCGCAGAACAATTTGAATCAGACACAATCCAGCCTGCAGAACACGCTGCAGCAACTATCCTCCGGGTCGCGGATCAACAGCGGCGCGGACGACGCGGCCGGCCTGGCCATTGCGAACGGGCTGCAGGCGAACGTCTCGGCCTTGACGCAGTCGGGGCAGAACGTGAGCGCGGGTATCGGCTTGCTGCAGACGGCGGATGGCGCTCTCTCGCAGGTGACGAATCTGCTCAATCGCGCAGTGACACTGGCGACCGAGGCGAGCAACGGCACGCTGAACTCGAACCAGGTAAGCGCGGCGAATCAGGAGTATCAGAACATTCTCACGCAGATCAGCAATATCGGCGCGACGACCAACTACAACGGCAACTCGGTGTTTTCGGCGACGGCGAAGACGGTGTTCGTCAGTGACGGCACAGCGAGCGGCGCGGACGTTTACAGCGAAAACGTGGGCACATTGACTGTCGGGGGAGTGGGTATTTCGGCCCCCGTGGGCGTGACTACGGCGATCACCACTCCGACGGCCTCGGCCCCTACGGCGGGCGCGGGCGCGGTTGCGACGTTCGCGGCTCCGGCGGCGGGCAGCACGGTGGGCGGCACGATCAACCTGGCGTATGCCGGCGCGGCTGCGGTGTCGTACACCGTAACCGCAGGCAGCACGGTGGCGCAGGCAGTGACGCAGCTGAACGCGGCGTTCACCGCAGGCAGCGTGGGCGTGACGGCGAGCGTGTCAGCAGGCGCACTGGTGTTGACGGGCGCGACCGGTGTCAGCAACACGATTGTGCTTACAGGGTCGGCACTGACGCAGACGACCGCGCCGGGAGCCAACGGAGCGGGTGTGAACTTCGCAGCCGGCGCCGCGGTGGACGTGTCGAAGCTGACGGCGGCGACGGCACAGACGGTGCTGACGAGCGTGACCAGCGCGATTGCCGATGTGGCGTATCAGCGCGGCATCGTGGGCGCGGGGATCAATCAGTTGACATCGGCCTCGAACGTCGCAGCAGCGGAATCGGTGAATTTGACTTCGGCGGTGAGCGCGATCACCGCCACCAACTACGGTCAGGCAGCAAGCGACCTGGCAAAGTATCAGGTGCTCAGCCAGACCGGTATCAGCGCCCTGGCGCAGGCGAATAGCGTGCAACAGGAGGTACTGAAGCTTGTCCAGTAACGGGACTTAGTCGCTCTCTGGGCAAAAGAGAGCGAACGTGGCGGCAGGCTCGGAGTATCGGGCCTGCCCTTTTTTCCATCGTGCCGCGCTGGGATCAACAGCGTTTCCTAATTCGGGATTGTTTGAGTTGGCGTTGTACATGCAAGGGCAGGACCGGGAGGTCGTGATGGGCACTGTGGGGTTGAACTTCGGATCGGCAACGAGCGGGGCGGGCTTCGATGTAGCGACGACAGTCAGCTCGATTCTGGCGATCTCGTCATCGATCGAGACGCCGTGGAAGACGCAGCTCACAAGTTTGCAGGCGCAGGATACGGCATTGACGGGACTGGGAACGAACCTTTCGAGCCTGTCGACGGCGGTGGATGCGCTGACGAACTTCGATGGGGTGCTGGCGTCGAAGCAGGGGTCGAGCTCGGATACGAATGTGCTGACGCTTTCGTCGGCGAGCGCGTCGGCGATCGCGGGCAGCCATACGATTACGGTGACTTCGCTGGCGCAGACTTCATCGCAGTATTCGGATCAGATAACGAATGCGTCGGATACGTTGAGCGGGAGCTTGAGCATCCAGATCGGGTCGGGAGCGCGCCAGACGATTACGCTGAACTCGACCGACAACACGCTGGCGACACTGGCGACGGCGATCAACTCCGGCTCGTATGGGGTGACGGCGAGCGTGGTGAGCAGCACGAGCGGGTCGCGGCTTTCATTGGTGAGCAACACAAGCGGAGCGGCGGGGGCGCTTACGCTGACCCCCAGCTTGACCGATGCGACGACCTCGACGAGCGTGAGATTTTCAGTGGGGCAGACGGGGCAGGACGCGCAATTGACGGTGGATGGACTGGCGACGACGAGCGCGTCGAATACGGTGACAGGGGCGATTCCGGGAGTGACGTTTCAGCTGCTGGCGGCGGCAAGTGGGACGCCGGTGCAGGTTCAGATTACGAACGACAACAGCACGGTAGAGACAGCGGTGCAGGCGTTGGTGACGGCCTACAACGCGGTGGTGGCGTCAGTGAAGACGCAGGAGGGGAAGGATGCGACGGGAGCGGCCGAGCCGCTGTATGGCGATCCGACGCTGGCGCTGATTCAGAGTCAGCTATCGTCGAGCCTGTTGGGCGGGGCGGCGAGTGGATCGATCAACAACATTGGGCAGCTGGGGTTGACGCTGGGGGAGAATGGGACGCTGTCGCTGGACGTGAGCACGCTGGACAGCACGCTGAACGCGCACTATGCCGATGTTACGGGGTTCTTGCAGAACTCGGGGAGCTTTGGGCAGACGTTTTCGACTGCGCTGGGCACGCTGGGGTCGTCGTCCCCGACCGGCGCGGTGTCGCTGGCGTTGGCGCAGAACTCGAGCGAGGAGACGGGGCTGAACGCGAACATTACGGCGGAGGACGCGCTGATCGCGACTGAGAAGACGACGTTGACCGCGGAGCTGACGACGGCGAACCAGATATTGCAGTCGATTCCGAGCCAGTTGAATGAAGTAAATGAGATTTACAGCTCGATCACGGGCTACAACCAGACGCAAGCCTAAGGAGAATCGATGGAAGCGATGACGTACGAGCAGCAGACGATGATGGGGGCTACGGGGATGGATCTGGTGGTGGGGCTGTATGACGCGGCGATTCGGTCCTTGCATCGCGCGAAGCAATGCGTGGGGGAGCGCGACACGATTGGGCGGCGGGTGGCGGTGAAGAAGGTGGTGGATATTCTGATGTATTTGCAGGCGCGGTTGCGGCCGGATGTGGGCGGGAGCGCGGCGGCTTCGCTTTCGGACTTTTACGCGGCGATGTTTACGATGACGCTGGAGGCTTCGCACGTGGAGTCGGTGGAGGGCTTCGAGGAGGTGATTGGGTGGGTGCGGAACGTGCGAGAGGCTTGGGCGGTGGTGGCGAGAGACCCGGAGGCGGGGCGGGTGTTGCCGCGGGAGTTGAGGACGCGGGAGGAGAAGTTTGTGGCTCCGGCGGCGGCGATGGTGGAAAGCGGGGTTTCGGGGGCGCGGTGGTCTGCGTAACGCGGATAAAAGGATCAAAAGAAGGGATAAGAACAGGCTACGGCTTGTTCTTTTTCTTTTGGGACTCGCACTACGCGCTTTTATTGGGCTACGGCTAATTCTTCTTCGAGCTGCTGCTTTTCGTAGAGGCGGGTGTAGTAGCCGTTGCGGGCGAGGAGGTCCTCG
>CAXTPN010000077.1:8623-9443 GCA_964246125.1 uncultured Acidobacteriaceae bacterium
GCGTGCGGAATGTTCGGGAGGGGTGGGCGAGCGTGGCGCGGGATCCGGCGGCGGGGCGGGTGCTACCGCGGGAGTTGCGGACTCGGGAGGAGAAGTTTGTGCCTCCGGCGAGTGCGGCGGAGGGTGGCGTCGTGGCGGCGCGGTGGTCGGCTTAGCCGATTACTGGGCTACGGCGAGTTCCTCTTCGAGTTGCTGCTTTTCGTAGAGGCGGGTGTAGTAGCCGTTGCGGGCGAGGAGGTCCTCGTGGGTGCCTAGCTCGGCGATGCGGCCTTCGACGAGGACGGCGATCTGGTCGGCGTTGCGGGCGGTGGAGGTGCGGTGGGAGATGAGGATAGTGGTGCGGCCCTGCATGACCTGCTTGAGGCCGGAGAGGATCTGCTCTTCGGTGAAGGTGTCTACACTGGCGAGGGCGTCGTCGAGGATGAGGATGCGGGGATTGCGGATGACGGCGCGAGCGATGGCGGTACGCTGCTTCTGGCCGCCGGAGAGGGTGATGCCGCGCTCGCCGACGAGAGTGGAGAAGCCGCGGGGGAAGTCGAGGATTTCGGTGCGGATGTGGGCGATGGAGGCGGCGTCCTGGATTTGCTGATCGGTGGCGGCGGGGGCTCCGAAGCTGACGTTGTGGGCGATGGTGTCGGAGAAGAGGAAGGTCTCCTGGGGGACGGTGCCTATGTTTTCGCGGAGAGTGGCGAGGGGGATTTCGCGGATGGGTTGGTGGTCGATGAGGACGGTGCCGGGAGCGGCGTCGTAGATGCGCGGGATGAGATTGACGAGGGTGGATTTGCCGGAGCCGGTGGGTCCGACGACGGCGAGGGAAGAG
>CAXTPN010000077.1:9453-10475 GCA_964246125.1 uncultured Acidobacteriaceae bacterium
GTCTCATAGGCGAAGGTGAGGTTGCGGAACTGGATGTGGCCCTGGAGGGTGGTGGCAGCGCTAGAAGCAGATCCCTTCGCTTGCACCCCAGCGAGCAGAGAACGCTCGCTGGGAACCCCGCCTTCGCTGCGGGATGACAACCAATCCGAGGCGGTGACGGGGTCGTCGGCGATGGAGGGCTGCTGGCGGAGGAGTTCGTCGATGCGGATGATGCTTGCGGTGCCGCGCTGGAAGAGGTTGACGACGTAGCCGATGGCGATGAAGGGGAAGGTGAGCTGCACCATGTAGACGAGATACTCGGCGAACTGGCCGGGGGTGATCTGGTGAGCGACGACCTCGTGGCCTCCGACGAAGAGGGTGATGGTGAGGGCGAGGCCGAGCATGAACTCGAGGGTGGGCCAGAGCATGGCCATGAGGCGGACGAGGTGGAGGGAGCGGCCGATGTATTCGAGGTTGGCGGTCTCGAAGGAGGCGGCTTCGGCCTCTTCCTGGGCGAAGGCGCGGATGAGGCGGGCTCCGGAGAAATTTTCCTGGGCCTTGGCGGAGATATCGGAGAACATGGCCTGGATGCGCTCGAAGCGGGTGTGGATGCGGGCGCCCAGCTGCTGGACCAGCACCGAGACGATGGGCATGGGGATAAAGGCGAAGAGGGTGAGGCGGGGGCTGATGCGCAGCATGAAGGGCAGCGCGGCGCAGGTGAAGAAGAGGGCGTTGGCGGAGTACATGACGGCGGGGCCGAGGAGCTGGCGGACGGCGGAGAGGTCATTGGTGGTGCGGGCCATGATGTCGCCGGTGCGGTGGGTCTGGTAGAAGCTGGCGGACTGGCGCTCAAGGTTGGCGAAGAGGTCGTTGCGGAGATCGAACTCGATCTCACGGGATGCGCCGATGAGTACCTGGCGGGTGATGAAGAGGAAGACGGCGGAGGCGGAGGCGAGGCCGAGGAGGCGGAGGGCGTGGAAGACGATCTTATGCTGGGTGGCGCCGGCGCGGAGGTCGGCGACCGCGTGGCCGACGACCAGGGG
>CAXTPN010000078.1:0-7193 GCA_964246125.1 uncultured Acidobacteriaceae bacterium
CTATAATGCGACATGGGAAGCGCTCCGCCGGCGACGCCCCGCTCCGGCAAACTCACCATCAGCCCCTCCGCTACGCTCCCTGTCTCGGGTGAGCCGGACAGTGTCGCGGGCATCGATCTGGAATCGGCGCTACAGGTTCCGCCGACCGGGCCGGATGAGGCGGTGCGGAGCCTGGACGAGCCTTCGGGTTTGCTGACGACAGCCGCCCAGGCGCCGGTACCCGCTGCCGGCCCGTCAACCTCTTCCGGGGAGATCGACGCACGCTTCGAGCGGCTGCTCGAAACGGTTCATCACAATCGGCCGAACGACGACCTTGACCTGATCCGGCGGGCGTGGACGTTCTGCATCCAGCAGCATGAGGGGCAGCGGCGCGCGTCGGGCGAGCCCTACATCATTCATCCGCTGGAGGTCTGCCAGATTCTAGCGGATTTGAAGATGGACTCGACGGCCATCGCGGCGGGGCTGCTGCACGACGCGGTGGAGGATACAGACGTGACCTCGCCGGAGATTGCCAAACGCTTCAACGAGCAGGTGGCGCACATCGTCGAGGGCGTGACCAAGCTGGACAAGATCAAGTTCGCCAACCGCGAAGACCACCAGGCGGAGAACATCCGCAAGATGCTGCTGGCGATGGTGACGGATGTGCGGGTGGTGCTGATCAAGCTGGCGGACCGCCTGCACAACATGCGTACGCTTGAACACCTGAAGCCGGAGAAGCAGCAGAAGATCGCGAAGGAGACGCTGGACATCTTCGCGCCGCTGGCGCACCGGCTGGGCATGGGCAAGCTGCGCGGCGAGCTGGAGGACCTGGCGTTCCGCTATACCGACCCGATCGCGTACCGGCAGGTGGAGGAGGAGGTAGAGACGCTGCGCGGGGCGAACGAGGAGTTTCTCGCGAACATTGTGATCGCTCTGCAAAGCAAGCTGGAGGAGTCCGGCATCCAGGCGCGGGTGGAGTCGCGGATCAAGCGGCTGTACTCGATCCAGCAGAAGCTGACCTCGCAGAAGATTCCAGTGGACCAGGTGTACGACCTGCTGGCGATCCGGGTGATCTGCCATACGGTGGCGGAGTGCTATGCGGTGCTGGGGCTGCTGCATGCGCAGTGGCGGCCGGTGCCGGGGCGGATCAAGGACTTTATCGCGATGCCGCGGCCGAATTTGTATCAGTCGTTGCACACCACGCTGATCGCGCCGGGCGGACACCAGTTCGAGGTGCAGATTCGCACCGAAGAGATGCACCGGATCGCGGAAGAGGGGATCGCGGCGCACTGGAAGTACAAGGCGGGCGACACCGTCAGCGCGAAGGACGAGCAGCGGCTGGCGTGGGTGCGGCAGCTGATGGAGTGGCAGCGCGAGATGACCGATCCGAACGAGTTCATGTCGACGCTGAAGATCGACCTGTACCCGGAGGAGGTCTACACCTTTACGCCGAAGGGCAAGGTGGTGGTGCTGCCGAAGGACGCGAGCCCTATCGACTTCGCGTATGCGATCCATACCGAGGTGGGGAACACGACCACTGGCGCGAAGGTGAATGGGCGGATCGTGCCGCTGCGGACGAAGCTGCGCAACGGCGATATCGTAGAGATTTCGACGCAGGCGGGGCATGCGCCGTCGCGGGACTGGCTGTCGTTTACGAAGTCGAGCCGGGCGCGCAATAAGATCAAGCACTGGCTGAATGAGCATCAGCGCGAACGCGCCATCGAGATCGGCAAGAAGCTGCTGGAGCGGGAGGCGCGCAAGTTCAAGCTGGCGCTTTCGAAGTTTCACGAGGCTGATTATGTGCGGGTGGCGAACGACTATGGGCTGGGGTCGGAGCCGGAGCTGCTGGCGGGCGTCGGCTTCGGAAAGTATTCGGCGAGGGTGGTGCTGAATAAGCTGGAGCCGGGTAGCACGATGCCCGCGGAGCCGGAGGCGCAGGGCACGCTGCCGGGGATGAAGGACGCGATCTCGCAGATGTCCGACGCGGTGAAGCGGGTGTTCTTCGGCAAGGGATCGGACTCGCTGCAGGTGGAGGGGCAGGACGATCTGCTGGTGTATCGCGCGCGATGTTGCAACCCGATCCGGGGCGAGGAGATTATCGGCTACGTCACGCGAGGGAAGGGCGTGGCGGTGCATGCGCGGGGATGCCCGAACGTGCAGAATCTGCTGTATGAGTCGGACCGGCGGATTCAGGTGGAGTGGGGCGCGGACCCGAGCTCGCAAAAGCCGACGACGTACCCGGTGAAGCTGACCATCTTTTGCGACGACCGCACCGGGATGCTGAAGGAGTTTACGGCGATCATCTCGGACGACGGCACGAATATCAAGTCGGTGGACTCGAAGCCGACGACGGACGGGACGTTCGTGGTGGATTTCGTGATCGAGACGGTGGACGTGCGGCACCTGACGAAGCTGACGCAGAACCTGCGCAAGGTGCCGGGCGTGCGGGACGTGCAGCGTGTGCAGAAGATCTAGCCGCGGGTGGGCTACTGCATTGCGAGTTCCTTGACCAAGAAGGCATACATGTCCGCAGTCACATCGAGCTGCTTGGAGAGCGGCATGCCTCCGCCATGGCCGGCGCGGGTTTCGATGCGGATGAGTACGGGCGCGGCCCCCTGCGTGCGCGCGGCGGCGGCCTGCATGGTGGCTGCGAATTTGAAGCTGTGCGCCGGGAAGACGCGGTCATCGTGGTCGGCGGTGGTGATCATGGTGGGCGGATAACGGGCGCCGGGGCGGACGTTGTGCAGGGGGCTGTACTTCAGGATGGCGCGGAAGTCGGCTTCGTTGTCGCTGGGGCTGCCGTAGTCTGACTTCCAGGCGTAGCCGATGGTGAATTTGTCGAAGCGCAGCATGTCCATGACGCCGACCTGCGCGAGCACCGCGCCGAACAGCTCCGGGCGTTGCAGCTCGACGGCGCCCACCAGCAGGCCGCCATTGCTGCCGCCGTTGATCGCGAGCTTCTTTGGGGAGGTGTAACTGTTGTGGATCAGATACTCGGCGCACCCGATGAAGTCATCGAAGACATTTTGCTTGTGCGCTTTGGTGCCGGCGAGATGCCAGCTTTCGCCGTACTCGCCGCCCCCGCGCAGGATGGCTTCCGCATAGATTCCGCCCATCTCCATCCACGCCAGCCGTGACGAGCTGTAACCGGGGCCGAGCGAGATGTTGAAACCGCCGTACCCATATAGGATCGCGGGCGCGGTCCCATCCAGTTTCGTACCCTTTTTGAACGTGACGAACAGCGGTATTTTCGTGCCGTCTTTGCTGGGAGCGAAGAAAAGCCGCGTCTCGTACTGAGCGGGGTCGAAGACAAGCTTCGGCTGCTTCCATATGTTCGAAGTCAGAGTCTTCAGGTCTAACCGGTAGACCGTTGGCGGCGTGGTGTAGTTGGTGAACGTGAAGAAAATTTCGTTGTCCGTCTTCTTCCCGTAGCCGAAGCTCGCCGTTCCGATGGCGGGCAGCGCAAGCTTCTGCTTCAACGCGCCATCCAACCCATGCACATGCGCCTCGGTCTTGGCATCCACCAGGTAGGCCAGAATCAGGCTCTCCCCCACCATCCTCGCGTTTTCGAGCGAGTTCGCCTGCTCCGCCACGATGGTCGTCCAGCGGTCGCGCTCCGGGTGCTCCAGGTCGACTTTCATTACCTTTCCCCGGGGCGCATCCTTATTGGTTTGAATCCAGGCCTGCGTGCCATCGCTGCCGATGAAGTCGTAGGTCGCGTCGGCGACGGCTGCAATCCGGATCAAGGCCGACTCCTCGGACTGCCAGCCCGGCTTGGTCAGATCTTTCACGGCCAGCGCATTGGTGTGTCCCTTGGTCTGGCTCAGGACCAGCCAGCGGCCGTCATCGCTGACCCCGCCGTGCGACAGCACTTCCTTGTCGTCGGGGCGTTCAAAGACTACGACATCCGCAGTCTGCGGCGTTCCCAGCTTGTGAAAGTAGACCTTGTGGAAGGTCGCGGCGCGCTTCAGGGCTGCGGCGCGCTCCGCTTCAGTCTTCGGCACGCCGAAGCTTGAGTAGAAGAAGCCGCTGCCGTCGTGCAGCCAACTGACCCCGCTGAACTTCACCCATTCGACGAGGTCGGGCAGGTCTTCGCCCGTCGCGACGACTTTGACCCGCACCTTTTGCACGTCGCTGCCCGCCTCTGCCAACGCATAGGCCATCAGCTTGCCGTCATTTGAGACGGAGATGGAGTCGAGCGCAACCGTTCCATCTTTCGCGAGAGTGTTGGGGTCGAGCAGCACCTTCGGCTCGCCGTCCAAGCCTTGTTGCCAGTAAAGCACGGACTGGTTCTGCAAGCCGGAGTTCCTGCGGTAAAAGTAGCGGCCGCTCTCCCGCTCCGGCGCGGTGAACCGCTCATAGTCGTTGAGCTCCATCAGGCGCGCATGGATCCGGTCACGCGCCGGTACGTCCGCGAGGAAGCTGTGCGTCAGCGCATTTTCGGCGTCGACCCAGGTCTTCACCTCCGGCGAATCGACATCTTCCATCCAGCGATAGGGGTCCGGCACGCTGGTTCCAAAGTAGTTGTCCGTCTGCTGAGTTATCCGCGCGTTGGGATAGGTTATGCTCTGGGCCGCAGCCGCAACTCCAATCATCAATAAAGCTCCCGTTGCCAGCAATGATCTCATTCCTGTCCCTCTGGATTGTCACGGCGCACGACCGTACCCTACGCCAATTTACACCGGGCGGCTCTGGAGGGGGGCCTAGCGCAGGGGCTGAGACAGCCACAAAGGCTAATTTGCTGAATCAGGAAAAGAAGAGCAACTAAATTCAAGCCGCGGGTTTTCACGTTTAGGCGTGGCCTAACTGCGGCATCATATGCACTGCCCTCGCAGGGCGTTTCTGCATCGTTTGAAAGCGGAGTGCCGTCATGATCGAAGAAGTAACGCTGGTGGATATCGATCAGGTTGGCGATTACGGGCTGCTCGTCAATTTCTCCGACGGCACAACAGCGCGTTACAGCGTTGAAGAGCTGCTGGAACTACGCCCTTACCGCGAATCCTCAGCCGATCCGAAGAAATTGAACAGTTTTGCCTTGCCGCATGCCGTGGAAGACTGAGAGCATGGGGCATGGAGTCGCCCGATGAGCTTGTAGACGAGAGCAGGAACCTTAGAATTCTGGTCGTCGGCGCCGGCGCGCTTGGCGGCTACTTCGGCGGCCGATTGCTGACCGCCGGTCGCGATGTGACGTTCCTGGTTCGGCCGCAGAGCGCTCAGAGGCTTGCAGCCGAAGGGCTGCGCGTCCTTAGCCCGAAGGGCGACTTGACGCTGCCACATCCGCCGCTCGTTCTCGCGGAGGAACTAGCCGCATCAGCCGTCCCCTTCGACTTGATTCTGCTCAGTTGCAAGGCGCATGACCTCGACGGCGCGATGGATTCGTTCGCCGTCGCGGTTGGCCCGCGGACCGCGATCCTGCCGCTGCTGAATGGAATGGCGCACCTCGCCAGCCTGGACCAGCGGTTCGGGCGCGAACACGTTCTGGGCGGTGGCTGCGTTATCTCCGCCACGCGCGACGCCGATGGAACGATCCGCCACCTCAACTCGCTCGACCGCCTGTTCTTCGGCGACCGCGACGATCCGGAGAGCGCTCGCATGCACGCGGTAACCGCAACGCTTTCGAATGCGGGCTTCATGGTGGAGTGCACGCCGGCCATCCTGCGCGAAATGTGGCAGAAGTGGACCTTCATCGCCGCGTCGGCCGGCATCACCTGCCTGCTGCGCGCCAGCGTCGGCGATATCGTAGCGGCGGGCGGCGTTCCGCTGGCGATGCAACTGTTCTCCGAGTGCACCGAAATCGCGGTCCGCGAGGGCTTCCCGCCCGCACCCGCGTTCATCGAGCAATCCTCCGGCTACCTGACGCGCGCGGGCTCATCGTTTACTGCGTCGATGCTGCGAGACCTTGAAGCCGGCGGCCCGATCGAGGCCCAGCAGATCGTCGGCGACCTGCTGGACAGGGCGGAACGGCACCGGCTGGCAACGCCGCTGCTGAAAGTCGCGCATGTTCATCTGCGTTGCTACGAGGAGCGGCGAAGGCGAGGGGCGGAGGCGGCATCTTAGCTGTGTAAGCAACGTCCAACGACCAGCCCTGATGAGAACCCTGCTTGCGATCGCCGCGCTCCTGCTCTCCGGGCTTCAGGCCTCGCCGGCGCGCTCCCAGGCAGCGCCCGCACCCGATCAGAATCCCTTTACCTATCGCGCCAACTCCAACCTCGTTCTCGTTCCCACGCAGGTGCAGACGAAGCACGGAGACATGCTCTACGACCTGAAGCCCGAGCAGTTCGCGCTGGAAGATAACGGCGTGCCGCAGACGATCCGTCTGGATGAGGACACCGATGCCCTTGGCCTTTCGCTGGTCGTCGTCGTGCAGTGTTCACGCGCCGCGTTCGAGCAGTTCGGCCGCATGCGCGGTCTCACCGCGATGGTCGACGACGTTCTGGGCGGCGCTCCGCACCAGGTCGCCCTGGTCTCCTACGGAACCGAGATTGAACTGCTGACGCCGCTGACCGGCTCCGCGAAGAAATTAGCCGATGGCTTCGCCAATCTCGAGCCTTGTGAGGACGAGAAGGATGCGGTGACGCTCGACGCCGTGGACTACGCCAACCACCTGCTCGACGCCGCGCCCGCCAGCAGCCACAACCGGCGCGCCATCCTGCTGATCGGCGAGACGCGGGATCACGGCTCGAAGATCAAGCCCGCCGCGGTCATCGCCGGCCTGGGCCGCTCGAACACGGTCGTCGACTCGGTTTCATTCAGCCCCGGCAAGGATGACCTCATCGCGATGCTGCATGGTGTCGCTCCGAACCCGCTCGAAGCAATCATGCTGGTCGTCAACGCGTTGCGCCGCAACGTTCCGCATACGCTCTCGTCCGTCAGCGGCGGCGAGTACACCAACTTTAACTCGCAAAAGGGCTTTGAAGCCGGCGTCCACCGCCTCGCCAACCACATCCACAACTTCTACCTGATCAGCTTTCAGCCGGCAACCTCAAACTCGGCGCCGGTCGCCCCCGGTCTGCACCGTCTCACGGTGAAGGTTCCCGACTACCCGGACGCGAAGATTCGATATCGCCTGACCTACTACGCCGGCGGGGCACCGCCGCCGGATATCCCCGACATCCCGGAGCCACCGGACAAATGATCTGCACGTTGATGGCTTTACAAAATGCAAAGGCCCCGCGGCGAACCGCGAGGCCTTGCAGGTTCCCCAGCTCTGCTAC
>CAXTPN010000078.1:7203-10419 GCA_964246125.1 uncultured Acidobacteriaceae bacterium
CTCTGCTACAGAGCGGGTACGGTTACTTGCTGCCCAACCTGAACTTTGTTCGGATCGGATATGCCGCTAGCTTCGGCAATCTTTGCGTAGTGGTTCGGATCGCCGTAGAAAAGTTTGCTTACCTTGCTGAGGTTGTCGCCTGGTTGAATCGTATACTTCTGGTCCGCGCCGCCGGTGTTGGTAATCTCATGCTTCAGGTCGGCATACTGCGGATCGACCGCCTTGATCGCATCCCAGACGCGGTTCTCGACCACCTGCGAAGGAACCTGCGCGACCAGGTGATACTGCTCGCCGGTGAGTTCCGACCCTACAAACTTCGCGCCATACGGCTCAAATTCCTTGATCGTGTCGACTACTGGAGCATACTTCGCCTGCAATGCTGCAAAATCCGCCATGAATGTTCCTCCGATGTCTTGATGAAACTCAGTGAGTGATGCATAGGTACTACGCGCTGTTAGAGGAACTTGCCCAGAATCTGGCTGGCGGCCCCGCCAAACCCGCTGCTTGGGGGTGCCGTTGTTCCACCCTGGGTAAAGTGCGCCATGACAACGGGGAGGACGGTGGCTAGACCGATTTTGACGACCTCCGGCGAGACACCCGCGCGCGCCGCGACCTTCTCGATGATGCCCGATCCCGCCAGACCCTGGTCCATCTGCTGCGGCGTGGCCGGCTGTCCGGACGCGACTGACTGCGGGTCAACGCCATTCTGCTGCATGTGGTTCATCAAGCCGCCCAGCCCGCCGGGGTGCTCTTCAAGCGCGCTCAACAGTCCCCCGGCGATGTTTGCGTTTGAGCCGCCGCCGCTTTGCCCCAGCTTGTTGCCCGCGAGCGATTCCAGTGAATCGAGTAATCCCATATGTTTCCTCCGGCACCCAAGATACCCTGCTTACTGTGTAAGCGCCGCATGGTTCTCAATCATGGTGTGCGTTTGATTCGAGTTACGTTAATGACAGCAGGTTGTATGGAATCGTACGTTCTAACTTCGGCAAAGGACTGATATGCCCAGATTGTGCAACCTGTTTGGTGCAGTCAATGCTCTCACTTCGCTGAGGTGATTTGCATGGCAACTGCAAAGAAATCCAGCGGCAAGCAGTACGGCGACGCGGCCGGCAAGAGTGTCGAGCGCGAGATGAAGGCGATGAAGGAAGGCAAGCTGAAGAGCGGCAGCGGACAGAAAGTGACCAACCCCAAGCAAGCCATCGCCATCGGGCTTTCGGAGGCTCGCAAGGCTGGAGGCAAGGTTCCGCCGCCGAAGAAGGCTGCCGCGAAGAAGACCGTAGCCAAAAAGACATCTGCCAAAAAGACCGCGAAGAAAGCCGCAAAAAAGTCGGCGGAGAAGTAGGGATACCCGGCGCATCGAGCGACGCAGCAGCTTGTTCTACTTCTTATCAGAAGACGATGCGGCCGGCGCGCTCGCCGGGGTGCTGGCCGGTGCTGCGGCAGCCGGCGCGGGTGCGGCAGCCGCTGCCGGGGCCGCGTCATTCGCCGGAGCCGCGGGAGCATCCGAAGCCGGCGCGGAGGGCGGCTTGGCATTGCCGTAGCCGTCGGCGTACCATCCCCCTCCTTTCATGGTGAATGCCGGAGCGGAGATAACGCGCTTCAGTTCGCCTCCGCAGTGCGGACAGGCGGTGATCTCGGGATCGGAAAATTTCTGGATTTTTTCGGTGTGCCGGCGGCACGCAGTGCATTCGTATTCGTAAAGCGGCATGATGGATTCCTGAAGCTAGTTTAGCTGAGACGCCTGAAGAGTGGCTGGCGGGGATTCTCTGGCGCGCTTCAACAGCTTCTTGATCTTGCCTTCCACATCGTCGTCCGAGCCCAGCATGGCTCCGGTGAGGACGCCATCGGAGTCGATGGTGAAGTAGTGCGGGATGGAGGAGACACCGAAGCGGCTGGTCAGCGAGTGATCAGCATCGCGGTACTGAACCCAGGTCATCTCATGCTTGGCGATGAAGCTCTTCCATGCAGCTTCATCCGAATCCCAACTGATGCTGATGATGACCAAGGGCTGGCCCGCGAATTCCCTGGCGATCTTCTGCAGGTGCGGCAACTCCTGGTTGCAGGGGCCGCACCAGGTGGCCCAGAAGTCGATGAGGACCACCCGCCCGCCCATGTTGTCGAGGTTGAAGCGCGAGCCGTCGGAGGCTGTAACCTCAAACGCGGGAGCCATCTTGTGCAGGGAAAGCTCCGGATTTTCCGCGAAGTGGGCGGCCCGGGGGCGCATGGGATCCGTGGGCGAGGCCTCCTGGGCGCAGGCCGCAAAGGCCTGCTTGGCATCGTCGGTTTTGCCCATGCTCGCGAGCACGCAGCCATCCTGATAGCGGGCTGCGATATTCTTCGGCAGTTCGGCAAGCGCGGCCTGAAAGGCGGCGTGGGCGGCTTCGAGTTGCGCCGGTTTAGGCTTGTCGCCGCCCTGCGCAACCAGCGCCGCGCCCAGGTGGGTGTCGGCAACCGATTCGTCCAAAGGCGCTGAGGCCAGCGAGCGACGCTGAGTGGCGCTCGCGGCTGCATCCTTGTAGCTGCCCAGGGACATCTGCAGCTGGTAGAGCTGATCCAGACATCTGGCGCACTGGCCGCCGGCGATCTTGTTGGCTCTCTTATACGAATCCTCGGCAAACTGGTACTTGCGTTCCTTGACGAGCTGCCTGCCCTCGGCCAGCGCGGCGATGAACCTGGGGTCTGACTCGTAGGCGGCCGCGACGGGCGCGGGCGTAGTCTGCGCGGAGCAAATGGCTGTGAGGGCGAACGCGCTGGCGAGGAGCTTGCAGGCAAGATGCACGAAGATTCTCCCGATCGATGGACTGATGGTGCGCCAGTTGTCGCCGGAACTCAAGCGGAAAGTTGACTTGCGAGGCGATGTCTGGTTCTTACCCTGACGGCGCACCTGTCGAGGGATCCCAAGCGGCAAATTCTTCCGCTTCAGCAGCCTTGAGCAGCTTGCGATCGGACGTGACGAACAACACATTTGTGGGCTGTGCGGTCGTTTCGCGCTTTACCATTGCGGTTGCAAGCTGAATCGAGTCCAGCGCCCGCAGCACATGCCGATCTACCAGGTTGGCTGCTACGGCGATAACCGCAGCGGAGGTAGGGTGTTCTGTGACGCGTTACTCCGCATCTCTGCCAGACATCACTTTCCGAGCTCGATCAGGCGGACGCCAGTGATAGCCTCGACCGCTTTGAGAGCGGCCAGGGCGGGCACGGCGTGTTGGGGGGTGG
>CAXTPN010000079.1:0-10312 GCA_964246125.1 uncultured Acidobacteriaceae bacterium
GGGGTACCTACCGCGCGGGCAGAACTTTGGTGGAAAGATACCAGCTCTGAACATCCATTCCCGCAGCTCCCAAAACCCTCTTTTCCGCATCCGCTTGCGTCGCCGGAGCAGGCACCACAACCGCATCGCCCGACTTCCAATTTACCGGGCAGCTCACGCCCTCCGCATCCACCAGCTGTAACGCCTCGAACATCCGCAGAATCTCATCCACATTCCGGCCCAGTTGCATCGGGTAATAAAGCAGCGCCCGGATCAAACCCTTCGGGTCGATGAAGAATACCGACCGCACCGTCGCCGTATCGCTCACCGCCTCATGCACCAGCCCATACGCCTGGCTCACCCGCTGATCCAGATCCACCACAATCGGAAACTCGATCTTTACCCCCGACATCCGTTCCAAGTCCAGCACCCAGGCAATATGCGACTGCAGCGAGTCGATCGAAACCCCGATCGGCTGCACATTCAGCCGGTCCCAGTCCGCCTGTCGCTTCGCGAACTCGATAAACTCGGTCGAGCACACCGGCGTAAAGTCCGAAGGGTGCGAGAACAGCATCACCCACTTGCCGCGCATCGTGTAGTCGCTCAGCTTGATCATCCCGTGCGTGCTCTTCGCCTCGAAGTTCGGCGCCAGCTCCATAATGCGGGGAATGCGTGACTCAGCCATCGATAATCTCCTCCCTCACTTCGATGCTCCGCGACCGAGTGCCGTCGTCGAATCGGGTTGGGTCAAACCGATTCAGAAAGGGAACCTTCCCTGGCATTCGGTTCCGGCGCTCGGCCGTCGGCGGGCAACGTAAAGGTAAACACGGAGCCCTGCCCAACTTGGCTCGTTACCCACAGGGTTCCCCCATGTGCCTCAGCAATCGCCCGGCATATCGCCAGGCCCATGCCGGTACCCGTGGCCTGCCACGATCTCGTTCTAGCCCGATAAAACTTCTCAAAGATCAGGGACTGTTCCATCGGATCGATCCCCGCGCCCCTGTCCGCGACGCTGCACGCTACGAACTCCCCCTGAAGCTCGGCGCTCAGGAAGATAGGCTGGCCCGGACTCGAATACTTCGTGGCGTTATCGAGCAGGTTACCCAACAGCTTCTGAACCCAGACCGCGTCCGCGTTCACCCGCGGCAGCATAGGCGACAAACGCACGGTAACCTCGCGCCCCGCCAGGATGGCTGCGTTCTCCTCCAAGGACGCAGCGATGATCCCACGAAGGTCTTGAGGTGCGAACGTCATGTGAACCTCCTGGGTGTCCAATTGGGCCATCTCTACCGCTTGTGCAACCAGCCGATTCAGCCGGTCGGCTTCTTCGTCGATCACTGTGAGAAGCTCGGTCGAGACCGCGGGCGGAACGTCGGAGTCGAGCAGCGTCGTTACCGAAGCTTTGATCGACGTCAACGGCGTACGCAGGTCATGAGTGATCGAATCGAGCATCATTCCCCGCAGCCGTTCGCTCTCTTTTCCGGCTTCGGCGCGAGTCACCTCCGAAACCGCATGCGCCTTATCCAACGAAATGGAAACCAGTCCGCCTAGGGCTTCCAGGCTGGCAACCGAGAGACTGATTCCGGTAATGACAAGCACTCCACGCGGCTTCACGCCAGTGCGGAGCGGGACGATAGACTCCATCTCCGCGGGCGCGGACGAAGCACCCGTCGCATGTGAAAGTTCCTTCAACTCGGCGACTCCGAGCTGCGACGAAAGCTCTGCCCCGGTGCGGTAGGTCCTGTCTCCCTCCAGCAAATAGAAAAGAACTGAGCGAGCTCCCGTAGCAGCCGACACCGACGTAGGAATCGACGTCGTAAGCTGCACAAGCTCCTCGGTCTGAAGCAACGCTCGGCTCAGCCGGTAGAGCATCTCCAACTCTGACTGGCGTACCCGCACAGCATAGGACTCGGCACGAAGCCGGTCGGACAGTCTGCTCGCAAAGACAGACGTAATGAGGAAAACAACCAGTGCCAGAAGGTTTTGTGGGTCGGCAATCGTGAAGGTGTAGAGCGGCGGCAGAAAAAAGAAGTTGTAGCATGCAGTTGCCACCAGTGAAGTCACAATGGCGTATCGCAGCCCCCACCTTGCCGCCATGAAGAGGATGAGAAGCAGAAACGTGAGAGCGACGGTCGTCGGGTTGGCTGGGACCACAACGCGGTAGAAGGTTACAATTCCGGCAAGGCACGCTCCGGCGCCGAGCCAGCGAAGCGCGAAGATAAGCCATTGGTTGTTCACCCCTGAGATTCTACGTCTATGAACCCAAAGAAAAGGCCCGAGGATTGGCTGGATTCCGCCGAGCCGGCCGCCAAACAGCGCGGACGCTTCAAGGTTTTCCTCGGCTACGCGCCGGGCGTCGGCAAGACCTTCAGCATGTTGAGCGAAGGTCTGCGCCGTAAGAGCCGCGGAGAAGATGTCGTCATTGGCATCGTGGAAACCCACGGGCGCGCCGGCACCAGCGAAGTCGCCGAAAAACTGGAGCGCGTGCCGCCCCGCAAGATCGACTACAAGGGAACGCTCTTCGCGGAGATGGATGTGGATGCCGTTCTCGAGCGGCATCCGCAGGTCGCGCTCGTCGATGAACTGGCGCATACCAACATCGAAGGCAGCCGCTTCGGCAAGCGTTATGAGGATGTGTTCGCCCTGCTCGACGCGAACATCGACGTCCTCACCACTGTCAACATACAGCACATTGAAAGCATCACGCCCCGCGTGCAGTCGCTCACCGGCATCACCGTCCGCGAGACCGTTCCCGACTGGGTCCTCGACCGCGCCGACGAGATCGTCATCAGCGATCTCACTCCGGAGGCGCTTGCCACGCGCATGCGCCGCGGAGACATCTATCCCATGGACAGGGTGGATCGCGCGCTGTCGAACTTCTTCCGCCGCGGCAACCTCATTGCCCTTCGCGAACTCGCCCTGCAGCGCGTCACGCGGGCGGTGGACCGCACCCTCGACGAATACGTCAAACGCAAGCAGCTAGGCGCGCACTGGACAGTCGCGGAAAAGGTGGCCGTATGCGTCAGCGCCAGCCCCGCCGCCCGCGACCTGATTGCCCGCGGAGCCAGGCTGGCCCACGGCATCAACGCGGAGTTCTTTGTCCTGCACCTTGCCGGCGTGCGCGACAAACTACCCGAGTCCTCACGCGCGCTCGCCGACAACCTGCGGTTCGCCGAAAATCTGGGCGCACAGATCGTTCAGCTCAAGGGTTCAAACGTGGCTTCCGCCTCTGCCCAGTTCGCCACCGAGCACCGCATCAGTCAGATGATCTTCGGCAGATCCGCCCTCACCGGCATCAAGAAGTACCTGTACTTCCGCGAGATTCAGCGCTTCGTCACAGCCGCGCCCCATGTAGACCTCCACATCGTTACCCAGGAAACCCTTTAGCATGCGCATCCTTGTCGTTGACGACGAGCCCCAGATTACCCGCGTTCTGCGCACATCCCTCCAGAGCCACGGCTACGAGCTGGCGATCGCTCGCGACGGCGTGGAAGCGCTGGCCGCCTTCGCGCAGTTCAATCCCGACCTCGTCATCACCGATCTCGCCATGCCCCATATGAACGGAGTCGAACTGACCAGTGCGATCCGGCAGCTGGCCGATGTGCCCATCATCGTGCTCTCCGTGCGCGAGCACGATGCTTCCAAAATACTTGCACTCGATAGCGGAGCGGACGACTACATTGTCAAGCCGTTCAGTATCGCCGAACTGCTCGCCCGGGTGCGCGCCCAGCTCCGCCGCCGCGCCGTCCAGCCCGCGCCGCTGGCAAGCATCCACGAAGGCGACTTCGACATCGATACCGAAGCCCATCGCGTGCTCATTCGTGGCGAAGAGGTACACCTCACCCCCAAAGAGTTCGATCTTCTCGTCCTCTTCACGCACAACACCGGTCGTGTGCTTACCCACAAAACTCTCCTGAAGTCGATCTGGGGAGCCGCGGGTGAAAGCCAGCCGGAGTACCTTCGCGTTCTCATAGCGCAACTCCGCAAAAAGATTGACCGCGCGCAAACACCCAGCTACATCGAAAGCGAACCGTGGATCGGCTATCGTTTCCGAGCCGAACAGCCGCCGACTTAACGCTTTCTTTACAAATCCTCTACTGACTTCAAACGGTCCTCGGCCTTCCACTAGGAAGGTTGAGGTCATTCCATGTTTCGCTGCTGTACCGCGCTCTTCCTTCTTCTTTCCGCCCTCCCGCTGCTTTCGCAAGACACCTCAATCGGCACAGATTCTTTCAGTCAGCCTGCACAAGACACTCTGACTCAGTCCTCCTCCTCCCCTACCTCGCCGGGCAACTTCTTTCAGCGTTTCACCGCTGCTTACCGCGAGGACTGGCACCCCACCCAGGCCGCCGGGCCGTCGCCGACCCGCAGGGGGTATGACGGCCCGCTTGACTCTCCGCCGTTTCCTGGGTCCGACTACTCCGTGGGCGGCGCACCCACCCTCGGCGCGCCCGACACCCAAACCTACATCCTGATGCAGGCCATCAATGGCAACCGCAGCCGAACCAAGATCTACGGCTGGTTCAACGGAGGCTTCAACGTAAGTACCTCCAACAAGGGCGACGCGGCCAACGCTCCCGCAGCCTACTACTACAACCCCAATCGTGTCACGCCGGACCAGCAGGTGCTCTACATCGAGCGCCTTCCCGACACCGTTCAGACGGACCACGTCGACTACGGCTTCCGCCTGGCGCAGCTCTACGGGCAGGACTACCGCTTCACCACCGCGAAAGGCATCTTCTCGCAGCAACTGCTCGCCCGCAACCATGAGTATGGGTACGATCCCGTGATGTTTTACTTCGACCTCTACATTCCGCACGTCGCCAAAGGCATGAACATCCGCGTCGGTCGCTATATCTCGCTTCCGGATATCGAAGCCCAGCTTGCCCCGAATAACTACACCTACTCGCACTCCTTGCTCTACACCGTAGATCCCTACACCCAGACCGGCATCGTCGCCACGGTCAAGCTCTCCGACCACTGGCTGGCGCAGGCCGGCTTCTCCGGCGGCAATGACGTGGCGCCCTGGTCCAAAGACGTAAAACCCACGGGAACCGCCTGCGTCGACTTCACCTGGCACAAGGGCGGAGACGCACTCTACACCTGTGCCAACTCCTTCAACGATGGCAAATACGCCTACAACAACGTTCAAAGCTACTACGAAACCTGGTACCACAAGTTCAACGCACGCTGGCATACCGATACCGAAACCTGGTACATGTACGAGCGCCAGGTCCCTAATATCGGCGGCAACGTCGCCAATCCCATCACGCCCGAAGTCGGAGCTAACGGTGCGTTCTGCTCGTACGGCGAACGCACCTGCTTCGCGCCGGAAGCTGCTGTAGTCAACTACCTCGAGCGCGAACTCAAGACCCACGACTACCTCTCTATACGCAACGAATTCGTCGACGACATCAAGGGACAGCGTACCGGCTACACCACCAAGTACTCCGAGCACCTCCTCAGCTACGGGCACTGGATCGGCTCGACCATCCTCTTCCGTCCCGAACTTCGCCTGGAGCACTCCTACAACCTGCCCGCCTACGACCTCGGCACCAAGAAGACCCAATTCGTCGTCGCCGGTGACATCACCTACCACTTCTAAACCGCACCCGGAGCCAAACCATGGCAGATGCGCTCTACATCCTCCTCACGCTGCTCTGCTTCGGAGCCGCGCACCTCTACGTCACCGCCTGCGACAAGCTGAAAGCGAAGCCTAAACATGATTGAGAACGCGATGCTTCTACTTCTTTCCGTGCTTCTGATGGCCTACCTGGTCTACGCCTTGCTGCGCCCGGAGAAATTTTGATGACTCTCAATGGATGGCTGCAAATCGGGATTTTCTTTGCCCTGGTCCTCGCCTTCGCCCGGCCCATGGGCTCTTACATGACGCGCGTCTTCGAGCGCCGCCGCACTTGGCTCGACCCTGTGCTCGTACCGCTGGAACGCCTGCTCTACCGCGCCACCGGCATCCAGCCCGATGAAGAGATGCGCTGGACCGAGTACCTCGTCTCCATGCTCATCTTCAGCGCCGCAACGCTCCTGCTCACCTACTTCGTCGAGCGTCTTCAAAATCATCTCCCGCTCAACCCCCAGCACCTTCCCGCCGTAGCCCCGGACCTCGCCTGGAACACGGCCATCTCCTTCACCACCAACACCAACTGGCAGGCCTACACGCCCGAGACCACCATGAGCTATCTCACGGAGATGCTCGGGCTGGCCACGCACAACTTCTGGTCCGCCGCCATAGGACTCGCCTTGGCCATCGCATTCATTCGCGGCGTCGCCCGGCGCGAGATGAAGACGCTCGGCAACTTCTGGGCCGATCTTACCCGCGGGATCCTGTGGGTGCTGCTGCCTCTTTCAGCCGTCTTCGCCCTCATTCTGGTCTCCCAAGGCGTCGTGCAGAATCTGCGCCCCTACGACACCGCCCGTCTCGTCGAACCGCAAACCGCAGCCGCGACAAGCACGGACGGCAAGCCCTCCACCACCATCGTTTCCACGCAGACGATCGCGCAGGGTCCGGTCGCCTCGCAGGAAGCCATTAAGATGCTGGGCACCAATGGCGGCGGGTTCTTCAACACCAACAGCGCCCACCCTTTCGAGAATCCCACGGCGCTCACCAACCTGCTGCAGATGCTCGCGATCTTCCTCATTCCCGCCGGCCTTACCGTCACGCTCGGCCAGATGACCGGCTCGCCCCGGCATGGATGGGCGGTCTTCTCCGCGATGTCCGTGCTCTGGCTGGCTGGCACCCTTACCTGCTACTGGGCCGAGTCGCAACCCAATCCCCTACTGCACGGCGTCGACCAGCGGCTGTCGGCGACGCAGACCGGCGGCAACATGGAGGGCAAGGAGGTTCGCTTCGGCATCGCCAACTCAGCTTTGTTCGCTACCGTCACCACCGATGCAAGCTGCGGCGCGGTCAACGCGATGCACGACTCGTTTACCCCGCTCGGCGGCATGGTGCCCATGGTCAACATCCTCCTGGGCGAGGTCGTCTTCGGCGGCGTGGGCGCGGGCATGTACGGCATGCTCATCTTCGTCATTCTTTCCGTCTTCATCGCCGGGTTAATGGTGGGCCGCACGCCCGAGTACCTGGGCAAAAAGATCGAAGCCTACGACGTACAAATGGCGATGCTCTATTTGCTCATCTTCCCCCTGGTAATCCTCGGCTTTTCGGCCGTAGCCGTACTTTCCCCCACCTACGGCCTGTCGAGCCTCACCAACCACGGTCCCCACGGCCTCTCCGAGATTCTGTACGCCTACACCTCCGCCACCGGCAACAACGGTTCCGCCTTCGCTGGTCTCAACGCCAACACGCACTGGTACAACAACACTCTCGGCGTCGCCATGTTCGTAGGTCGCTTTCTCATGCTCATTCCCATGCTCGCCCTCGCCGGCAATCTGGCTGCGAAGAAAAGCATCCCGGCCACCGCCGGAACCTTCCCGGTCACCACGCCGCTCTTCACCACCCTGCTCACCGGAGTCATTGTGATCGTCGGCGCCCTCACCTTTTTTCCCGCCCTTGCGCTCGGCCCCGTTCTCGAGCATCTGCTGCTCCGCGCTGGCCACAGTTTCTAGTCTCTCCCCCCACTTCGGAGATATCCATGTCCAATCCTGAAAATACAGACAACAAGAACCGCAGGTCGCTCTTCGACACCCGGATCATGAGCCGTGCCTCCATCGACGCTCTGGTCAAGCTCCATCCGCGAACCATGATGCGCAATCCCGTCATGTTCGTCGTGGAGGTTGGAAGCGTCCTCACGTCCATCCTCCTGGTCACGGACCGCCTGCGCCACCAGGGTCACTTCCAGTTCGATCTGCAAATCACCCTCTGGCTATGGTTCACCGTCCTCTTCGCGAACTTCGCCGAAGCCATGGCGGAAGGTCGCGGCAAAGCCCAGGCCGACGCGCTGCGTCGCGCCAAGTCCGAGACCACCGCCTTCGTTCGGCGCAACAACAGCTTCGAGGAGATTCCCAGTTCCGAGCTCCGCGCCGGCGATGTCGTCCGCGTACTCGCGGGCCAAGTGATCCCCGGCGACGGCGACGTCATCGAGGGGGTCGCCTCGGTCGACGAATCGGCGATCACTGGCGAGTCCGCACCCGTCATCCGCGAAGCTGGCGGAGATCGCTCATCCGTCACCGGCGGAACCCGCGTACTCTCCGACGTCATCCAGGTGCGCATCACATCCAACCCCGGCGAAACCTTCCTCGATCGCATGATCGCGCTGGTCGAAGGCGCCGAGCGGCAGAAGACTCCCAACGAAATCGCGCTCAACATCCTGCTCGCCGGCCTCACCATCATCTTCCTGCTTGCTGTCGTCACCTTGCAGCCGTTCGCGGTCTACTCCGGCGCGCCGCAGACCGTCTTCGTCCTCATCTCCCTCCTTGTCTGCCTCATCCCCACCACCATCGGCGGCCTGCTCTCCGCCATCGGCATTGCCGGCATGGACCGCCTGGTGCAGCACAACGTCCTCGCCACCTCGGGCCGCGCGGTCGAAGCCGCCGGCGACGTGAACACGCTGCTGCTAGACAAGACCGGCACCATTACCATGGGCAATCGTCAGGCCGCTGAGTTCGTTCCCGCACCCGGTGTCTCCAGCGATCAACTCGCTGACGCCGCGCAGCTCTCGTCCCTGCCCGATGAGACGCCGGAGGGCCGCTCCATCGTCGTCCTTGCGAAAGAGCGCTATGGTCTGCGCGGGCGTGAGCTCGGACAGCTCAACGCGGAGTTCGTACCCTTCAGCGCCACCACCCGCATGTCCGGCATCGATATGGACGGCAGAAGCATCCGCAAGGGTGCCGTCGACGCCATCGCGCGCTACCTGGAGCAGTCCGGCTCCGCGCTGCCCGCCGAGGTCCGCGCCGCTGTCGAAACGATAGCGCGCAGCGGCGGCACGCCGCTCGTCGTCGCGGAGAACGGAGTCGCCCTCGGCGTCATTCACCTCAAGGACATCGTGAAAGGCGGCATCCGCGAGCGCTTCATGCAGCTGCGGGCCATGGGAATTCGCACCATCATGATCACCGGCGACAATCCCCTTACCGCCGCCGCTATCGCCCGCGAGGCCGGCGTCGACGACTTCCTCGCCGAAGCCAAACCCAAGGACAAGATGGACCTGATCCGGCGCGAACAGGTCGAAGGAAAGCTGGTCGCCATGACCGGCGACGGTACCAACGACGCGCCCGCGCTCGCCCAGGCGGACGTAGGTGTCGCCATGAACTCCGGCACCCAGGCCGCCAAGGAAGCCGGAAACATGGTGGACCTCGACTCCAATCCCACCAAGCTCATCGAAATCGTCGCAATCGGCAAGCAGCTCTTGATGACCCGCGGCGCGCTCACCACCTTCTCCATCTCAAACGATGTCGCCAAATACTTCGCCATCATCCCCGCCATGTTTGCCGGCGTCTTTCCCGTCCTGAACACCCTCAACGTCATGCATCTTCACTCGCCGGAATCGGCCATCCTGTCCGCCGTCATCTTCAACGCGCTCATCATCATCGCTCTCATTCCGCTGGCCCTGCGCGGCGTCTCCTACAAGGCCATGTCTGCCGCCGCCCTGCTCCAGAAAAACCTCCTGGTCTATGGCCTCGGCGGCATCATCGTGCCGTTCATCGGAATCAAGCTGATCGATGTCCTTATCACCGCCGTTCACCTCGCGTAAGCCTGAGGGCTGGAAATCTTATGAAAAAGCACATCGTCATCTCGCTGCTCTACACCCTGATCACCGCCGTGCTTTTAGGCCTGGTCTACCCTCTCGCCATCACGGCGCTCGCCCACGTTTGCTTCCCCGCCAAAGCCAACGGGCAGCTCATCTACGCGAGCGACGGCCAACTGGTAGGCTCGAAGCTCATCGGTCAAGCCTTCATCGGCCCAAGGTACTTTCACAGTCGCCCCTCCGCTGCCGGCACCGGCTATGACGCATCCTCCTCGTCAGGATCGAACCTCGGCCCCAGCAGCAAAGCTCTCGCCGACCGCGTGCAGGCCGGCATCGACGCGGAAAAAAGCGCCCCGTCCGTTCCTGTGGATCTGGTCACCACCTCGGCGTCTGGGCTCGACCCCGACATCACCCCGGCGGCCGCGCTCTTTCAGGTGGCCCGCATCGCCTCCCAGCGCGGCCTCACAGACCAGCAGCTTCGCGACCTCGTTCAGCGGCGGATCCAGCCGCGCCAGCTAGGCTTCCTTGGAGAGCCTCGCGTGAACGTTCTCGAGCTGAACCTTGCACTCGACGATCTGCAACGCGCCGCCAAACCCTTGACCAGACAACCCATCTCCGAAAATTTTGGAGCACCGAATGGGATTTGAACCCATGAATACCGGTTTTGCAGACCG
>CAXTPN010000080.1:0-6893 GCA_964246125.1 uncultured Acidobacteriaceae bacterium
GGCAGGATGCGGTTCCGGTGACGGGAGAGGACCTGCGGCGGGCGATGGACGATGTGATCGCGGGGCGGCGGCCGGATACGAATCAGCGGACCAGCCTGGGCTGCAACATCAAATGGAGAGAGTAGGCGCGGCGTGGATGAGGTTTTGGAGCATTTGAAGGATGGGATCCGGCGGTTTCGGCGGGAGGTTTATCCGGAGCGGGCGGAGGCGTACAAGCGTGCGATGAGCGAGCCGCAGCGGCCGCGGGCGCTGATTGTGACGTGCGCGGACTCGCGGATTCACCCGGATTTGCTGACGCAGGCGGCTCCGGGAGAGATCTTCGTGACGCGCAATATCGGGAACATGGTGCCGACGTATGGCGAGATGCTGGGCGGCGTGAGCGCGGTGCTGGAGTATGCGGTGGGGGCGTTCGGGGTGCGGCACATCGCGATCTGCGGGCATACGGATTGCGGCGCGATGAAGGCGCTGCTGGAGCCGGAGTCTGTGGAAGGGATGCCGATCGTGAAGGCGTGGCTGACGAACGCACACGCGGCGTTGAGCGTGGCGAAGGCGATTCAGGCGAAGACGGGGAAGGACGATTTGCTGCGGATTGTGACGCAGGAGAACGTATCGCTACAGATGCGGCACCTCTTGACGCACCCCTCGGTGGCGGGAGCGGTGGCGAGCGGGGATTTGACCGTTTCAGGCTGGGTCTACGACATCGCGGCCGGTGAAGTGAGGATATGCGAGGGGATTGGGGGGAGGTTTGAGGTGGTGGAGAGCTAGGTGATACACAAGCACAGCGGCACCCATGGAACAGGTGCCGCTTGTGCTTCGACGGCTTCCAAATGCAGGTCCCCTATGGGATGAAAACCAGAGCTAGTATTCGGATTTACTTTGGCTGGTGGCGTCGGAGCCGTGCTGCTTCACCATCTTGTTGTACAGGCCAAGGATGAGGAATGGGGCGACCCACTGGCCGACGAACAGGGCTTCATGCTCTTTTTTCGCGGCCTTGAAGCAGATGGAGCCGATGATGGACGCGATGGCGGCGCCGAGGAAGATGCTGGACGGAACCTGGCTGGTTACTTTTTCGATGGCGGCGGTGACTTGGTCTTCCTGTGCTTCGCCGGCTGCTACGCGGTAATCGGTCATGAGAGATCTCCTTGGGCGGCTCTGCCGCTTCCTTGGGAGAAAGATGCAGAAAACGCATTGCGAGGTCAGTTGGAATCGCAATGCGTGAAGAAGTTTGTGCGCGACCAACAAACCGGGACAGATTTTCAATTCGGGAGAAGACGTTCAGGCGAGGAGGAGGACCTTGCCGATGCCTCCTATGGCTGCGGCGGCCTGGCCTTCGCCGGCGTCTTCGAGGGCGATCATGCGGTCGATGGGAATGACGAGGCGTCCGGCTTTGACCTCTGCGGCCATCCTGAGGAGCGAAGGGACGTCAGGCTCGCAGACGACGGGGACGACGCGGACAGTGGGGTGGAGAGCGGCATTTTTGGGCGGGCCCAGGACCGAGGCGAAGACGCCGCCCTGCTTGACCTTGGCGAGTAGAAGTTCGGCGGTGCGGCCGCCTACGGCGTCGGCAACAGCGTCGATGAAGCCGAGCTCCCGCATGGCGTGATCGTCGTCGAGGGCGAGGACCTGATCGGCTTTGAGGGCCTTGGCCTCGTCGAGCTGCTGCTTTCTGACTCCGGCGATGACGTGCGCGCCTGCCATTTTGGCAGTGCGAACGGCGGAACGGCCTACACCGCCGACGGCTCCGGCGACGAGAACGGTCTGGCCGGACTGGATGCCGGTGCCGCGGCTGATGAGTTGCTCCCCGGTAAGCAGGACGAGCGGGAGGGCGGCGGCTTTGGGGACGTCCATGCCTTCTGGAAGTTTGGCGAGATCGCCGGCTTTGACGACGCAGAGCTCGGCATAGGTGTTCCAGGTGAAGGCGAAGACCGCGTCGCCCGGGGTAAAGCCGGTGACGTCCGGACCGACGGCGCGCACGACTCCGGAGAGATCGCGCCCGAGAATGCCGGGAAACTGGACGGGAAAGCGCTCCTTGGCCTCGCCGGAACGCATTTTGTAATCGATGGGGTTGATGCCGGCGGCGGAGACGCGGACGAGGACTTCGCCCGGACCGGCCACCGGGTCAGGAACGTCTTCGAGCTTGAGCTTTTCGGGTCCGCCGTACTCGTGCAGGACAATGGCTTTCATTGTGGGTTCTCCTTTGTACCGGTGTCGATGGCGCTTGAGAAGCGCGGATCATCGGTATTTGATGCGCACCAAGCGAAAGCGACCTAGGCGGCTGGAGCGCGCGCTCGATAGCGGCGATTATGACTCGGCTGAGGCTGTGCTCTTCGACAAAACGACATCGTTTACAGCTAACCTAAAAAGAAGATGCCCCGGAACTCAGGTGGAGAGTCCGGGGCGTGTCAGGGTTGTTAAATGTTTTGAGAACTAGCGGTCGTGGCCGCGATCGTGGTGGTTATCCCAGTAGTGGGGATCGTGATCTTCGTGAGCCCAGTAGCCCTCGTGCATGTGCCAGCCGTCGGGGTAGTGGTCCCAGTGGGGATGGACGTAGTAGGCTCCCTCGTAGGGTGCGCGGTTCCAGTAGCCGGGATGCCAGCGATATTGGCCGTTGAATGGCTCGTAGTAGCCGTCAACCCAGATGTATCCGGGGCCGGGCATGGCGGGCCGAGCTTCGTAGCGCAGCGGGGGCGGCTCGCGTCCGATGGTGACGCCGAAGTTGATCTGCGCCTGCGCGGATGGGGCTGCGAAGGCCAGCGCCATGAGGCCGGCTGCCCCGGTAAGTGCGACGTTGTTCAGGAAGTTTATCTTGCGCATCTGATTACACCTCTCTACCTGTAGGAACCCTTTGCCACGTCGTAAGTTGTCCTCGGCACTCAGCAGTCGGACCCCTCCAGTACCACAATGGCCATGGCCAGCGCCCGGGAATGGGTGAGGCTAAGGGATATTCTTGTCGCGCCCATGGAAGCCGCGAGCTGGGCGGCGCGACCCTGCAGCAGCAGCGTTGGCCTGTGGCCGGGTTCACGGACGACCTCAAACTCCTGCCAGCTGACTCCGCGGCTGATGCCTGTGCCCAACGCCTTGGCGGCGGCCTCCTTGGCGGCGAAGCGCGCGGCAAAGCTTTCGGCGGAGTTCTTTTTGCGCGTGCAGTAGGCGATCTCGCCGGCGGTGTAGACGCGGTGGAGAAAGCGGTCGCCGAAGCGAGCGATGCTTCGCTGCACACGGTCGATCTCCGCGAGATCCGTTCCCAGCCCAAGTACCATGAGACCCTCCCACACCATCATCTGCCAGCACTGGCGGCCTCCGTCAAACCATTTCCAGCCGCTTCGACGGAAACTTGAGATGACTATGGTTTTGTGCAGGTACGAGTCGCCGGTCGCGTGGCGGGTTCGGGGTCCGATGAAGGGTGTAGCCATAAAACAAAACCTAGAGGCGGGGACAGCACACCAATGATCACTTCAGAACAGACTCACGATCTGCACGGCTTCAGCTACGAAGACCGGCAGGGCATGCTTCCAAGTCTCACATCGGCGTTTATGCAGTCGGGGGGCTGGGTGCTGGAGCGCAAGACGACCTCGGCGACGACGATGCAGTTCCGGTTCGAGATACAGCTTGACGCCATTGTGGACCTGTACGGCGCGCTGGTGGGGACCGGGGTGGAGTTGACGCGCGGCACGCATGCGCTGCTGACCGAGCTATGCACCTGCCGCCGGCAGGTTACGCGGCGGACGTGCGCGAGTCAGGTGCTGACATTGTGCCTGGAACTCAGCTTCCTGGAGGACGTTACGCTGCATTCGCTGCTGACAACCGGTTCGGGACTGGCCTGAGGGAGCGGAACGGCGATGCCTGAAACTTGGGGCGGCGTTTGTGCATCCATTCGATGTATCCGGAGTGCGTGGCTGGGATGCCTGGTTCAGTCGGGAATCCGCTTTATGACTGGTGCGGCGCAGGCGTCATGTATTCTCGGAACATCGCCCAAGGAGAGATATGCCCAGCCAGCAGGAGGTTCGTTGGTCGCAACTGAAGATCGGGATCATTGTGCTGGTCGCGTCGGTGGTACTGGTGACGCTGCTGTTCCTGATGACGAGCGCGTCGGGCCTCGGGATTCTTTCCAAGAAGCTGACGGTCTACACCTACTTTGAGAACGCCGCGGGATTGAAGGAGGGCGGCGCGGTGAATCTGCAGGGAGTGACGATCGGGTCGGTGAAGTCGGTGACGGTGACGGCGGACCCGGCGCACAAACTGACTCCGGTGAAGGTCGTAATGAAGCTGGACAGCAAGTATCAGGATGGGTTGAAGCAGGACTCGAAGGCCGCGCTGACGACGGTGGGGGTGCTGGGCGATACGGTGGTGGACATCAACAGCCAGGTGGCGACGGGGCCGCCGCTGCGCGATGGCGACGAGGTGCATACGCTGGAGACGCCGAGCATCCAGGATGTGGTGAAGGCGAGCCAGGGGACGATCGAGCAGCTGAATGTGATTTTGGCGAAGGCCAACGCGGTGGTGGACAATTTGCAGTCGGGCAAGGGGTCGGTGGGCCTGCTGATCAACAACCCGGACCTGTACAACAAGGCGAATGCGACGGTGGACGAGCTGCACACGCTGGAAGTGAATTTGAATAATGGCAAGGGGTCGGTGGGCAAGCTGATGACCGACGACACCATGTACAACCGGCTGAACTCGGCGGCGGCGAAGCTGGATAACATTGCGACTTCGCTGGACAAGGGGACGGGCACGGCGGGCAAGCTGCTGAAGGACGAGGCGCTCTACAACAATCTGAACCAGACACTGACGCGGACCAACGCGCTGCTGAACGATGTGCAGAACGGCAAGGGCGCGGCGGGCATGCTGATCAACGATCCGGCGTTCGCGCAGAAGCTGCGGGATACGGTGGACCAGACGAACGCCCTGATGGCGGGGATCGCGGCGGGCAAGGGGACGATCGGAAAGCTGGCCACTGACGACCAGGCCTATACCAACCTGAACAAGCTGCTGACCGAGAGCACGACACTGGTGACAACGATCCGGCAGGACCCGAAGAAGTACCTGACGATTCATCTGAAGATTTTCTAGGGCCGGCGGGCTGGCGTGAGCCCACTCCAGAACATCGGCGCGGGATGCAGTGGCGTAGATGCCAAAATGGGCTTGCGCTGAATCTGTTCCGGTACTTCCGCCGTACCCCCCCGTGGCGTGCAACTGTAGGGTAAGAACTTCCATCCGAACCGGGAAGGAGATCGTATTTTATTCAGGGTTCATGACTTTCATGAACTCGAATGCGTACACGTCCCAGGCCCCGGATTGAGAAGGTACCCTCGCTGATGTCTCCATCGATCACGCTCATGCCTCATTCTGTCTGCTGGGCAGCGGCTCCCCGCCTCATCTGGACAATGGTGGTTACCAACCTCATCACGTTTCTCAGCTACGTCAGCATCTGCCTCACTCTGCTCTTCCTGGTTCGCCGCACGCGTCGCGTGATCGCCCGCGACTGGTACTTGTTCGTGATCGGCTTTGCCCTGTTCATCGTGGCCTGCGGCTCCACGCACCTGCTGGAGGTCATCACCACCTGGTCGCCTATTTTCTGGGTGGACGCGTTCACCAACATTGTCACGGCCGCGCTTTCCGCGACGGTTGCGGTCATGCTGATGCGGCGCTCCGCGATCATCGGCTTCAGCATCAACGACTACGCCGACCGGCTGGGCAACGCGGAGAACGAAAAGCAGCAGATGGAGTCCAGTCTGCTGGCGGCGCAGAAGCTGGAGGACTGGAGCCGCGTGTCGGCGGTCATCTCGCACGAGATCGGCAATCCGCTCGAAGCCATCCAGAATCTCCTGTACCTTATCCGCACCACCGACGGCGTCTCTCCGCAGGTTATCGATCTGGCCGCGACCGCCGCCGATGAGGCCACGCGCGTGCTCACCATCTCACGCGCCAGTCTCTCGTTCTTTCGCCACTCGGTTCATCCCGAACCGATCGACCTGAAGGCCGTGGCGGAGTCCGTCCGCTTTCTCCTGCTGCCCTGCGCACAGAAGAAAAACATCCAGGTCGACATCGTGACGAGCGGCGACGTGACGATCGACGCCATCCCCGGCGAGAGCCGCCAGGTGCTGCTCAACCTCGTGCGCAACGCGTGCGAGGCGACCGGCGAGGCGACCGGAAACGTCATCGTGGCCCTGACCGGACATGCCGACGAGGTAGAGATCGTCGTGGAGGACCGAGGCAGCGGCATCGCTCCCCATCTGCTGCACGACCTGTTCCAGTTCGGCCGCACCACGAAGGGAGAGCAGGGCAACGGGCTGGGGCTATGGACCGTGAAACACATCCTCGACAAGCACAACGCCACGATCGATGTAGACTCCCGCGTGGGCCGCGGCACGCGTTTCATCATGCGCTGGCCCCGCCGCTACGTTCTCGCTCAGCCCTTGGAACTGGCCGGGCACGCCTGACACGGATTCCGCCCTACGCGCGCCCTTCGAGCCGCGCCCGCAACACACGCCTGACCGGCCCGTCGTAGACTTTGTCCACCAGCAGCGCCGCCGCGAAGATCAGCGTGATCAAACCCACCGTCTCCCACACTCTCAGGGCCTGCATCCGTTCGGCTCCGAGGACCATCCCCATCGCCGCGAAGTATGCTCCCGCCAGCGGGACATGCAGGATGTAGATTGCGTAGGACGCGATTCCCAGGCCCTGAAAGAACCCGGCAAAGCGAACAGCCGGCTGCGACCGCGCGCTCAACAGCAGCAACACGGGGAAGCACACGACGGTTACAGCCACGTCATACGGCACCGCATGCGACCAGGCGCGCGGCGGACCCACCAGCAGCAACAGAAGCGCGAAGGCGGCCAGCGCAGGAGGGATGCGCCAGCGCAAGCGCTGCGTCTGCAAGACTTTGAACATCA
>CAXTPN010000080.1:6903-10296 GCA_964246125.1 uncultured Acidobacteriaceae bacterium
GCACACGGGCTACGCCGGGGAGCACCTCCGTCCGATGCGCTCCGAGGTCCAACTGCCCGGCGCGGAACACGCATGCGTAAAATACGGCTGCCGCCGCCGCGGCCACGCCCGCGACGAACGTCCACCCACGCCGCCGCATGATCGTCGCGTGCGCGACATTGGCGAGCACCTCGAAGAAGAGCGACCACGCCGGAATATTCAACGGAAAGGCAAACGCCGACACATGCTCAAACTGTGCCGGCACGGGCAACAACAACAATCCCACCGTGATCAGCGTCGCCATCGCACCCAGCGTGGGCGTGGGCCGATGCAGCAGCCGGTCCCCCAGGCGCAGCCCCACTCCCAGTGCCAAGCCGAGGAGATAAAGCGGGTACAAGCGGATGAATCGCGCCTTCAGAAACGCCGCAGTCGGCCATCCCGCATCCAGCCGGCCTTGATATGCGAACGTCAGCACAAACCCGCTGAGCATGAAGAAGAAGTCCACCGCCAGGTAGCCGTGGTTGAAGAGCCGCCGCTCCGCGTGAAACTCCACCACGGCCAGCGCCGCCACACCGCGTAGTGCGTCTAGAGTCAGAAACTTGCGTGCTTGATCCAACTGACCCTTTCGATCACAGCCCTCAACGATCCTTATCGCATATTCCCGATCAGCGCAGGTCCGGCTTCAGTGCGCCTTCAACTCCTTCACCATGCGCGCAAACCCTTCGTTGAACGCCTTCACATCCTCCGGCCGCGCCCCCGGAGCCTGTCCGGCCCGCATGAACCCGTGGCCCGCCCCATCATAGGTTACCGGGTCATACACCTTCCCCGCCGCCTTCATATCGATGACCGCCTGCGGAATAGTCGCACCGATGCGCGCGTCGTTTCCGCCATAGAATCCATACACCGGAGCCGTAATGGAAGCCATCGCGCCGGCCGGAGGGGGCGGCCCGTAGAACACGAACGCCGCGCTCAGGTCCGGCCGCTGCGTCGCGAACAGGAACGACTTGCCGCCGCCCCAGCAGAACCCCGCCACGGCCAGCTTGCCGTTCGCGCTCGGCAGCTTCTTGCCGTAGTCCGCTACCGCGTTCAGGTCCGCCGTCACCTGCTCCGGCGTAATAGTCGCGATCGCCTTCACCACCGGGTCGGTCGTGCCGGTCGTCGCGAACAGCGCGTCCGTGCCGCCGCCCGTCTTGCCGTCGCCGCCCGGCCCCACGCCGCTCAACAGGTCCGGCGCCAGCACGATGTACCCCTTCGCGGCCAGTTCATCGGCCTGCAGCTTCATCCAGTCGCTCAGCCCGAAGATCTCGTGAATCAGCACCACGACTTCGGCCTTGTTTTTGACCTCCGGATACACCACGAAGGTCGTCACTGTCCGCCCGTCATGCACGATCGGCACATATTCGCGATGCCTTGGGCTTTTGTCCAGCGCATCCTTCGCCCACTGCTGCGATGGCTGCGACGGCATCTGCATGTCCGCGTGCATTGCCATCGGCTCGCGTTCCTGCATCGCCATCTCGGCTGCCGCGCTCGTCATCTGCGCCGAGGCGCTCTTCGCACCCGGAAGAAACATCGCCATGGAGGCCGCCACGCAGCCGACAGAAACGTACCGCAACATTTTCATCATGCCGACGAGTCTACTTGGCCCCAACGCTTCCCCGCAACTTTCAGCCGCGGTTATCGAGGAGCGAGCTCACGATCCCGCCCACAACTCCGCTCCTGCACCGTCGCGGTGCGCCGCTCGCCGGGTGCGTACTCGAGGATCTGGTGCGCCAGCCGCGCGATCGGCAGCGTCTGCAGCCACACCCTTCCCGGCCCTACAAGCAGCGCCAGAAACAGGCCGTCGCCGCCGAAGATCATGTTCTTGATGCCCGGCACACGCGTGATCTGGAATGAGACGCTGCCCGTAAACGCGCCCACATGCCCGGGATGCACCCGCAGCATCTCTCCCGGCTGCAGGTCCTTGACGATCACCTCGCCCGAAAGCTCGATCCACGCCGTGCCATAGCCCGCAACCTTCTGCAGCAGAAAGCCGTCGCCGCCAAAGATTCCCGCCCCCAGCGACTGCTGGAAGCCGACCCCGAGCGACACCTGGTTGGTCGCGCACAGGAAGCCATGACGATGGATCATGAACTCCTGCCCGCCGCCCACTTCGATGGGCAGGATATGCCCGGGCACCTTGGTCTCGAACGCGATCTCCCCCTGCATGCCAGCAGCCCGGTAATCCGTCATGAAGATGGAGCCGCCCCCGGCCACGCGCTTGATAACCCCCAACAGGCCGCCGCCGCCACCCATCTGCGTGTGCGTCGTCATCTGGATGGACTGCGTCATCCAGCTCAACTCGCCCGCCTCTGAAAATACCGCCTCGCCCGGCTGCAGCAGCACCTCCAGCACCGGCATTGTTGTTCCTTGAATCCTGCTCTGCATGGTCGCGCCTCCGGTTTCAGATTGTAAGCGAGACTCTGTGGGAGCTTACGCTCCGCGCTTTCTTTTCTGCTGTTTTCTGCTTTTACTGCCGATGTGCTTCCAACGCCGCGACTCGTTCGCTCAAAGCAGCAATCTGCTTATAGGTCGACAGCTCCGACTCAGCCTTGCTTTGGCTGATCGCCGCCATGATTGCCTTAAACTGTGCGTCCGACTGGCCGCGAAATGCGTCGAACTGAACCTTGATCTGGTTCTCGAGAGAGGACATGCGAGCCTCCAGCGATGTCATCCGCACTTCCAGCGACGACATCCGCACCTTCAACTCGCGCACGTCCGGGGCCACGATGTCTTGCACCGTGGTCTTGATGGTCTGAAGGATGTTTTCAGTCTCGCTCATCCAGCACTCTCGCTTTGAGTGTACGCCGTCGCTTGCGGTTGCTGTCGCTTGATCTTACGCAACTTTTCAGCCCGACGTTCCGCACGGTCATACGTCTGTCGACACCCTCCTCATAGATGCAACCGTTACCCAGCACTCATGCTCTACCGATAAGGCCAAGCGCCTGGCCCGCAATGTTAGGGAGCCACCTTCCCAGCAACGAACCACATCGAGTGTAGATAAATGCGTTCCAAACATCTTAGTGCGCGAACGACCCTACCCTGGGCAGCCATCCTCCACGAAGCCCAGCTGCGCTTTGGAATCAAGCGCTTTCGGCCCGGCCAGCGCGAGGTCCTCGACTCCGTCCTGCGCGGGCGCAATACCATGGCCGTTATGCCCACGGGCGCGGGCAAATCGCTCACCTACCAACTGCCCGCGCTCTTCCTGCCCAACCCCGTCGTGGTTGTGTCACCGCTCATCGCGCTGATGCAGGACCAGCAGGAGAAGGCCGAGCACGCTGCTATCGTCGTGGAAAAGCTCGACTCCACACTCACGTCCAAAGAGCAGGACCACGCCGCGGAAGACATTGCGAAAGGCAAAGCCCAGCTCATCTACGT
>CAXTPN010000081.1:0-10237 GCA_964246125.1 uncultured Acidobacteriaceae bacterium
GTTCCAGCCGACCTCATCATGAAAGTAGCGCCGCTTCATGCCGTGGGCTCGGAGTGAACGGGCGCGGTCGTCGAGGGCCGACGAGCGCGTGGTCACAAGGCCGGCGTCGCCAAAAGCCGACAAGTTTTTTGTGGGGTAGAAGCTGAACGCAGCGGCGTCTCCCAGCGAGCCGGCGGGGCGTTCGTTCCAGGTCGCACCGAAGGCCTGGGCGGCGTCTTCGATCAGCAGCAAGCCGGGGCGGTCGCGGCCCAGGGTTTCAAAGCCGTTCCAGTCGGCGCACTGGCCGTAGAGGTGCACGGGAAGGATGGCTTGAATAGCCAAGTCGGAGTGCTGCGAGAGCAGTTCGCGGGTGGATTGAGGCGAGAGGTTAAAGGTAAGCGGGTCGATGTCCGCGAACACCGGGCGTGCGCCCGCTCGCAGGATGGAACTGGCTGAAGCGAAGAAACTGAAGGGTGTTGTGACAACAGCATGGTTGCCGGCTTCGCCGATTCCGGCGGCGGCGAGCGCGAGCCAGAGGGCGTCCGTGCCGCTGGCGCAGCCGATGGCATGGGGCGCGCGGCAGGCCAGGGCGGCGGTTCGCTCAAAGGACGCCACCTGGGGTCCCAGGATGAATTGCTGGGAGGCGCAGACGGCTTCGATGGCGGTCATCCACTCGTCGCGGTGGGCGGAAAACTGGCGCGCGAAATCGAGCATGGGGACGGCCTGCGGCATAGGCCGATGGTACAACGCCGGCACGCGCCCGAGATCCGCGTCAGATGACGCCTCGGGACGTACACGGACGACTTGATATTGAAGCGCGATGCTCGTATTGTTAGGTGGCTTGGGTTGATGCGGTGCTGCGCCCGGTTCTGGATTGGGCTGTCTGCCTGATCGATAGCATCCGCATTGAAGTTAGACGCCGAAGATTCCGGCGTAAAGATGAAGAGGAGATCGGCACTATGGATTCGAAGCCGGCGCAGAACATTCAGGACACCTTCCTGAACACGGTCCGCAAGGACAAAAGCCCGATCACGATTTACCTGGTCAGCGGAGTGAAGCTGACCGGCAAAATTCGATCGTTCGACAAATATTCAGTGTTGCTGGAAAACAACAGCCAGGAGCAGCTGATCTTTAAGCATGCTATCTCGACGGTGGTGAGCGGACGCCCGGGTGGACACGGCGAGGTGAGGCCCGAGCCAAGGACGCATATGGCAGCGCCCTCAGCGCCGGCCGCGAGCGATGCCGGCTCGGCAGCGGGCGATTAGGGTGGCTACCTCGGAGCCGGCGCGTTCGTGACCAAGGCCAGGCGGGTGGCGGCCTATGTGCCTGAAGACGGTGACGGACACCGGGCAAAGACTCGAGTTATGCTGCCGAGGGCGGAGCGCGCGGTGCTGGTTGCGGTGGAGTTCACCGGCGAACGCAGGAAACTGACGGCGGCGGCGAAGCTGGCGAAGAAGTCGGCGGCGGTGCTGGCTGCTGGGGCTTCTGAATACGACAACGCAACTGAATTCCCGGGCGCGGCGACGGACCTCGACTTCGAGGCTGGGCTGGCGGAGTTTGAAGAACTGGCCCGGAGCGCGGGCGCCGAGGTGGTGGCGACGCTGGTGCAAAGGCGTCCGCGGCCGGATGCGGCGACACTGGTGGGTCCGGGCAAGATCGAGGAGATCGAGGGTGTGGCGGCCTCTTCCAATGCCGATCTGGTGCTGTTCGACCACGACCTGACGCCCTCGCAGATGCGCAACCTGGAGGGGCGGCTGCCCTGCCGGGTGATCGACCGCACGCAGCTGATCCTGGATATCTTCGCGCGGCATGCGCGCACGCGCGAAGGCCAGTTGCAGGTGGAGCTTGCGCAGCTGGAGTATCAACTGCCGCGATTAGCGGGCAAAGGCAAGGCCATGAGCCAGCTTGGCGGCGGCATCGGCACGCGCGGACCGGGCGAGACCAAGCTCGAGACTGACCGGCGCAAGATCAATCTGCGCGTGGACCACGTCAAGGAACAGCTTGAGGCAGTGAAGCGCATTCGGCGGCAGCAGCGGCAGCGGCGAGAGGCGGTGCCGGTGCCGGTGGTCGCATTGGTGGGGTACACGAACGCTGGCAAATCTACACTGTTCAACATGCTGACGGCTGCCGGTGTGCTCGAAAGTTCCCGCATGTTTGCCACGCTCGACCCCAAGTTGGCGCAGATGCAGTTGCCCTCCCGCAGGAAGATTCTGCTGTCCGATACGGTGGGGTTTATCCGCAATCTGCCGCATCAGTTGGTGACGAGCTTTCGCGCGACGCTCGAGGAGGTCGAGCGCGCGGAGATACTGCTGCATGTGCGCGACGCCTCAACCTCGATGATGGAGGAGCAGAAGGCGCAGGTGGAGAAAGTTCTGGCCGAACTCGACGTGACGAAGAAGCCTGTAGTGGAGGTGCTGAACAAGGTCGACTTGCTGCCCCTGGAGAAGCGCGAGCGGCTGCGAACGGGGGAGAATGCGATTGCGGTTTCGGGTCTGACCGGGGCGGGGGTTGAGGAGTTGCTGGAGGCGATCGACCGGGCGCTGGTGCGCGATCCGCTAGTTGGGGCGCGATTTCGCATGCCGCAGAGCGAAGGCGCGGCGATGGCCGCGTTGGAAGCCGGAGCAATCGTTTCAGAGAAGCGGTTTGAGGGCAATCTGGTCTACTTTCATGCGGTCGGACCGGCGTCGCTGACTGGGCGGTACAGGCGATTTCAGGAGCGAGATGGAAGCGAGTCGGAATGAGTCGTTTATCGTCCGAGAGGTTCGCTTATCGCGCAGGTTGTTTGACACTCGCTTCCTTGCTTTGCTAGAACTTAGAGGTATCCACAGAGGGTTTCAGCCGTAAATTTAGCAGTCGGCGCGACGATGCCGACAGATGAGCGACGAGGTTTCTCAGGCGGTTTCTTAGCCGCTGCTTATATCCATGGAACAGATACTGAATCAATTGGGCGGACTCGTACTCGGCTCGGTGCCGACGATTGTCTTCTTTCTGCTGCTTGTGGTTGCGTACGGGCTGCTGGTGCGGGGTCCTCTAGACCGTGTACTGGCGGAGCGGCGCGCGCGGACGACCGGCGCGATCGAGCAGGCGAAGGGTGCGATCAGCGCGGCCGAGGCGGAGACCGCCGTCTTTGAGGACAAGCTGCGCGGAGCCCGGCGCGAGATATTCGAGGCACGCGACAAGAAGTTGAAGCAATGGGCCGCGGAGCGCGAAGCTGCGCTGGGCGAAGCACGCGCGGCGACCGAGGAGAAGATAAAGATTGCACGTGAGTCGCTGGAGCAGAGCGCGATTGTAGCTCGGCAGCAGATCGAGACGATGAGCGGGGAACTGAGCGCGCAGATTTTGAAGGCAGTGCTGCCCCCCGGAGTGGCGGGGACGGAGGCGGTGCAGTGACGATCTTGAATTGGAAAAGACTGGCGCCGGCGATGCTGCTGGCTGGGATGATTGCTGGAGCGTGCCGCGGCGTGCAGGCGCAGACTCCCGATGTTCGTGCCAACGGCGGGCAGCAGACCACTCCGGCGGCGAACTCGACTGAAGCGAACGCCTCCGAGAAGGACGAGAACGAAGCCTATAAGCATTCGGCGATGGTCCAGAAGATGGGCGGGATGCTGGGCATGAGCACGGATACGGCCGCGACTGTGTTTGAAATCGGGAACTTTGCCGTGCTGGCGCTAGGCATCGGGTTCGTGCTGGTGAAGACCCTGCCTAAAACCTTTCGCGACCGCACGTCGGCCATTCAGAAGGATCTGGTCGATGCGCGCACGGCGACCGAACAGGCCAGTCTGCGGCTGAACAGCGTCGAAGAGCGGCTATCGAAGCTGGACGGGCAGATCGCCGAGATGAAGGCCCAAGCCGAAAAAGACGCGGTTGTGGACGAAGCTAGGATCAAGGCTTCGGTCGAAGACGAGAAGAAGAAAATTCTGGCGGCGGCGGAGCAAGAGATCGCGGCGGCGTCGATGCATGCGCAGCGGCAGTTGCAGCAGTATGCGGCGGAGCTTGCAATTGAGCAGGCGGCGAAGAAGCTGGTGATCTCAGCTGAGACGGACCGGCTGTTGGTGCAGAACTTCGCGCGGCGGCTGGGCGTGGACGATTCGCCTGAGGGGCAGAACTGATGGCCGGCTCGGGTTCCGCGGTCTTCGCCGCGCGCTATGCCCATGCGTTTGCGTCGGTGGTCGCCTCGGCGAATCTCGATGCGGCTGCGGCGCAGCAGCAGATGAACGACTTTGCCGAGACTCTCGATGAAAGCCACGATCTGCGCGAAATTCTGATGAATCCGTCGATCCCCTCCGACCAGAAGCTGGCCGTGGTCGATGCGCTTGCAGAGCGGCTCGGCATGATGCGCGAGGTACGAAACTTCATCGCCGTCGTCATGGATCATCAACGGTTGGGCGAGTTTGCGGAGATTGTCGCCGCGTATGATCGTGTTGCGGACGTGAGTAAAGGCGTTACCGAAGCCGAGGTGACGAGCGCGCATGAGCTGAACGAGGACGACCGCAAACAGCTTGAGGCGCAGGTTGCGAAGGTGGCAAAGACCGCCGTACGCGTGACTTATGGCCTGAATCCGTCTCTGCTCGGCGGCGCGGTCGTGAAGATCGGGTCGACGGTATACGACGGTTCGGTACGGGGCCAGTTGGACCAGTTGAAGCATACGCTGGAAAGTGTTTAGCCCGGATAGCTGACGCCGCTTTGAAAGTATTTGGATAGGATCAAGAGAAACGTTATGGCACACATTAGAGCTGATGAGATCACCGCGCTGTTGAGCCAGAAGATTGCGAACTACGAGCAGCGCGTGCAGGTGGATGAGGTTGGAACGATCATGTCGCTGGGCGACGGAATCGCACGCGTGCATGGGTTGGACAAGGTCATGGCCGGCGAGCTGATTGAGTTTCCGCACGGCTTGTCGGGCCTCGCCATGAATCTGGACGAAGACCAAGTGGGCGCGGTGCTGCTGGGCGAGTTCGACCTGCTGCGTGAAGGCGACCAGGTGAAGCGCACCGGACGCATCATGAGCGTGCCGGTGGGCGAGGCGATGATCGGCCGCGTGGTCAATGCGCTGGGCGCGCCCATCGACGACAAGGGTCCCATCGTCACCGAGCACTCGCTGCCGGTGGAGCGGCTGGCGCCCGGCGTCATCGACCGGCAGAGCGTGCGCGAGCCCATGTACACGGGCATCAAGGCCATCGACGCGATGATCCCCATTGGACGCGGCCAGCGCGAGCTGCTCATCGGCGACCGGCAGACCGGCAAGACCGCGATTGCGCTCGACACCATCATCAACTCCGCCAAGAACAATCTGATCTGCATCTATTGCGCGATCGGGCAGAAGCGCTCTTCGGTCGCACAGGTGGTGCAGACGCTCGAGTCCTACGGCGCCATGGCCTACACCATCGTCGTGGCCGCGACCGCGTCCGAACCCGCGCCCATGCAGTATCTCGCGCCCTTCGCCGCGACCGCCATGGGCGAATACTTCCGCGACAACGGCAAGCATGCTCTCATCATCTATGACGATCTCTCCAAGCACGCGGCCAGCTATCGCGAGATATCTCTTCTGCTGCGCCGCCCGCCCGGCCGCGAGGCCTATCCGGGTGACGTGTTCTATCTGCACTCCCGCCTTTTGGAGCGAAGCTCCAAGGTTTCAGACAAGCTGGGCGGCGGCTCGCTCACGGCGCTGCCCATCATCGAGACCCAGGCCGGCGACGTCTCCGCCTATATCCCGACGAACGTCATCTCGATTACCGACGGGCAGATATTCGTCGAAACCGACCTCTTCAACTCGGGCATTAGACCCGCGGTCAACGTCGGGCTTTCGGTCTCGCGCGTCGGTTTTGCCGCGGCCATCAAGGCGACCAAGCAGGTTGGCTCGACGCTGAAGCTGGACCTGGCGCAGTACCGCGAGTTGGCGGCGTTTTCGCAGTTCGGCTCCGACCTCGATAAGGTCACGCAAAACCAGCTCAACCGTGGCTCCCGCCTGGTCGAGTTGTTGAAGCAGCCGCAGTTTCAGCCGCTGCCGGTCGAGAAGCAGGTGGCCATTCTGTTCGCCGGCGTCAACGGCCTGATCGACGATGTCGAGGTGAAAGACCTGCGCGCTTTTGAGGACGGCTACTACCCGTACCTCGAATCCGCTCAGCCCGCGATCCTGACGGATATCGCCACCAAGAAGGCGCTCGATGACGACCTGAAGAAACGCCTGACCGACGCCATCAACGACTATAAGGGCAGCTTCCTGGCCGGGCTGAAGGATAAGGCGAACGACAACTCCGCGGCGATGCAGGCGGCGCAGACCACGCAGGCTGCGGCCATGGTGGGCAACAAATAGAAGCTAAATTCCGCGCGTTTAGGATGATGAGAGGAGGCGGATATATGACGCAAACATTGCTAACGATTTTCATTCCGACTCTCATGGTTCTCGTGGGTATCCTTCTCAACCGCAACGATACAAACCGACTAGATAGCCGCATTTCACAAATGGAGTCGAGGTTGGACGGTCGGATCAGCGCTCTCGAAAATAAGATCGATGGGCGGATTACGGCGTTGGAAAGTCGATTTCATTCGGACATGATGGTGGTCATTGGTAAGTTGACGGAACTGGAAGTTCGTGTCGCAAGGCTTGAAGGGGAGCGACAGGGAAGCTAGACAATGGCAAACGTACTCGATCTACGCCGGCGCATCCGCAGTGTAAAGAACACGCGGCAGATCACGAAGGCCATGAAGATGGTCTCGGCGGCCAAGTTGCGCCGCGCGCAGGAGCGTGCGATGCAGGCGCGGCCCTACGCGCAGATGATCCTGAATGTGCTGCAATCGCTGGTCCGGCGGACGGACATTTACAACGAAGAAACGGGAGAAATCCTGCATCCGCTTCTGATCGAGCGCGAAGAGAAGAACGTGCTTGTCATCGTCATCGCCGGCGATAAGGGTTTTGCGGGCGGCTTCAACTCGAACGTCGGTAAAGCCGCGCAAAAGTTTATCGACAGCCGCACCGCCAAGGGGCAGAATATCGATCTCGAACCCGTCGGCAAGAAGGCCATCGGCTTCTACAAGCGGAAGTACGCGACCGCCAGCTACGAGAAGACGGAAGAGCACTACGACAACGATTTGTCCACGCACTACGAAACCATCCGGCATCGTGGGCAGCGGATCGAAGTGGCGGCCGAGCACCCGGACATGCTGCTGCGATCGAACTTCGAGGATGTCTCGGCCATGGCGCGGTCCATCATCGAGCGCTATGAGCGTTCGGAGATCGACTCGGTCTATATCGTCTACAACGAGTTCAAGTCGGTGCTCTCGCAGCGCATCGTGGTCGAGAAGCTGCTACCCATTCTGCGGCTGGGCGTGCAGGAGTTCGAGAGTGCCGAAGAGATGACGGAAGAGCAGCGTGACGCGGCGATTCGCGCGGCCGAGTCCGAGGGCATCAGCGTGCATGAACCGGATAAAAGCGCCATGGAGGAAGAGGCGAAGAAGTTCGGCACCGCCGATGTCGATTACATCTTCGACCAGTCCCCCCAGGAGCTCTTCTCGCACCTCATGCCGCGCTACGTCACCACGCAGATCTTTCACGCGCTGCTCGAATCCACCGCCGCCGAGCACGCCGCGCGCATGACCGCAACCGACGCCGCCACCAAGAACGCCGGCGACCTCATCGACTCCCTCTCCCTCACCATGAACCGCGTCCGTCAGGCCGCCATCACGAAGGAAATTATCGAAATCGTCAGCGGAGCCGCCGCGCTGTAAGCCGCCGACAAATGAAGGTACGTGATCTAATCAAGTTGATCGAGCAGGATGGCTGGTATCTTGTGCGAACAATGGAAGCCACCGCCACTGTAACCATCCAACTAAGCCGGGTACAGTCACCATTCCTGGACAAATGGGCAAAGACATTCCAGAGGGCACTAAGAACAGCGCCATGAAACAGGCAAAGCTAAAATGAAAGAAGCTCTCAAATACGCGGTTGTCTTCGAGCGGTCAGAGGATGGCTACGGAGCGTTCGTCCCCGATCTGCCGGGCTGCATCACCGTGGGCGATACTCTTGAGGAAACAGAGACTAACATCCGCGACGCGATCGCGGGACACATCGCCGTCATGCGAGATCATGGCGAGCCCATTCCAGTGCCAACGACCTTGGCCGAGTACATAGAAGTACCGTTTGCAGTAGCGCAGTAAGCACAAGCAGCACAACGAAAGAACTTATGGCAGAGAATATTGGAAAAGTAATTTCAATCAGCGGACCGGCCGTTGATGTGCAGTTCGAAGAGGGCGCAATGCCGCCCATCTACCAGGCGCTGCGCATCACCAGCGAAGGTTTCAACGTTCCCACCCCACTGGACGTCGTGGTGGAGGTCCAGCAGCACCTCGGCGAAGGGCGCGTGCGCTGCATCGCCATGGTCGCCACCGAGGGCATGGTGCGCGGCATGAACGCGCTTGACACCGGCAACGGCATCATGGTGCCGGTGGGACGCGAGACCCTGGGCCGCGTGCTGAACGTGCTCGGCCAGCCGGTCGACGAGCTTGGCCCGGTCAACGCCAAGACCTACATGCCCATCCACCGCCAGGCCCCGGCCTTCGACGAGCAGAGCACCTCGGAAGAGATGTTCGAGACGGGTATCAAGGTCATCGACCTGATCCAGCCGTTCCTCAAGGGCGGCAAGATCGGCCTCTTCGGCGGCGCGGGCGTGGGCAAGACCGTCGTCATCCAGGAGCTCATCAACAATGTCGCCACCAACCACGGGGGCTTCTCCGTCTTCGCCGGCGTAGGCGAGCGCACCCGCGAGGGTAACGACCTCTGGACCGAGTTCCAGGAGTCCGGCGTTATCGACATCCACGACTTCACCAAGAGCAAAGCCGCGCTCATCTACGGCCAGATGACCGAGCCGCCAGGCGCCCGCCTGCGCGTCGCCCTCACCGGACTGACAGTGGCGGAGTATTTCCGAGATGAAGAGGGCGCGGATACGCTGCTCTTCATCGACAACATCTTCCGTTTCACCCAGGCAGGTTCCGAGGTTTCGACGCTGCTGGGCCGCATGCCTTCCGCCGTAGGCTACCAGCCTAATCTTGCCACCGAGATGGGTGAACTGCAGGAACGGATTACCTCCACCAAGAAGGGTTCCGTCACGTCCGTGCAGGCTGTCTATGTGCCCGCCGACGACCTCACCGACCCCGCGCCCGCCACCACCTTCGCCCACCTCGACGCGACCACCGTGCTCTCGCGCCCCTTGTCCGAGCTCGGTATCTATCCCGCGGTCGACCCGCTCGCCTCCACCTCGCGCATCCTCTCTCCGCGCATCGTCGGGCAGGAGCACTACGATGTCGCGCAGGGCGTCAAGCGCATCCTGCAGCGCTACAAGGACCTGCAGGACATCATCGCCATTCTCGGCATCGACGAGCTTTCTGAGGAGGACAAGGTCACCGTGGCTCGCGCCCGCAAGGTCCAACGCTTCCTCTCGCAGCCCTTTCACGTCGCCGAAATCTTCACCGGCATCCCCGGCGCGTACGTCAAGGTCGAGGACACCGTGCGCAGCTTCAAGGAGATCATCGAAGGCAAGCACGATGACATCCCCGAGCAGGCGTTCTACCTGAAGGGCGGCATCGAAGATGTCAAAGCCGCCGCCGAAAAGATGAAGGAAACCGCGAACGCATAATGGCTGACACCACCCAATCCGGAACCCTCGCCGTCCGGCTGGTCACCCCCGACCGCGTGCTCTTCGACGCCACCGCCGACGCGGTCGAGCTGCCCTCCGCCTCCGGCTACATGGAGGCGCTCTACGGCGCGGCGCCGCTGCTGGCGGAGCTCGGCGCGGGCGAGGTCCGGCTGCACGGAGGCACCTCCGGCGACCAGAAGTTCTTCGTCGCCTGGGGCTTCGTGGAGGTGCTGCCCGAGCGCGTCACTATCCTGGCCGAGACCGCGATGCATCCTGAGGAGATCGACCGCGCGGCCGCCGAGCAGGACCTCCAGCGCGGCCAGAAGATCTGGGCCGAGGCCGGCGACGACCCCGCCCGCTACGAAGAGGCCAACGAAGTTATCCACAAAGCCGAAACCGAGCTCGCCTCCGCCGAAGGTAAGGACGCCTAACTCGTTCGTCCAACTTACCCCAAAAGTCCGTCGGTGAAGATGTGGCGGCACTGGAAGACGGGCGGTTCGGGCGTGAGTTCCATGGACATGTGCTGGGCCCCTCCCCCTCCCCCTAAAAGTATGTAAAGTCTCGTTATAAAGGACTTAAGTCTGGACTTCGGTCTGGAGACAGTGGGGAATGCGCGGCGGCTTGGGGGC
>CAXTPN010000082.1:0-2696 GCA_964246125.1 uncultured Acidobacteriaceae bacterium
TACTACCTTGGTCGTGGTCGTCCTGCTCTCGGCCTTGTTCAACATCTCATGCGCGGCTTCATGCACAAGGGTGCTGAACTCCTCGGCCTCGGACTGTCCGGGAAGAATGGCAATCTTTCCGCCGTAGCTCATGCCAAGCGCGGGAGCGATCTTCTCGGTAAAGGAAAGCTCGATGCCCTGGGCTTCAATGAACGAAACAAGACGGTCGCGGTTGTCGCCAACGCTGCCGCTCATCTCCCGCATGGTCGGAAGCTCTGCGCCTTCGGTCTGCTCCACGTCGAAAACGTAGGCATTGCGAAAGCCAACCAAAACGCGCGTGTTCTGCTTGGTGATGTCCTTATTGGCTTCCTCGTCCTTCTTACGCTTGATGCCGACAATGGGGGCAAGAATCCGAATCCCTTTCTCGCCTTTCCTCACCTTTCGGCCTAGCTGGTTCCATGCGTACAGGCCAGCAACGCGGGTTGCGGTCGGTCGCTGCCGCGCAATCTCCAAAATGTTTCCAAAGCTGTAGTTGTGGAATCGGCTCATCGCGTCGAGGTAGGCGGTGAGTGCGTCCGAATGTCCGGCCTCTAACTGCTCGATGAGGCTCTTGACGTTGGCGGCAATGATGTCTTTGGCGGTCCGCCGTTGCTGCGGCTGTTTAGGGTTTTCGCTGATGGCGGTAACGGTGGTGGTGGTGTTCATGGGTGCTTCCTCCTTGGGTGTTGGCCTTTGCACGTCCGCGTTGAAACGCGGCATGTACATGCCGAACGCCACCTGGCGAAGGCGGGGGTAGCAAGGCGCAAGGGGAGGGGTCTCCCCACCCTTGGAGAGGGAGCCGAAGGCGGAACGGAAAGGGCGGAGCGCAGCGGAGGTCTGCCCAAGCGAAGCGCGGAAGATTGGGGAAGCCCCTTGTCGCCGCGCGATCGGGGCAGAGCCCCTTCGCGTACTTAGCACTTGCGTTACGAAATAGACCGGCGACATGGTTTACCGCGAAGCGCGACGATATTGAACACGCTCCGTTTGGGTGATACACGACGATGGTGTATGCCCTGGAAAGAGAGTTGTATCTTGGATCAACGGTTGCAGTTTTTATCGAGTTATCAGAAGGAAGAGATGTCAGTGGCGGACCTGTATCGCGCGTATGGAATCTCACGTCCAACGGCCTACCGCTGGATCAACCGTTACAACGAGATTGGACCAGAAGGACTCGTGGATCGCAGTCGCCGGCCGCATACCTGCTCGCACGCAACCCTTGAGCCGATGGAGAACGCTATTCTCGTGCTCCGTGCCAAGCATCCGTCTTGGGGCGCACGCAAACACGGGACCGAATCAGCTTTGGTGTATGGACTTCAAGGGCTACTTCGTAACGGGCGACGGCAGGCGATGCGATCCGTTTACGATAACCGATGCGTATAGCCGTTATTTGATTCGTTGCCAGATCGTCTCGCGCATCGACCTTAGCCAGGTTCCAGCGATCTGTGAAGCAGCTATGCGGGAGTACGGGATGCCCGCTCGAATCAGAACCGACAACGGCGGGCCGTTCGCGGGCACGGGGCTCATGGGACTTTCGAAGCTCGCGCTCGGCTGGATGAAGCTGGGGATTATTCACGAACGGATTCAGGCAGGCAGACCGCAACAGAACGGTCGCCACGAGCGCATGCATCGCACGTTGAAGGAGGACACCACGAAACCGCCTGCGTCATCTCTTCGTGCACAACAGAGCCGCTTCGATAATTTTCGCTACGTCTTCAATAACGAGCGCCCACATGAGGGCCTGAGGAACGCAGTTCCGGCCAGTCTCTATCACCCCAGTTCTGTCCGACTGCCACGCAAATTGCCGGAGTTCACGTACCCCAAAGCGCTTCTTCTGGGAATAGTGAATAACAGTGGCGACATCAGCTGGCACAAGACCAGAATTTTCATCAGCGAAGTATTCCGCTTCGAAGAGCTCGCACTTGAGCTAACCACACCAGGGTTCTACAGAGTTTACTTTTGAGACCTGGAGGTCGGAGAGCTGAACGCCGAAAAGCTTCGTTTCAGAGCGGCACGAAGAGTCGTCTGATCCTCGGTGAGTGCATTGGCCTGATCTCGTCATTCGAGAACGATCGAAACTATTTGCCTCCGAGAATCGACATATGTGGGGGCAATCGCGGCGATGACTGAATGTTGGTTGCAATCTTCAACGACCGGCTAATCGCTCTGCAGTGGAACAACACCAAGCCTTTCGCTGTGAGGCCCTTAGCTTCGCGGGATCCGCATCATATCCATTCGCTCTGGCTATTCCAAATGAACAGCCCTGCCCGGTAGTCTTACTGTTGTGTTCGACATCACCGCAGATCATATCGAGCAGTTGGACGACGAAGCTCTCCGCGAACTTGTCGCTCGGTTGTGCGAGGCCGAGGTGCGGCGGCATGGACAAAGCCCGCTCACCGTGACGTGGGGTGGCCATCAAAACAGTCCAGACGGTGGGATTGATGTCCGTGTCTCCCTGAATGAGGAACTGCCGCCAACATCGAACCTGCCCCGCGCGCAAATCGGCTTCCAGGTCAAGGCAGAAGATATGCCGCGTTCGGCAGTGCTCGCCGAGATGGGTCCGGACGGTGTCCTCCGGCCTTCGATTCAGGCTCTCGCCGCGGTGTCAGGCGCGTACATCATCGTGAGTTCGCGAAGTTCGCTCTCGGACCTGTCCTTGCAGAACCGGAAGGCGGCGATGG
>CAXTPN010000082.1:2706-10216 GCA_964246125.1 uncultured Acidobacteriaceae bacterium
GGTCCGACAACATCCAGGAATTGTTCTCTGGGTTCGTGACAAGATCGGAACATCGATCCAAGGATGGCGTCCCTATGGCGATTGGTCCGGAGCTTCACAGGCGGTATCCGCCACATACTTGCTAGACGACAAGGTACGGTTACGGACGCCGTCCGCTTCAGCGAGCGTGATTGCAGAAGCAGGACTCGAGGCGATACGGGCCTGCCTCACATCGCCTGGAGCTGTCGTTCGATTAGTCGGGTTGTCCGGCACAGGCAAAACTCGTTTTGTGGAAGCCCTCTTTGATCAGCGCATCGGCACAGGTGCACTATCGCCCGACTTAGCCGTGTACACCAACATCTCTGACGATCCAAGTCCCCAACCTGTCGCGCTCGCTTCCGACCTAATAAGTCAGCAAGGACGAGCTGTGCTGATAGTGGACAATTGCCCTCCTGATCTTCATCGCACTCTCACCAAGACGTGCAAACAGCCCAATAGCACTCTGAGCCTCATTACTGTCGAATACGATGTGCACGACGACCAGCCCGAGGGCACGGACGTCTTTGAACTCCAACGAGCATCGGACGAACTTATACAGCAACTTGTAGGTTGCCGATTTCAGAACTTGTCTCGAGTTAACATCGACACGATTGCCGATCTGTCTGGAGGTAACGCGCGTGTTGCACTGGCTCTGGCGGCTACTGTCGGCCCAGGCGAATCGCTGGCAGAATTGCGCGATGTGGACCTATTTCAACGATTGTTCAACCAGAGGCAGAGCGCAGATCGCTCGCTCTTGAGGACCGCGGAAGCCTGTTCGCTGGTCTATTCTTTCCAAGGAGAAGACACATCTTCTTCGCCCGATGCCGAGATGTGGCGCCTTGCCGCTCTGGCCGGCCTCGATGTGCGGTCCTTTCACAGAAACATTGCCGAAATCCATCGTCGCGATCTGGTGCAGAAACGCGGCCCATGGCGGGCGCTGCTCCCCCATGCGATTGCAAACCTGCTCGCTTCCTACGCGCTTGAAAATATCCCGGCATCGGACCTTAAAGCTTTCAGGGAAGGACTGCCAGACCGGCTGCTCCGTTCTTTCTCCCGGCGCCTAAGTTACCTCCATTCCAGTCCCCAAGCCGTTGCGATCGCAAAGCAGTGGCTGGCTCCGGGCGGCTTGCTGGGTGAGATAGAGTCGCTGGATGAGATGGGGCGAGCGATGCTCACGAACATCGCGCCTGTGGCTCCCATAGAGACTCTCGAAGCCATCGCACGAGTGGCCTCCCGCAAAACAGAAGACGGCGCACGCCTAGTCGGGGAGGAATACGGTACGCTCGTCCGTTCGCTAGCGTTCGATGCTGCCATGTTCGACCGAGCGTTTGCCGTTCTCGTCGACCTCGTGGAGGATGCGGAGCCAAGTCGGTTCGCGAATGCTCCGAGGAACGACCTCCCCTCTCTGTTTCATTTGGCACTATCGGGCACGCACGCCACGGTGGAACAGCGAGTCGCTGCAATCGAGAAACTTATCAGTTCCGACAGTGCCGTCCGCCGCGAGCTGGGCCTGTCGTGTCTCAATGAATTTCTCCAGACTCCGCCGTTTTCGTCCTTTCAGCAGTTCGACTTCGGTGCGCGCCCACGCGACTTCGGGTATTCGCCGAAAACGCAAGCGGATGTGCACCACTGGTTCTCGTCCGCTCTTGCATTGTGTGCACATCTTGACGCAAAAGGGCCAGAAATCTCGGAGCGCGTACGAGCGATGGTCTCGCAACACCTCCGCGGCATCTGGAGCCTCCATGTCGTTCACGACGAAGTGGAAGGCGTATGCAAGAGCTTTGCGGCAGCGCGTTATTGGCCCGAAGGCTGGATCACTGTCCGCTCAATCAGAAATCTTCGCGAAGATCCTCTTCCGAAAGAGGAAGCCGAACAGTTGAAACGGATCGAAGCCGCACTCGCACCCTCCACGCTTCAGGAACGTATTCGGGTGTTCGTTTTACGCCGCGCTCGTTCCGCTTGGGATGACATCGATCCTCGAGACTGGGAAGAACAGCTCAAGCGGCTCGAAGAGACGAGTATCGACCTTGGTAAGGCAGCGATGGAGAACGAAAGCGCCTTCGATGAGATTCTCCCCGAGCTGATGAGAATTGAAACCACCCTGTCGATGGGCGCGTTCGCTAAGGGCATCGTCGACAGCGGACAGGATGTGCGGCACGTCTGGACGAAGGCAGTCCAGGTGCTCGAGACGATCGAAGCGGACAAGCGCAATGTCGAATTCCTGGCCTGCCTGTTGTTCAATGTTTCGAGGGTCGACATCACAGAGACGAACGATCTCCTTGAAGACGCCTTTGCGAAAACAACACTGAAGCCTTACTACCCATTTCTGCAATCACGGGTTTCCGCGGACGCCATTGGCGTGCAACGACTCCTCGACATCCTAGCCGATGAGTCCATTCCTGTTGACCGCTTTCGAAATATCGGATACGCAACCGGCGGTATCTCAGACGATCAGCTCGCAACGCTTTTGCCATCGATTGCAAGCAGACTGGGCGGATTTACGATCGCCCTCGATTGCACGTGGAGTCGAATAGCCTTAGCCGGGACGAACGATCAACCATTACCGTCGGCCGCCCTTGTCTCCGCGGCTCGTTCCGCTTTGGTTGCGCACAAGTTCGACCGAGCGAATAAATTCGAGCACTACCATTACAGCGAAGTCGCCGCGTACTGTTTGACCGGTGCTGGGCAGGAGGATGCGGTTCGTCGCATCTTGAAAAACCTTCAAGCCGCGGTTTATCCAGGGTTTGGGATTGGATTCCATGACGCTTCCCCCGTCATGTCGGCTTTGATCACAGCCCAACCTTTGGTTACGTTGGACACCGTGTTTGAAAACCGCTCCCAACCAGGCAAGGCTGGTCTCGACGATCTTTTGGATTGGCATGACACGTCCGCGTTGAACTTGGTTCCGTGCGATCAGCTCTTAGAATGGTGTGATCGACAACCTGAGGTGCGGTACCCGTGGGCTGCGGCGAACCTGCAATTCTTCGGCCATGACAGGACGACGGAGGAGCGCCATTGGCACCCGACGGCACGTGCCCTCCTCCTGCGCGCGCCAAACCGGGTCGAAGTGATGAAGTACTATATTGACCAACTCCATCCGATGAGTTGGACCGGCTCGCGGGCCGTGGCTTGGGAGTCCAATCTCAAATTGCTAGACGGTTTCGATGCCGACGGCGACGACCAGCTGCAAAACTTTGTTCAGGAACAACGTTCCAAGTTGAAGACGGTGATCGCAAGTGAGCGGGCCAATGAGGAAGCAGAAGAACGACGTGATAACGAGACGTTCGAATGAGCTAGGGATTCGAAGCTAAGAAGACTCCTTCGCCAGAAGCGCAAGAAAGCGGTGCCGGTCGCCCGAGTTGAAAATTGCGGTGAAGGTCAATCGCTGCTGAGCGGGCTCAATTGAGTGCGGGTTGCCTCTCTAGAGATGAGGGTCATTTCCTTCCTCAACCCTCACATGGTGAGCGCATTGGCCTGTTGGCACCAGTCGAGTTTGGTCGCCACGTATCATGGAGTCATTGTTTCGCAGGGTTGGCGTAGCACGTGAGGACTGCATGTTTCTGCGCGAAGAACAACGGGTGTTGACCGAACAACTGAAGCGAAAGAGCACACCAATCGCGGACATGTATTACGGCGGCCTACGCTCTTTTGCGGACGAAGAGAATCCCTATCGTTTTCATCTGGCAGCCCATGCGTTTCGGGAGCTGATTTCCCACTGCGCTCAGTTAACGGGCGAAACTGTCGTATATGGAGACGGCATGAAATCAAGCCTCAAGCCCGTCAAGGAAGCGTATCAAGAGTGGAAGCGGACAAGTTCATTGGGTGCCGATCCAACGACAAACGTCGTCGGGTTGTCCGAGGACCTCTTGGTGGCGTTGGAGTCATTCTTCGATTGGCAGGAAAGCAACCGCCCAGAAGCCAGGAAGAAGACCGCGATGATGCTGACGCAACTCTCCGGGGCGGGCCCGGCGCTTCCGTCTGACGTTGTGGCGAACGAAATTTCAGGATGGATGAAGGCCGATGAGTATTTCAAGGCCGTAGCTCACAACAAACACAAAGCGAAGCAGGATGAATTCATCGGCAAGCTATTTCTCATAGAGGACATCTTGCTGAGGCGTATGAAGCCTCCGCCGGTGAGCGATCTGGACGAAATCGACGCTTTGCTTCTGGAGGCTGATCATGCCGACTAAAGCGCAAGTGGATAAGGCCATCGAACTGATTCAAAAAGGTGGTGGCAATTACGAATATTTCTTCGGACAACTCAGCAGCCCTGGTTGGATTGCTCCGCTTGCGGAACGGGGACGATTCAATCATCCGCCAGCGCTTGAGCGTGTGTCGGAAGAGGCTTACCGTATTCCCTCTTGGCCGGAAGGACAGTACCTCTTGCGTATGGTTGGCATTGCGCCCGAAGAAGTCGCAAAGGCGATTGGAGCGGACTGCTACAACTCGGACAATCCGATCGTTCATACCCTGCTGCTAGAGATAGCCACGGTTCTACCTGGTCAAGCCGCGAAAACAATTGCAGACCGTGAAGTCGAATGGCTCACAAAGCAGCGGTCAACTTTTACGTTGTATCCGCAGAAAGCTGCGGCTCTTGTCCTCCACCTCGTTGGGGAAGGAGAGGCGGACAGTGCCTTGCGCCTAAGTCGAGTGCTGTTTCAAGTATGGGCTCCGAAACTCAAGGATGGAGGGAAACCTATCGAACTTGAGGATGGGACCACATACACATATCGTCCTTCCCCCGAGCCCGCAGGGCGAATGGAACCAGTGTGGTCTGAGGTATTCCGCCATAAGGTCATTCCCACGCTTGCGTTAGCGGCGTCCCCAGCTCTACTGAAATATCTCGCTTTTAACCTCAATGAAGCGGTGTCGATTCACAACAGCAATCATGAGGACAAGTCGGACGACTACTCCACGATATGGAGGCAGTTCATTGAGCATGGCTCGCATTACGGGACTTTAGATGAAACTGTGAGCGCCATGACCGATGCTATCAAGGTGTTGATTGCTGAAGCCCCAGGAACGGAGGGGCTGATTCTCGCGGAACTGGGTCGATACAAGTGGCCAATCTTCGACCGTCTGAGTGCATTCACATTGAAGATTGCTCGGAACGTCGATCAGAAACTCCTTGGGACATACGTTGACGATGCGAGCAAGTTCAAGCGTCGTTTGAGCAACCCGGAGTTCGTGGAATTGATCACAGCCAAGGCCAACGAATTTGCGCCCGAAGTGCTGCAAACAATCTTGGGCCGAATCGATGAAGGCCCCGATCCCGTTTCGTATGAATACCACTTGACGCATCGTGTTGCTCCGGAAGATCGAGAAGCTGTTGCGGCTACTATCGTGGATCAATGGAGGCTGGATTGGCTACACCCACTTGCGGCAGTGCTGGACGAGGCGCATAAGGCTCAACTCGATAAGCTGCTGGCGAAATTCAATCCCCCCGCAGAGCGTCCCTTCCACACCTCCGGAGCTTTTGCCGTACAGGAGCACAGCCCTTTGGATCTTGATGGATTCAAGGCGATGGAGGTCGTTGATCTCGTCGAGTACCTACGGATCTGGACGCCACCGAGTACCGGCATGCCCTTGGATCGTCCATCGCGCTCCGGGCTGGGCGGGACTCTCGCCCAATGGGTTACGGACAACCCACAACGAGCGTCGGAGGTGATCGATCAATTCCTGACGACGGAACTTGACCCCATTTATCTGACCTCAATGCTCGATGCGTTCCAGTCTCTTCTTCGCGACAAGGCCGATTTCGATGTGTATGCGGTGGCACGAGCTGCGCAGTGGGTTGCAGAATCTACCGACGCCATCACAACCGCCGGAGAGGATGGTGGTTGGCATCGCCCCACATGGAACTGGGCTCATATGTCTGCCGCCCGATACATGACAGAGCTAATGCTCAAGACTGAGCGGCTCGACCTCAAGCGCGCGGACGAACTGTTCCCGGTAGTTCGTGCGATGTGCTATTTGCCGCACCCAACGGAGGAAGATGAGGCCCCGTACAAAAAAGAATCCAGCCGGTATGCCTCGTTTGCTCTAAACGCGCCACGGCCAGTTGGCGTGGAAGCGATGATTCGTTATGGGCGATGGCTGAAGCTTTCCACGCCAGAAGCAGAGTTCAAGCAGGAGCGACTCGGCCCAACACTTGCCGTATTGGAACAGAAGCTGAATTCCGTCGAAGAGCCCTCGGTGGCGGTGCGTGAGATGTTCGGTATGCAATTCCGGGCTCTTGCATGGCTCGATCACGAGTGGTTTACCTCGGTTATTCCCAAGCTGTTTCCCGGCAAGACTGGAAAGTTGCCAGTGGAGAAGACGCAGGATCGTTTTGCCTGGAGCGCTTACCTCCGTTACGGTGGCCTTGCACTTTCAATGTTGCCTGCCATGCGGGATCGTTATTCGGCCGCAATCAAGGCATTGCCAAAGAACTCGACGGAGATTGAAGATGTGGAGCGCACACTCGCGAGCCATTTGATGCAGTATTACGCTCACAGCAAAATCGAGTCGGATGATCCACTCTTGACGCAATTCTTTGCCCTCGCAAGTCCTGCACTGCGCGCGCAGGCCCTCGGCGATATCGGGTGGAGTCTTGGAAAAGAACAGACATCCCTTAGCGAACCGATCATGGAACGGTTGATGGCTCTTTTGGACAGCCGAATATTCCTGCTGAAGAACGATTCCCGCGATGAGGCAAAGGAGCTTGAAACCTTCGGCTGGTGGTTGAACAGCGGGAAATTTCCAGAACGGTGGGCAGTAGACCAAGCAATGCAAATCCTGGAGGTGCAGCGTACGCTCCGGCCTGACTTCGCAGTCATCAAAACTTTCTCGGAACTGGCGCAGAAATATCCCTACCAGGCTGTTCGCGTCGCCAATGTACTTCTTGAAGAAGACCGGGATGGTTGGTCGATCCACGGCTGGAGTCAGCATTTGGACAGCATCTTGGAGACTGCGTTGAACGATGGAGACAACGCAAAAGCGGAGGCAACAGCAATGATCGATCTTCTAGCGGCGCGCGGCTTCCGAGGATATCGGCGGCTGTTGGCGCCGGGCGGGGTATAGTCACCTATCCACCAACGCACAAGGAATGCGTCCTCTTTCATCGTGCAATCGGCGATCGCTACTCGATGCAGAGCATGACCTTAGTCCCTCACTTGGTAACAAATCGCCAAAGCACTCATCGACAACAATCACGACGAACATTCCTTCCGAGTACGGCCCATTGCGCTGGTCGATATAGCTGTAAAAACCCATCGCCGCAGGGACGAAAAGCAGGCCTTGGAAATGACAGAGTATGAAAAGCATGGAAAGCCAAAAAGCCGGCTTCCCACCCTTCCCACACTCTTTGGAAATCCCTTCGGGATTCCCACATTCCCACGGCCTCGACGACTAGATAGTTGTATTCTCATACCCGCTCAACTCGATAGTATGGCCGCCGCAAGGGGCTTGTAACGGATGTCTCAGGTCCACAGCATAACGCATGTCCCGGTAC
>CAXTPN010000083.1:0-10207 GCA_964246125.1 uncultured Acidobacteriaceae bacterium
GCCGTTCGTCGCGGCCTTTCCCAATCGCATCCTCAACGTCCACCCTTCGCTGTTACCCAGCTTTCCCGGTCTGAACGCGCAGGCGCAGGCTCTCGACTTCGGAGCCAAGGTCGCGGGCTGCACCGTCCACTTCGTCGACGAAGCCGTCGACCATGGTGTCATCATCCTCCAGCGCGCCGTCCCCATCCTCGACGACGACACCCCCGCCACCGTCGCCGCCCGCATCCTCATCGAAGAGCACGCCGCCTACCCCGAGGCCGTCGCCCGCGTCCTCGGCGGCGAATACACCATCCAAAACCGCCGTTTCCTGAAGCTCCGAAAATAATTTCGGCAAAAACCTCAATAAAAGCGCGTGTCAAGCCCCAGGCGGCGCACTCTTAGGTGTATCCCACGACCCATCAACAACTTACGCCAAAAATTTTGTTGGCGCATTCACCCCCGCCGCCTCTCTATAATGGAAAGAGAAGGCCATCCTCTAATCGCCATCGGTCGGCTCTTCCCGGAATCAGCGAACCAGAACCGTTGTATTGCTTTGCTTCAGCGGCCCCGTGCTTTCACGCAAGACGGCTGTAACTCGTATAGAATGAATATTTTACCCGCAAACCCTTTGTTTTGAATATTTTACAAAAGGATGCGGGTGTATATACACGCCTAAATCCTTTGTTTTGAATATTTTGCGCAATAATGCCGGGGGGGGGGTATACCCACTAGAAGCGACGCGTGGTATCCGGAAATCGGTAGATCACCAGCCCCAGCAAAAACAGCAGCAACACATAGCGCACCATCGTCTGCGTGCTCGGCTTGTCGGCGTACCCGCCCTGCCACAGCCGCCAGCCCATGCCCAGCGCGATGAACAAATACACTCCTTCGTGCAGCAGCCCGAAGAAGATCAACGCCGTCGCCAGGATCAGCCAGCGCTGCGTCCGGTCCAGCGCATAGGTCGCCTGCGCCCCGTCCAGGCCCAGCACCGGGATCAGGTTCAGCACGTTCAGCCACGCACCCACATGGGCCAGCGCGGAAAACAGCGGCGAACCCGTCGCTAGCGCAATGCCGCCGCAAACCAGTGCCGTCAGCAGCCCCGCGAACGGTCCCGCCAAAGCGATACTCGACAGGTCCTGGAGCGAGATGCCCATCGAGTACCAGCGAACATACGCACCCAGCCCGGGCAGGAAGACCGGCAGATCGACCTTCAATCCGCGCCTCCGGGCCGCCACATAGTGCCCCATCTCGTGCAGCAGAATCGCCAGCGTAAACCCCAGGCCGAACTTCCACCCGAAGATCGCCCAGTAGATTGCAAAAAAGCCCACAAAGCTCAGGAGGAACTTCAGCTTGAACAGGAAGAACAGCAGCGTCTTGATCTTGGCCAGGAAGAACAGCACCGGAGCCAACGGCCCCAGGCGTCGCGTCCACTTCGCTTTCTTCTCCTCCGCCCCGCGCAGCCGCTCGTCGATCAGGGCGATCCGCTGCTCCACTGCATGCGCCTGCTTGGTCCCCGCGGGCAGCCATTCTAGCCCCTGCCGCCATGTCTCCCGAGCCTCGACCCAATGCTCGGCGCTCTCCTCGTTCGTCGCGGCCAGCGCAATCCGCCGCAGGTGGTCCGAGTAGACGATCGTCTCGCACTCCGGGCACGCCAGCGTACCCTCAGGCAGCCAGCGGCTGCACTGGGGACAGTTGAAGATAGGCTCCGGCGTGCCGATCTCCGGTGCGCCCTCTACCACGATTCCAGCCACACTTTCCATCTCGCTCCATTAAACGCGTCGCTCGAATCGATTGTCATTCCGTAGCGCAGCGGAGGAACCTGCTTCTTCTCCTCAGGCCGACTGCCCCAGCGCGACCGCATCTTTCGCATCGCCCAGCACCACCTTGATATTCAGACGGCGTTGCCCGCGGAAAACCGTCAGCGTTACTGTCTCGCCGGCCCGGTGCTGGTTGAGCGCGGCGCTCAGGTCCTGCGTCGACTCGATCTCCTGCCCGTCCATCGCAACGATCAGATCGCCGCCCAGCATCACCGGTGTATTTCCTTGCCACACCCGCTGATTGCCGCCGTGCAGTCCTGCCTTTTCGGCCGCGCCGCCCGGCAGTGTGCGCTCGATCAACACGCCGTAGTCCACCGGCAAGCCGATCTGTTCGGCGACATCCGGCCCGATCGGGAAGGTCACAATATCCAGGGACGGCCGGCGTACCCGCCCGTACTTGGCGAAGTCCTCCAGCACCGCCTTCGCGGTGTTGATTGGAATGGCAAACCCGATGCCGGCCGACTGGTCCGCGCCCGCGCTCGCGATCAGCGTTGTGATGCCGATCACCTCGCCGCGCGAGTTCAGCAGGGGGCCGCCGGAGTTCCCGGGATTGATCGCGGCGTCCGTCTGGATCGCGTCCTCGATGGGTCCGCTTTGGGTGCCGATCGAACGGATCGCCGAGATGATCCCCCGCGTCAGCGTTCCGCTGAGGCCGAACGGATTACCGATGGCGTACACCCGCTGGCCCACCACCAGGCCGTTCGATTCGGAAAGCGTCGCCGGCACGAGGTTGGGAGCGTTGATCAGCAGCAGCGCAAGATCGCGCTGTTTGTCCACGCCCACGACGGTCGCTTTGTACTTGTGCTTGTCTGCCAGCGTCACTTCCACCCGCTGGGCATTGTCGATGACATGATTGTTGGTGAGGATGTGGCCTTGCTTGTCGATGACGAAGCCGGAACCCTGTCCCTGCTGGGGAACGGGGCGGTTGAAGAAGTCAAAAGCGACCGCGGTCGAGGTGATGTTGACAACCGATGGCAGCGCCTTACGATACACCGCGATATTCTGCTGCTCTTCGGTATCGAATGCCGGCGCAGCCGAGGCCTGGCTCAGATTGAATGGGCCTTGCGGCTCACTTGCAGTATCAAACGATGTTTGCTGGACTCCGCTTCCGCCGGGACGCAGCGAAGGCAGACCTCGGCCGGTCGCCAGGTTGTGCGTCGTGACGTAGTAGAAACCCGAAAGGAGAACCAACACCAGGACAACAGGACGCAATTTCATCGGAGGTACCTATGCTGCTCGAGAGCACAAAACGAACACTATCCATTGTAGCGATTCGTGGCCCCGGTATCCTATTCCTTGAACCGAATGAGCGAACCCGAACATCCAGAAGCCGAATGGCGTCCCCGTCATAACCCATGGGCCATCGCCCTGACGGTCACCCTCGCCACCTTCATGGAGGTGCTCGATACGTCGATCGCTAACGTGGCGCTGCCGCACATCGCCGGTTCACTCGGCGCGTCGCAGGAAGAAGCGACATGGGTCTTGACCAGCTATCTGGTTAGCTCGGCGATTGTGCTGCCGATCTCCGGATGGATCTCCAATCGGATCGGGCGCAAGCGCTTTTACATGACCTGCGTCGCGCTCTTCACCGGCTGCTCGCTGCTCTGCGGGCTCGCGCCTTCGCTGCCCATCCTGATCTTCGCGCGCATCCTCCAGGGAATTGGCGGCGGCGGCCTCGCGCCATCCGAGCAGGCGATCCTCGCCGATACCTTCTCGGTTGCCAAACGTGGCCAGGCGTTTGCCCTCTACGGCATGGCGGTGGTCGTGGCGCCGGCCATTGGCCCCACCCTGGGCGGCTACATCACCGACAACTTCAATTGGCATTGGATCTTTTTCATCAACCTGCCGATCGGCCTTATATCGCTGTGGCTCTCCAACCGCATGGTCGAAGATCCGCCGCACATGAAAGCTCGCATGAAGCAGAAGCTGCCGGTCGACTTTACCGGCCTTGCGCTGGTGGCGTCGGGCGTCGGCTGCCTCGAGTTCTTCCTGGACAAAGGCCAGGAGAAAGACTGGTTCGGCGATCCCATGATTCGCCTCGTGGCGATCACCGCCACAATCTTGCTCGTCACCTTCGTCATCTGGGAGTGGCGTCACCCCGATCCTATCGTCGACCTCAAGCTGCTGAAGAATCGCAACTTCGGCACCGCGGTCTTTCTGCAACTGGTCCTGGGGATGGTGCTCTTCAGTTCGACGGTCCTGATCCCGCAGTACCTGCAAACGCTGCTCGGCTACACCGCCGAGCGCGCCGGTATGGTGCTTTCACCGGCGGGTTTCGTGATGATGGCAATGATGTTTGTAGCCGGGCGCTCCCTCAGTTGGAAGATTGATCCGCGCCTCGTTGTCGCCCTCGGCTATACGGCTACCGCAATCGGCATCTACAACCTGACGCGCCTGTCGCTCGACAGCAGCTTTGGCACCGTGACCATTTGGCGCATGCTCCAGGTGCTCGGTCTGCCTTTCATCTTCATCCCCATTTCGACATTGAACTATGTCGGCGTACCGCGATCGAAGTCGAACCAGATTTCCAGTTTATCGAACTTTGCGCGCAATCTCGGCGGCTCGGCCGGTACGGCATTGCTCACGACGTTTCTTGCGCGCACTGCGCAGACGCATCAGCAGCAGCTTTCCAACAATGTGGTCGCCGGCTCGATGCAATACACCACTTATCTTGACGCGGTAACGAATATGTTCCGGCAGGGTGGCATGAATGCCGTGCAGTCAATGCAAATGGCCGTTGGCTTCGCTTACCAGCAGATGCTGCGGCAAGCATCCATGCTCGCTTACAAGAACGCCTTCGCGCTAATGGCAGTGGTTATTCTTTGCCTCACCCCGCTGCCGTTCCTCATGCGCCTCCCCAGGAAGGCGGAGAAGCCGTTACCCGAAGATGCCGTTGCTCACTGAGCTTTGCGGCGGAATTTATTTGCTTTTGCAAACTCCTCGCGCAGTTCCGGTGTTTTCAGGTTCTCCCGCAGATGGCCAAGCCGCTGCTCAAGCGCTAACAGCGTCGCGGCGAGCGGCTCCTGATTCGTAAAGGCCACGTCGCGCCACATACTATAGGGGCTCGCGCCAAGCCGAGTCATCTCCCTAAGGGCGCGCCCCCCGATCGCTTCGAACTCGTTCGCAATCTCTGGCGCCCCGGCAAACTCGTCTTCAAACATCGCCGCCATCGCGGTCGCGACCATTTGCGGTAAGTGGCTCACCCAAGCACAGATACGGTCGTGCCGGTCTGCGTTGAGGTTCATCGTGCGCGAACCGAAGCGTTGCACCCAGCCTCGCCACTCGGTTTCGAGAGCCGTCTCTTCGGCTACCGGAGTGAATAGCCACATGGCCTGATTGAACAGCCCAGCGTCGGCCAGAGCGGCGCCGCCCTGCTCCTTGCCGGCCATGGGATGGCCGGGCAGAAAGCGCGCGGTACCGGGGCGATTGTAAAGACGCTCTGCGGCACGTGCGATCTCCAGTTTGGTGCTGCCTACATCCGTAATCAGAGTCGTCTCCCCGCAGATTGGAGCCAACTTGTTCATCCAGTCGAGAATAGACAAGACAGGTCCCGCAAGCACAACGGCCCCCGGCAGGGGAGGGTGTTCAGGTGAGAACGAGTCGACGATGGGAACCATGCGTGCTCCTCGAGCGCAGGCTTCATCGAGTGCTCGGACGTTTGCATCCCAGGCGGCGATATTCCCGGTGTAACCTGCGGACCGGAGGGCGAGAGCTATTGAGGTCCCAATCAATCCCGTACCAATGATGGTCACGTTTTCGATCATTCAGTTACGCTCTCTCCTCTGGCCTGAGTAGCGCGCCTGGATGGTAGCCCGCATGAGCGAGCGAGTTCCGATCACGATGCAACCTGAAGTGAGGCGGCGCGTTCGATAGTGAGAATGGTCTGGTCATCCTGGGCATGAGCACCCTGGCAGAAATGATCGAGTGCGGAAAACAGTGTTGTGACAGCATCGGGTTGGATCAGACACCGGACAAGTTCGGTGGTCGAGAACGGCACGCCCGCGGGATCTTCCGCTTCACTGACGCCATCGCTGAGAAGAACGATTTGGTCTCCAACTTCAACGCTGAAATGCACGGAATGGAAGGTGGCGATGGTGAGCAGCCCAACCGGCATGTCTCCTTCCGCAATCACCTCCACGGTTCCGTTCCTCCGGATCACAATGGGCGAGACGTGACCGCCATTGACGAGTTCAACTTGCGCCGGGCCGCTGCTGAATTCGGTGTAGCGAAGTACGGCGAGTGTCACATACTTCTCGCTGGCGCGCGAGCAGACCAGCTTATTGACGCAGCTAACGGTGTCGATCAGGGACGCACCGCTGGTAATCTGTGCATGCACCATCCCCTGCACCATTGAGGCGAGCAGCGCGGCGGGTACGCCTTTGCCGGAGACATCCGCCACGATCGCCACAAAGCCACCCTCCACCGCAATGACATCGTAGAAGTCACCTCCAATGCCGGTGCATGGAACGGTTCGTGCGGCTAAACGTACGGTAGCGAACTGCGGCAGCGTCTGCGGGATGATCTGCCGCTGGATTGAGGCGGCGATCTCAAGTTCCTTGCGCATCAGAACGGCTTCGCGCTCGGCCTCCAGCATACGAAGGTTTTCGAGCAGCGTTGCGGCCTGACGCGCGATGACGAGCAGCGTGCCTTTGTCGGTGGAGGTAAAGTCGTGCGTGCTCGAGCGGCTATCAAGATAAAGCAGGCCGAGTAGACGCTCGGAGTGCCGGCCACGCAGCGGGATGGCAACCACGCTGCGAATGTCGTGGATGATCAGGCTTTCGCGTCCGGGTTTGGCAGCCTCTTCGGCAACATCGCCCAAGATAAATTCGAGCTGCGATTCCACCGCGTCGCGCACGATCGATCGCGAGATGGTCGAGTGGTCGAGGAGGTCTTCACCCGAGTCATTCAGGCCACGTCCGATCTGAAGATCCTCGACGTTTGAACCAAGAAATACGAAGCCGCGCTCGGCATGGGTCAACCGGATGGTGTATTCGAGCATGGTGTGAAGCACTTCGTTTAGACCGCCATCGCTGTTGAGGGTTTGCGCTGCTTCAAGCAGCAGAGAGAGCGTTTCCATGTTGTTGTCGGCAGAACTCGGCGGCGAGAGCAGGTCACGCAGCGAGCGGGTCTTGCTGTCCGAAGAGCCGGCTTCAAAGGTAAGGGGTTCGGCGGTGTTTCCCAGGACGATTGTGTCTGCGTCGCGAAGGTGGGCTGAGTTAGCCTGCACGCGAAGACCGTTGACGAAGGTACCGTGGAGGCTGCTCAGGTCGCGGATGAAGTAGCCGTCGGCATCGCGATCAATGAAGGCGTGGTCGCGGGAGACCTGCGGATCGCGCAGGCAAAGGCTGCGGTCGCTGCTGCGCCCGATGGTGAACGGAAGCTGGTCGAGAAAGATCACGCGGCGATCCGCGGCGGTTCCGGAGACGAGTCTTGCACTCGGTTTTTGTTGGTGCGAATTCATGTGTTTCATGGTTTGCAGTGTTCCCCCGAATGGTAGCACTGGCATTTCAGCCACAGCTTCTCTTGGATGAATCCCGGCGGCCTGATAGGTTGAGGGTGCGGCTTACACGCGGGTCTATGGTGCGGATCACATGAATGAAGAGCCCACGCTTCCACTTGATAGCGGCCAGGCTACCCCCGCGGGGGTGCCGGCAGCGCGCGCTGCGTGGGGAGGGGTGGACCTGCTGGCGCGTGTAGGGCACGGCGGGGTTGGGGAGGTGTATCGCGCGTGGGGCTCGCATCTGCACCGCGAAGTGGCGCTGAAGCTGCTGCTGCCCGGCGTCGTTGCCGGTGAGGCGCAGTATGAGTTGATGCTGCGCGAGGCCAGGGCGCTGGCATCGGTGCAGCATCCGAATGTTGTGCATGTATACGGGATCGACCGGCACGACGGTCGCGTGGGATTCTGGACCGACTTTGTCAAGGGCAAGACGCTGTCGGTGTTGCTGGGCGAGCAGGGGCCGTTCGGCTGCCGGGAAGCTGCATTGATTGCGATGGATGTGACCAAAGCTCTGAGCGCGGTGCATCGCGCGGGCATCCTGCATCGCGACATCAAGGCTGAAAATGTGATGCGCGAGGAAGGCGGCCGCATCCTGCTCATGGACTTCGGCCTGAGTACGCTGCCGCAGCGTGAGATGAACATTGCGGGCACTCCGAGCTACATGGCTCCGGAACTTTTTGCCGGCAGCCCCGCATCGGTTGCTACTGACATCTACGCGATGGGCGTGCTGCTCTACCACCTTGTGACCGGAGGATACCCTGTTCAACTGGCGGGTTTTACGCTCGCCGAGGTGAAGGTTGCATTCGCCCGGCGCAAGCCGCTGATGGACTGGCGCTCCGATCTGCCCGAGTCGTTTGTGCGCGCCGTGAGCGTGGCGACGGACCTCGATCCCGCAAAGCGATTCGCAAGTGCAGGCCAGTTGGCGGAGTCACTCGGCGAGACGCTGGGCACGTCCGCTTTCGTGGAGCCTGCTGGACGGCGCGAACGCAAGCCCAAACGCGAACGGACGTGGCGAGGATACCTCATTACGGTAATCGTACTGGCTTTTGTCTTCGGAGGACGCGTGGTGCGCTCGGTTCACGACCTGTTTTCGGGCGCAAGCGGCGCGAGTTCAGCCGGTGCATCCGAGCAGTATCACGAGGCTGAAGAGCTGCTCTCAAAGTCCTATCAAAATGCGAACACGGCGAAGGCTGTCAAGGAATTTCAAGACGTTCCGGAGACAGACAGCAACTACGCGCTGGCGCAGGCGGGGCTGGGCAGCGCTTACTTCATTCAATATCGCAGCAGCCGCGACCCGAAGCTGCTGGAATTAAGCCAGGTGGCGACGAACCGGGCGATTCAGCGTAATCCCACGCTGGCGCCACCATATGTAACGCTGGCGCGCATCGCGGCGATGGCGAGCAACACTGCCATGGCGACGCAATACGCGCAGAAGGCGATGTCGCTCGATCCGCGCAGTGCCGATGCGCACCGGGCGATGGCAGAGGTGTACGACGCACAAGGGCGCAGACAGGATGCAATCGCCGAGATGCAGAAGGCTGAAGACCTGGCTCCCGAAGACTGGCGCTGGCCGCTCAATTTGGGGAACTACTACTTCTCCGCGGGCAAGTTGGGCGAGGCCGCGAAGAAGTATGAGCGGAGCGCGGAGCTTGCGCCGGACAACTCGACCGCGTACTACGACCTGGGAATGGTCAAGATGCGGATGAATCAGTTGGATGAGGCTAAGGCTGAATTCGAACGCTCAGTAAAGATTGAAGACGCTTCTAACAAGGAGCAGATGCTGGGTGAGGTCCTCATCGCGGAAGGCAAGTATACGGATGCGCTGACCGCGGAACAGAAGGCGGCGGAGTTGAGTCCAGATGACTACAGCATCTGGACGGATGTGGGGCAGGCGTACTTCATGGCTGGCGACCATGAGCGAGCCATCGCGGCGTACCGCAAGGCGGTTGATACGTCAGAGGTCGCGCGGAAGAAGGACCCTAAAAATGCGGACCTGCTCGTCCTGCTGGCGAACGCCGAGGCGATGATCGGAGACACAGCCCGGAGCAAGCTGCTGCTGCGGCAGGCACTGGCGCTCTCGCCCGACAATCCGGACGTCAACTACCGGGCGGGTGCGGTCTACGAGTTGCTGCAACAGCGGGACCAGGCGATGGAGCTCATCGCCCAAGCGCTTGGGCACGGTTATCACGCTGTCGAGTTCGAGCGCGATCCCCTGCTTGCTTCCCTGCGGAACGATCCGCGCTGGCCTGACATTCTCCGAAAAGCCAAGGCTCAGATTGGTGTAGACACCCCAGTGAAAATGAACTAACGTCAAGCCCAACATGACAACGTCCATTGTCTTCACGCACGACGGCGGAACCCCCGTCCCGAGTGTCTCGTCGGTTCCTGTTGTTCAAGGAGACAGCTTTGAGCTTTCCGTGGCGGACGGCGGCAAAGCTGTCATCTACTTTTCTCCGGAGCTTGCGGCGATCGTCTCGCCCGCGCCGGGAACGTCTCTGACGCTTGGGCAAGGCAGCAAGGCACAGTTCACCTTTTTGTCGTCGGAGCGAGGAGCGTACTCCCTGGTAGCGGTGCGGGAGGGCGATGCGGCTCCGACTCGTTTTCGGACGGAACCGTCCAGCCATGTAGCCATCGAAACCACATTTCACACTTTAGATTTCGGCTTTCCCATCAGTGGAGGGGGAACAGTTTCCAACAACTGAATCGAGTGATTTTAGACTTGCCCCCCCCTCCCCCCTAAAGTATCTAAAGTATTCAAAGTAGACCACATAAGTCTTGACTTGTATGTATAGCCCAGGTTTGCCGGTTGGGGCTAAAGACGCGCTGCCATCTTGAGACTCTTCTTTTAATTGTACGAGGTGGGCGGGGGTGATTACGCCAACAAAATTTGAGAAATAAACCTTTTCTTATGAGC
>CAXTPN010000084.1:0-10001 GCA_964246125.1 uncultured Acidobacteriaceae bacterium
TCCCCAGCCGGCTTCCCGCCCGGACCAGCCGACGCGCCCGCAGCCTTGCTCGCGCCCACGCCCAGCGGAGCCTCCACTTCCCGCGAGTTCCCCACCGCATCGTAAAACTTCGTCCGCAGCTCCTCCGGGTCGACCTTCTTCAACTCGCCCGTAATCTCCCGCACCACCCGCGCCAACTCTTCATTCTGCAGCAGCGCCAGCAGCGTCAACCCCGTCCTTACCGTGCCCGCGTCGAACTCAATCGACGCCAGCGTCCATGCCTCGCTCAACATCTTCACCAGCGTAGGTGAAAACGCCGGCGATCGCGCATTCCCACTCTTCAGCTTGTCTAATGACCGCTGCAAATCTGCGGTAAACCGGCTCTTGTCCACGCCGAAGTGCTTCAGAATCGACGAAACATCGTTATCGCTCACATCCAGCGTCTTCAGCAGGTAGTGCTCGATTTCAATGTCATAGTGGGCGCGCGACACGCACAGCCCTGCCGCGGCCTCAAGCGCGCTCCGGGTGCTGTCGTTCAGCTTCGAGATCAATGACTTCAGATTCAGGCTCACGCGGTTCACATCCTTTTCTTCAAAATATCTTCAACAAACCGGCCCCTAACGCTACCTTCAGAGCATCCTTCAACTCAACAGAAACAACGCATCCCCAGGGTCCAGCTGCAGCGGCTTGGTCTTCAGCCAGCTCGCCAGCCCCAGCCTTGGCCCGCTCGGCCCGCGCAAGCCCAGTTCGCACGGCGGCGCCTCGCCCTTCTTCAAGATCAACTGCACCTCCGCCTCATACTGCCCGGAGGAGTAAAACCTGACCCATCCCTCCAAATCCCGGTGCGCGCTGGCCCCCGGCAGGAAGCTCACATACTGGTCGAACCCCAGCGGGCCAATGCGTATCCGTATCCGCCCATGATGATCCCAAACTTCGCTTCCAACCACCGTTCCGACCCCCAGCCGTTCGCTCGCCCGGTTCTTCCCCGCAAAAATCGTGTGATCCTCATAGGGCAAAAATCTCCACGTCCCGGCGAACTGCACGATTGTAACCGATACCCCGAAGTAGTCTTCAAGAATCTGCCGCAGCCCGCCCGCCGAACGCGTATGCCTGCTCAACAACCCGCTATACGCCATGTAGGCTTCGTCCGGCATCACCGTCCGGTTGTCAAGCCCCGCCGTTCCCATCCCCAGAAAATCCATAATCCGCGGCGTCAGATTATCCGCGTGTCCCGCCTCATATCCAATAAAGAACCGATACTTCTCCCATCCGCGATAGAACAGCGACACAATCCGGTGATTGAACAAGTCGAAAAAGTCGCTCATCGCCGTGTCCTTGTCCTTCACCCGCATCAGCAGATACTCCGTATACGCATGCGGCATCACCGTCACCGCCGCGCACACGCCCATAAACTGCACCACCATGTTCAACTGTCCATCCTCGCCCCGCTCCAGCGTATACAGCTCGCTGGGCGGAAACGACAGCGAGTTCCGCGTCGAAAATCGAATCGCCTCGCTGCCCGGCGGTACGAAGTAGCCCACCGGACTCCGCCCCGGCTCCATTCGCTGCAGCAGCCGCACCGCCTGGAAAAACTCGAAGCGGAACGGCTCCTCCTCCAGCGCCTCCCGCAGCTTCGCAAACTCCGCCTGCGCCGCCGCATCCCGCCCGCGCTGCTCCTGATCGGTCCCGCCGCGAACCACAGACGCATCGCTCATAGCAGCACCTGCGTTCCCGCGCGCGGCGGCCAGGTATTCATCGGGCCCTTGCGAAGATTGGTCGAAGCCGTCAGTTGCGCGAAGCTGTTCATCGAGCAGTACCCCGCCAGAAACCGCTCCAGCACCGCCCCAAACAGGTACGCGCTCCCGCCCGTAAACTGCTGCTCATCCAGCTCGATGTCCACCGCCGTCCCTCGCGCCGGCGTCAGCCCGTAGTCCGAAAGCACCATAGCAAAGTGTGGCCGCGACCCCAGCCGCGTAATCGCCCGTATCTGGTTCTCATGTGAGCTCGAATCCGTAAAATTATGCAGCCGCAAAATCTCCTGCAGCGCCCCCCGCCCCTCCTCGCTCAACGATAAGTAATTCAGCGTCAAGTGCGAGATCAGCCGCCACAACTGTCCCGCCCCATTCGGCGGGTCGAAGCTCTTCGACGGCCGCCGCAGCGCCGTCACCTGCTTCGCCGCCGCGAAGCCCGTCGCCTCGAAGTCCCCCGTAGCCGCGCCAAACGCCAGCCGCGATGGCAGGTCGAAGTTCGTACAGGTACAGCGCACCGTCAGCACATCCGCCTCCGGGTCCTTCAACTTGCTGTCCAGGTCCACCACCGAGATGCTCACCGTCGCCGGCCGCCGTTCTCCCAGTTCATTCATCTTCCGCGTCGCGCTCCAAAACGACTTGTTCTTCTCCTCCCGAGTCTGATACCGATAGGTGTGAATCGGCTCCAGGTTCGTCGTCTCCCGCATCTTCGGATTCGTCGCCACCACCTCGTCCACCGAGTAAATCTCCATCACCTCGGATTGCCGCGCGTCCGGAACCACGCTATACGCCGTCCGCGCCTGCGTCATCAAAATCGGCTCCGCCGTCTGCTTGAACAGGTTGATCGCCGGCGTGCAGCCCAGCCGGAACGTCCGTTCATTCACCCCCAGCTCCAGCACCTGCTGACGCTCCGGCCGCTCGAACCGCGAAAACAGCAGCACCACATCTGCCTCCGTGCCGAAGCTTCCATCCGTCAGCGGCTCCAGCCCCTCCAGGTCGAAGAACAGAAACTTCTCCGGCATCGTGAAATATTCCTGCAGCATGCGGTGCCCATCCATCGACCGCCGATGCGTCGGCAGCACGCTCTCCTCCGCCTCGAACCCCGCCATCTTCAGGTTCTCCGGCTCCAGCACAATCACCTTAGTCGCATCCGTCGGATGTTGCAGTTGAATCTCCACGCAGTTCGCCGCCAGCATCTCGTACAGCGGATAAACCACCCCCGCATCCCCCGCAAGATGAAACCGCAGCTTCTCTAAAGGCAACCCCTTGAACTCCACGTCCTGCGCACAGCTCAGGCGCAGCCGCGCCGCCGCCGTCGCCTGTGGCCCCATCGTCGAGCGAGCCGGACGCTTCAGACGCTCCGGCTGCCGCCACTCCGCCTCCGAAACCCGCAGCGGCCACAACGTCACATCGTACGAAGTCTGAAACCGCACCGGCATCCCATCCACCGTCGACCGGCTCACCAGCGGCGTACCCCGCGGAATCGTCAGTCCCGCCGTCTTCTTGCCCTGCGCCGGGTCCGGCAGGCACTCCACCACCGTCATTGCCGGAATCGGCCGCAGATAACTCGGATAGATCAGGTTCAGCAGCGCCTCGCTCAACTGCGGAAAGTCGTCGTCGATCCTCCGGTGCGTCCGCGCCGCCATGAACGCGAAGCTCTCGATCAGCCGCTCCACATGCGGGTCGTCGCACCCATCCGCCGTCAGCAACAGCCGCGCCGCAATCCGCGGATGCTTCTGCGCGAACTCCCCGCCCATCTGACGCAGGTACGTCAGCTCGCGTTCGTAGTATTGCAGCAGCTCCTCGCGCATCGCCCTACTTCACCTCAAACCCGCCGCTCGATACCTCAAGCACCGTATCGAAGCTGATATCTTCCATGCCATTCTCAAACAGCAGCTTCCCTTCCACATGAAACCGCAGACTCCGCGACAGCACATCCATCCGCACCAGGAACACGCGAGGTTCGCGCACCCGCGGCTCATACGTCAGCAGTGTATGCCGAATCGCGATCAGCAGCGCCCCCGGATCGCTGTTCGCCCCCGAGAAGCTGGTCAGCTCAGGCAATCCATAACTGAACACCGAGCGCGAGGCCTGAACGTAATTCTCGGACCCCGGCACCACCGGCTTCCGCGAGTTCAGCAGCCACTCCACATCCCGCTTGATCCCCTCCCGATACATCCGCAACGAAGCGTTCCGCGTCGTCGGCCAATCCTCATAGTCGGTCAGCCGATCCACCAGCGACTGCGTCACCAATATCTCCGACTTTGCCCGCGCCATAATTACTTCCTTATCGTGAAACTCGCGTCTCGCTTATCGTGAAACTTACGTCTGCCTAATCGTGTAACTTACGCCTCGATCATGACAATATGTACGGCTCAATCTCTAAAACTCACGTCATTCTGAGCGAAGCGAAGAACCCCTGTATTTGCAGTTGCAGTTGCAGTTGCAGTTGCCGTTGCCTTGCCGTTGTCGTCATTCTGGCGAAGCCAGAATCTCAGTATTGCCTTTGCCGTTGCCTTCGCCTTTGCCTTAGCCTGAAGGTACCCCAAGGCTTCAGCCTTGGGTCTCTACAATCATCGCCCAGGAATCGGGGCTTTAGCCCCTGAGGTATGCCTCCTGCCATGTGGCACATCATCTATCGCTTCACCGTCAACGCCGCCTGCGGGTCAAGCCTGCACAAACGATCGAAGATCGCCTCCCGTTCCTCCTCCGTACCCTTTCTCTGATTCAGACACCTCAGCAGCAAACTCAGCGGCTGCGCCAGCAACTCGCCCGACTCCCACGTCTCCAGCGCCCGCCGCTCGATCTCGCTCGACAGATCCCGTAGCACCGGATACGCCACCGCGCTCTGATCCGCCGCCAGGCATAGCTGCGCCATCTGCACCCTCCGGTGAAACCGCGCGCGCCCGCTCGGCTGCAGCTCCGAATCACGCACCAGCATCTGGATCGCCTCGCCCATCCTGCCCTGCTTCAAAATCCCCAGTGCCGCTTCATAAATATCCGGCGGAGCATCGTGGTTCGAGTTCACCGCCGGAGGCGTATACACCGGCTCATACGCTGGCTCCGGCGCACTCGCCTCCACAACCTCCACAGCCGGAGCCGGGGGCAAAATCTCCGCGTCGATCCACTGCTGCGTCTCCGCGTTCGCCGCCGGAGTATCGTCATCCAGCGTCATCGTCCGCAGCTCCGGCCGATCCACCAGCAGCGCCCGCACCGTACTCGCCACCGCCGTTGCCAACACCGTATTGCCGTTCGCATACGCCGCCCGCCACATATACCGCTGCAAGTCCAGCCACGCCCGCCCGCACGGCTCCACCATCGTCCGCAGGCACAGCCCCATCAACTCATCCCAGCTTCCCTCATTCGCCAGCTTCCGCAGCGCCTGCCGCGTCTCGGTCGGCGGAGCCACCGCAAAACTCATATCGCTCAAATCCGCCCCGCGCGTCTCCCCCAGCCGCAGCGCCGAGCAAAGCAGATACGGCACCGCCGACGCGGCATTCTCCGTCCGCAAAAACTCCGCACTTACCCCCACCTGACCGTAGGCGCTCTCCGCATCCGTCGGCACCCCTGCCGCCACCTTCTTGCGCGGAGCAGCCGTCGTCCCAGCCGCAGCCACCGCAGTCTCGACAGCAACCTCCGGCGCCGCGTCAAACCGGGCAAACGGATCGACCTCCGGTTCCGGTTCGGCGACTGGCGCGTCGCCCGGCTCCGGCGCGTCCGGCTCCGTCTTGCGCTTCTCCGTCAGCACTCCGCTCACCACCCGCTTCACGTCCTCGAGCGCCGACTTCAGCTTGCCCATGCTCGGGTAGTCGCTCCCGTACTTCTCCTCCTGAAACACCTCCAGTTCTGCCAGCGTCTCCAGCCCCTTCACCAGAGTGCCTTCGAGCTCCACATAAAAAGCCTTCGGCGTGGCGTTCAGCGCCTTCTGCAGATCGTCCGCCGTCGCCCGCCCTAGCGAGATCGCATCCTCACGCGCAGCCTTCTTTTCGCTGCTCCGTTCGTCCGCGTCGAAACCCAGCGCCCGCGCATCGTTGTATTGCCCCAGGTTGAAGCCGCTCCTCGCCAAAGGCAGCGCCATCAACGACAGCGCCATCAGCCCGCTCGCCGATTCCACCGCGCCGATCCGGATGTCGGCGTTCCCATCCTCGTCCAGCTCCGGATGCACCGTCTCCCAGAACTTCTCCTGCAGCTTCCAGATCAGCTCAATGCCCGCAACCAGCTGCCCAAAGCCCTCTTTGCGCAACACCGATTCCAGATACCACGCGGCCAGCCGCAGATCCTTGCTGCGCTTGGCCAGCATATCGCCGGCCTGCTTGATCACGAAGACCCGGTCGGCCTTCTTCGGCGCGCGCGCCCAGTCGCCCGTCGGAAGAGTGTCGTCCTCTTCGATCCGAGCTTCCTTGATCTGTTCAAATAGTTTGTCGTAATAAAGATTTGGCCCTGATGGATGGTCGCCGTCGATCGGCTCCAGCAGGTCCTCACGGATGGGCATCGACGCTCTCTCCCGCCGGTGCCGCCGTCGTCCACGCGATGCTGCGAGCCTCCAGAATCGGTATCTCTTCTCCGTCCACTAGCAGCAGCTTCTGCCCCAGCAGCCGCTCGCTCCCGTCCGCCTGGTCCTCCCACACGCTCAACCGCCCCAGACGCACCGCGTCGTCGCTCGAAAGATAAGACAATGGTGAAATCACCGGAAGCAACACCTCGCCCAGGTCCTGCAGCCGAAAAGCCGGGCTCGCTTGGATACGCGCCCGCGCCCACATCAAATCCCGCAGCGTCGCCGGCGCCTCAATCTCCAGACGCTCGACATACTTCGTCGGAATCCAGGTATAGCCTCCCGCGATAAAAACCTCCAGATGGTCGCCGATGCGCGAATCCGCATCCGCCAGTTCAGCAAACGGCTCTTCGTTAAAAGTCCCACCGCCGGTCGCGGCGCTGTCCGGATCTTTCACCGGAAACTCGCCCTTAAGGAACATCTCCTGCCGCGTCCGTTCCGCGTGCAGCGCGCTGCGGTACATCAGAACGCCCATCGCGGCCTTCGGATTCTGGTCCGCCAGCACGTCCAGTTGCTTCTCCGCGCGGCCGTACTCCCCGGCAAAGCACAACAATTCGAACAGGAAAGTACGGCGCTTGGCGTCGAGCGGATTCGACCGCAGCTCTTCGCCAAGCGCCTTGATTGCCTGTCCTAACTCCCCAGCCTTGTACAGCTCCAGTGGAGTCATCGCAGTTTAGCTGACCGCGTTCTTCTTCAGGTCGTAGTTCACCACGCCGGCAGCCGTCAGGATGCCCTTATCGTTCTGCGTAAAGTACTCGGTCTTCAACGTGTTGTAGCTGAACGAAACCGACTCCATCGGAATCTCGGACGAGCCGCTCATCTGCACGCTGGTCACGAACAGTTCGCCGAACGAAAGCTGAATAAACGGCTTGCCGTCTCCGCCCGCCTTGCTCGCCGTCATCACGCCCGTATCGATGTGCGTGCCCTTCAGCAGCGCCTTGAACAGCGGCACGCTGGCCTTGTCGTAGTTCTTCATAATGCTGAAATCCGCCAGATTCGCCTTGCCCGCGCCCGAGCCGCCCGTGCCCGCAACCGTCGTCACCTGGCTCGCGCCCCAGCTGAAGGACATGATCGCGATGTCATCGGTATGACCGGTGGCGACCGACTCGCCCTTGATGTCGTTGCTCAGTTTCAGAAAAAAATCTACTGCCATTGTAATTCTCCTTTTAGTTTGAACTTCAGGTTAGTGCGGCCGGAACCGCGTGGGTGGATTTCGACCTGCCGATTACTTCGCCGGCGGTGGAAGGTCAGCAACGAGCCGCAGCGATACCGTCAGCTCGTCCAATTGGAAGTGCGGCTTCAGGAACGCCACCGCGCGCAGTGCGCCGGGCTTACCTGGAATCTCCATCACCTCGATGCGCGCCTCGCGCAAAGGCCGTTCAGACTTCGCCGCCTGCGATGCGTTGTCGTCGGCGATCACATAGTTCGCGATCCACTGGTTCAGGTACATCTCCGCCTGAGACCGGCTCATCGCGCTGCCCAGCTTGTCCCGCATCATCGCTTTCAAATAATGCGCGAAACGCGACATCGCCAGAATGTAAGGCAGCTGCGACGAAAGCCGTGCGTTCGCATTCGCCGAGTCCTGGTCGTACGTCTTCGGTTTGTTGCACGTCTGCACGCTGAAGAAAGCCGCGTAATCCGTGCCTTTGCAGTGAACCAGGGGAACAAACCCCTGATCCGCCAACTCCTTCTCGCGGCGATCAGTGATCTGCACCTCCGTAGGGCACTTCAACGCGATATCGCCGTCATCCGTCTTGAAGTTGTGCGCCGTCAGCCCTTCGACCAACCCGCCTCCTTCAACGCCGCGAATGGCCGCGCACCAGCCATACTTTGCATACGAGTTGGTGAGCCGCGCCGCCAGGCCGAACGCCGCGTTGCCCCACAGGTACTTCGAGTGGTCGCGCCCGTCCACCGCCTCCTCATAGTCGAACGCGTCGACCGCCTTCGTCTCCTTGCCATACGGCTGCCGCATGAGAATGTGCGGCAGAGTCAGCGCGACATAGCGCGAATCCTCCGACTGCCGGAAGCTCTTCCACTTCGCGTACTCCGTGCTGTCGAAGACCTTTGACATGTCCCGAGGCGCGCCCAGCTGTGTGTAGTCGCTCAGGTTCATGATCTCCGGCGAAGCCGCCGACAGGAAAGGAGCATGCGCGGCCGAAGCCACCTGGCTCACCTTCTCCAGCAGCTCCATGTCTTCCGGCCCGCGGCCGAACTCGTAGTCGCCCACCAGTGCCGCGAACGGTGCCCCGCCAAACACGCCGAACTCTTCCTCGTACGCCTTCTTGAACAGCGCGCTCTGGTCGAACTCCGGCGCCCGCTGCAGGTCGCGCAGCAGCTCCTTCTTCGACACGTTCAGCACCTTGATCTTCAGCCCGTCATTCGTCTCGCTCTGATCCATCAGGTACTTGATCCCGCGCCACGTCGCCTCCAGCTTCTGGAACGACGGATGATGCAGCACCTCGTTCAACTGGATCGAGATCAGCCGGTCGATCTGCGCCAGGCGCGCGCTGATCGTAGCCTCTGCGTCCTTGCTCAACGACATCTGCCCGTCAAGAACCTGGCCGACGAACTCCTTCACCAGGTCACGGCCCCGCTCCATGCTCGCCGTGTCGCGGCTGAAGCGGCCTGCTGAAACAATCTGGTCGAGGAGCGATGTCTCCTGCGCCGCTTCCGCGGTAGTGCCCGCTGTCGCCAGGGGACTGGTTGAGCTACTCATTGGCATCCTCCTTCGTGCTTTCCAACTCGGTCTTCAGCTTGGCGCGCGCTTCCGTGCTCGATACCGCCTCGAACAGCATCTCGTCCAGCTTGTCATTCCCTTGCAGCGTGCCGCGCAGATCGCTCAGACGCGTCCGCAGATCCAGCAGTTCCTTCAGCGGCTTCACCTGCTTGGCCACGTTCTCGGGCGAAAAATCGTCCATGCTCTCGAAGTTCAGGTTCACCTTCACCTGGCCCGCGTTCGGATCGTCGCTCAACTTGTTGTCCACCGAGTACGCCAGATGCGGCTGCATCCCCTTCAACACGTGGTCGAAGTTGTCTGGGTTGATCTCCACGAACTTCCGGTCTTTCAGCGCCGCCAGCGGCTTCTCCGGTTGTCCCGTCAGATCGCCGAGAACGCCCATGACAAAAGGAAGTTCCTTCAGCTCGATCGCGTTTCCAACCTCAACGTCATATGTAATCTGGACGCGCGGCGACCGTACACGATCCAGCTTGTGCTGTGTGCTTTCCCTGCCCATGATGCCCCTTCGTCGATTGTGAGATAGTGTTCCTGAAAAACCTGTTACCAAAGAGAGCACATGCCACTTCAGTTGTAAAGTGAAAATGTGCCGCCAACCGTTTCAAAATATCTCGACTTCTATTTCCACTGCCTGCAAGCCGCGACGCCCGGCGGCTCTAGCAATCAGAGAGCGTATGCCCTTCTGGATTCCCGCGAAGCCTACACCGTCACGGAAGTAAAATCAAGAGAATATTAGTCGTTTGCTTTCAGGAGTCTTGCCATGCGACAGCTTCAACCCGTCATCTGGTCCAAAGGCACCTTTCTCTCCCCCCAGCACCTCCAGGCCCAGGAGCGATTCGTCGAAGATTCCGTCCGCTTCTACCTCGAATCCCTCGGCGGCAATCCCTGGGGCTTCCTCTCGCTCCAGCTCGATGCCCGCGCGCTCGCTGGCGGAACCCTCTCCATCGCCGCCGCCACCGGCGTCTTCCCAGACTCCCTCCTCTTCGAC
>CAXTPN010000085.1:0-9828 GCA_964246125.1 uncultured Acidobacteriaceae bacterium
CCCCTCCCCCCTAAAGTATCCAAAGTATTCAAAACAGGTAGCTTATGTCTGGACTTCGGTAGTGTCCCAATGTACTCGCACCGAGAAACAAATCGGAATCATCGGCGCACTGACTGTGGGTTTTATCCCCCACAAAGGCCGTACAAGCGTTCATCCGTTTCGGACTGGATTCGCAACCGTAGGGCCGCCATTGGGTGAGCATTCCATATCGGACACTGGCCTGAACAAAGAAGAAAGCTCCGGCGAGTGTCACCGGAGCTTTCTGGACTGTTTTAATTGTAGCTGATTGCTGGGGGTGATTGCGCCAACATAATTTGAACTATAGTCGCCATGGAATGAGCGGTTTACGACTTAAACCGAGCTTCTGGGGCTTGACAAGACAAGCGACTGCAACGCAGATCCCCAGGGGAGGACAAAGCAAGGGTTACTGGCCCAGGATGGGTGTGCCGCCCAGCGATTGCGATGCGGCGATGCGGGCCTGCCACTCCGCGGGGCCGGTTTTGTGGACGCTGGTGCCGAGGGCGTCGACCGCAACGGTGACGGGCATGTCGACCACGTCGAACTCGTAGATGGCCTCCATGCCGAGATCTTCGAATGCGAGGACCTGGGAGTGCCTGATGGCCTTTGAGACGAGGTAGGCGGCGCCGCCGACGGCCATGAGGTAGACGGCGTGGTTGTCGCGGATGGCGTCAATGGCCGCGTCGCCGCGCTCTGCTTTGCCAACCATTCCAAGCAAGCCTGTCGCCTCGAGCATCTGGCGGGTGAACTTGTCCATGCGGGTGGCGGTGGTGGGGCCTGCGGGGCCTACGGCTTCATCGCGGACCGCGTCGACGGGACCGACGTAGTAGATGAAACGGTTGGTGAAGTCGACCGGGAGCTGCTCACCACGGTTGAGCATGTCGGACATGCGCTTGTGGGCGGCGTCGCGGCCGGTGAGCAGCTTGCCCGAGAGCAGGATGACCTCGCCGGGTTTCCAGGTCTGGACGTCGGCGCGGGTAACGGTGGCGAGGTCGACGCGGCGCGCGCGGGAGACGTCGTAGGTGAGGGTCGGCCAGGACTCCAGCGAGGGCGGGTCGAGGAAGACGGGGCCGCGGCCGTCGAGGACGAGGTGGGCGTGGCGGGTGGCGGCACAGTTGGGGATCATGGCGACGGGCAGGTTGGCGGCGTGGGTAGGGAAGTCGAGGATTTTGACGTCGAGCACGGTGGTGAGGCCGCCGAGCCCCTGCGCGCCGATGCCGAGCGCGTTGACCTGGTCGTAGATGTCGATTCGCAGCTGCTCGATGTTGGTTTCAGGCCCGCGCGCTTTGAGCTCCTGCATGTCGATGTCTTCCATGAGCGACTGCTTGGCGAGCAGCATGGCTTTTTCGGCTGTGCCTCCGATGCCGATGCCGAGCATGCCGGGGGGACACCAGCCGGCGCCCATGCTGGGGACGGTCTTGACGACCCAATCGACGACCGAGTCGGACGGGTTGAGCATGACGAACTTCGATTTGGCCTCGGAGCCTCCGCCCTTGGCCGCTACGGTGACGTCGATCTGATGGCCTTTGACCAGCGCGACTTCGACGACGCAAGGCGTGTTGTCGACCGTGTTTTTGCGGCTGAAGGCGGGGTCGCGCAGGATCGATCCACGCAGTTTGTTGTCGGGGTCGAGCCAGGCGCGGCGCACGCCTTCATCGCACATCTCCTGGAGGGTCATGGTGGGAGCGCCGCCGTCGGTCGCGGTAAACCGGACCTCAAGCCCGACCTTGAGGAAGACGGTGACGATGCCGGTGTCCTGGCAGATGGGGCGATGACCCTCGGCGCACATGCGCGAGTTGATAAGGATCTGCGCCATGGCGTCTTTGGCGGCGTGCGATTGCTCCAGCTCGTAGGCGCGGGCCAGGTTTGTGATGTAGTCCACCGGGTGGTAGTAGCTGATGTACTGCAGCATGCCGGCGATGGTTTCGATCAGGTCCGATTGCGGGATGAGAGTCATGAGTGTTTCCTTCGCGGTCTTTATCTTAAACCCGTCCGCCGCACTGTGCGCACGCTCATTCGCAGAGCCAGTAGACGCCAAGCAGATGGGTGGCATCTATAGGAAGAGTGACATGGGTTGCGCCATGCCGGGCATCGCCTTAGTCGCCTCTGCGACGCACGAAAAGGGCCAATGGAGAATCGAAGTACGTACGGGCGTCGAATGGAACCAGAGAATACTGCACAGGAGCTTCCCTGGCAGGCGCTGCTGGACTCCGCCGGCGAGGGTGTTTGGGGGCTGGATTTAGACGGGCGATGCACGTTCGTGAATCGGGCCGCGCTGAAGATGCTTGGCTTCACCTCTGAAGAGCTGGTCGGCGCAGTGATGCACGAGAAGGTGCATCATCATTATCCCGACGGCAGCCCTTATCCGAGGGAGGAGTGCATCATCTATAAGGTTTTCCTGCACAATCAGCCGTTTGCGAATCATACGGACCACGTGTTTCGCAAGGACGGGAGCATGTTCTGGGCGGACATGTCGGCGCAACCGATTGTGGTGGGCGGCGAGATACGGGGAGCGGTGGTGACGTTCCGCGACATCACCCAGGCGCGCCAGGCAGAGGAGGCTTTGCGCCGGAGCGAGAAGCTGGCGGCCGTAGGACAGCTTGCGAGTTCGATCGCGCATGAGATCAACAATCCGCTGGAGGCCGTCATCAACCTGCTGTACCTGCTGCGCACGGCGGAGACACTTGAAGATGTGAAAGGCTACGCGCTGCTGGCCGAAAGCGAGCTGGCGCGGGTTGCGGATATTACGACGCAGACGCTGCGGTTTCATCGCCAGCAGACGGCTGCGGCACCGGTGGACCTGAACGAAACCATCTCCGCGGTGCTGCGGTTGTACGCGGCGCGGTTCGCCTCGCGCAAGGTGATGCTGAAGCTGCGCATGAGACCGACTGCAAGCCCCATGCTGCTTGAAGGCGACGTGCGGCAGGTGCTGAATAACCTGATCCGCAACGCTTATGACGCCATGCCGAAGGGGGGCCACCTGCATGTGCGGCTGCGCGAGGCGACGTGTGCGCTGAAAGGCGAACAGGGCGTGCGCATTACGATTGCGGACACCGGCACGGGGTTTCTGCCGAAGATGCGCGAGCACCTCTACGAGCCGTTTCACACCAGCAAGGATGTCATTGGGACCGGGCTGGGGCTTTGGATCTCGAAGGGAATCGTCGACAAACATCGCGGACGGATGCAGATGCGCAGCCGCATGCAGGAGGTGCATGCCGGGCATGGCACGGTGTTTGCACTGTGGCTGCCGCTTACGGGCGCGCTGGCGAATGCGGCGGTTCAGATGACAGGCACTGCCTAGCCGCGGCGGTTAAAGACGGTGGAGTTTGCCTGGTCGATGGTGGTCATCAAGACGGAATGGATGTTGACGTGGGCAGGGCGGGTGGCTGCCCATACGATGGTTTCGGCGATATCCTCCGGTTGCAGGGGCGTGATGTTCCGGTAGATTTTTTCGCCTTTCTCCTTGTCGCGGAAGCGGACCTCGGCGAACTCGGTTTCGACCATGCCGGGATCGATGGAGGTGGCGCGGACGGGCTTGCCGATGAGGTCGATGCGGAGGCCTTCCATGATGGCTTTCTCGGCTGCCTTCGACGCGCAGTATACGGCTCCGCCCGCGTAGGTCTGGTGGCCGGCGGTTGAGCCCATGCTGATGACATGGCCTTGGCCGCGCTCGATCATGCCGGGGACTACGGCGCGGGTAACGTAGAGCAAGCCCTTGATGTTCGTGTCGATCATCTCCTCCCAGTCTTGCGGATCGTTCTCGTACAAGGGGGTGAGACCGCGGCTGAGGCCCGCGTTGTTGACCAGGATGTCGATCGCGCGCCACTCCTCGGGCAGGGCGGCGAGGGTGGCTTCTACGGCGGCGCGATCGCGAACGTCGAGGCGAAAGCTGAAGACGTCCGAGTCGGCGCTGATGCCGGCGAGTTCTTGTGCTAACTCGCTGAGGCGCTCCATGCGGCGCGCGCAGAGCAGCAGTTTCGCGCCCTCGTGGGCGAACGCCCGGGCCGCGGCGCGACCGATGCCGGAGCTTGCGCCCGTAATGAAGACGATCTTGCCGCGAAGAGATTCCATAGGCTCTGTTTTATCAGCTTTCGCGCGTGGTTAAAAGTAAGCGGCGGCAAACCGGCATGGGGTTTGCCGCCGCGGTGGAGCTACGCGTTAGTTGCCGGAGGGCGCGCTCTGGGTGACGCCGATGGCATCGCCCGAGACCACCAGGTTCACGCGACGATTCAACGCGCGTCCCGCGGCGGTGCCGTTGTCGGCTACGGGGTCTGATTTGCCGTAGCCGGCGGCGCTGATGTTGTCCAGGGAGACTCCTTGCTTGACCAGGAAATCCTTGGTTGTGCCCGCGCGATTTTCGGAGAGCCTCTGATTCAACTCGTCGGAGCCGACCGAGTCCGTGTAGCCCTCCACCTGTACCTTTAGCCCCGGGTACGACTGGATGATGCCTGCGATGCGAGCGAGCGAGACCTGCGTCCCCGGCTTCAGCGTGTACTTGCCGCTGTCGAAGAGAACATCCGAGAGGTTGACGACGAGCCCGCGGGGAGTCTCCGTGGTCTGCAGCACCTCGTTCAACTGAGCGCGCAGCCTCTCACGAATGGCCTCGGCGCTCTGGGCGCGGGCATTTGCGGCAGCGGCGCGCTGGTTTGCTTCCGACTCGCTTGCGCGGGCCTGGGCAGCGGCCGCATCGGCGGCGGCTTTGGCTGCTTGCGCCTGCTGCGCCTGGAGCCGCGCATTCTCGGCCGCAAGCCGGTCACGCTCCGACTGCAACTCGGCCTGCTGGGCCTCGGCCTGCGACGAGGCTGCCTGCTGCTGCGCCTGCAAGCGGGCTTCCTCGGCGTTGCGCTGGCGCTCGGCGGCCTTTTTGCGCAGGGTGTCGACGCGGGCGTCTTCGGCGCGCTCCACCGCCTGGCGCGCGAAGGTGATCTCCATTTTCTCGTCGCGATGCTTATTGGAGTCCATGTCCGCGGCGTTCTTCAGATCTACATTAGCTTTGGAAAAGGTGTCGGGCGAGTACTTGTCGGCACCCGTCGCCTGGGCGATGCGCACCGCGTTATAAGCCTCGTAAAGCTCCAGCGGCGACTTTTCGTTGCGGGTGATCGGGTTCGTGACGGTGTGAGCGCCATCGGTTTCCGCCGAGTAGAGGCCGCGCGGGTAGAGCGTGGTGTGAGCGACGACCTTCTCCAGCACGCCGTTGGTCTGGTCGGTGAAGACGTTCTTGAGCACGATCACGTCGGAGGGAGTGGACACCGCATAGTACGGCTCGGCGGTAAGAATCAAGCCGAACGACTGCAGCGGCACGCTGACGGAAAGATTGTTCTTGGTGCCCGCCGGCAGCACCTCGCCCAGGTTTGCGGGGCGCCCGTCGGGGCTGATCGCCCACAGCACATAGGTCAGGTATTCTGGGCCGAAGCCGTTGGCCGGGGTCAGGCCCTTGAACTCGGCGTCAACCGTGATCTTGCCGCGCTCGCTCTTCACGACGGCTTCACCGCGCGCGTTCGGTAGCGCGCTGGTGCCCTCGAAGGCCAGCTTGGTCGAGCCGCTGCGATGCAGGTAGTTGACGGCGTCGATATCGCGCTGCACCACCTTTACCTTGTAGAAAAACACGTTCCCATCCTGGGTGATCGCTGCGCCGGTGGGCGCGGCAACGCTGGTAGGATTGGGCTCCTGGGCTACGGCTCCAAAGCTGGAAACAGCAATGCCGGAAAAGAATGCGCTCGCGGTCATGATGCCGGCAAGCGAACGAAACGATCTGCTGCAATTCATGCGATCTCCTTGAAAAGGCGAGGCTCCGTCAGCGTCTATCGCTTGCACGCAACTCGCCCCATACCAAGGGATGCCCGGTTTGCCGGAAAGGTAGTCCATTGCTCGGGCACTGCGATCGTAAGCTGTACCGTCAAGGCCCTTATCGAGAAAGCGGTCTCAAAATGAGACATAGATTGCAGATATGGGGCTTATATATAACACGAAAGCCCTCATCGATGTTAGGCGATGAGGGCTTGCTGATACAGAGAAGAATGGTTCGGTGATTACTTCGCGGCGAAGCGGCGACGTGCCGCGCCGAGCAGGCCAAGCGCGCCTGTGCCAAGCAGCACCAAAGAGGAAGGCTCCGGGCTGACCGCGACCGCGGCAGGCGTAATGGTTGCAGTGGCTCCGTTGGCGAAGACCGTCGTTCCCGTGGTGAACGAGATTACGTTGCCGGCACCGAGCGTGAAGAGCTGCATTCCGGTCGGGCCGATTTGAGCATCATCGAAAGGCAGTCCACTGGCAGGGAATCCCACGAGATTGCCTGTCGAGAAGCCGCCTGCTGCTCCGGTGCTGTAAAACTGGATGTAGTCGTTGGGGTCCGTCTCCGTGCCGGCTCCGGCAACGACAGTCGCGGGCGCGGTAAAGTCGATCTCAAAGCCGGGCTGATCGGCGGGCAGATTGTTCGGGGTAACCACAACGCCTGTAGGAAGCGTGGTTGTAACCGTCTTGCCGTTGGACACGAAGACGAACGTGTCATAGGACGTAGCGTGAGCGAGAGAAGGCGCTACGAATGCGGCGGCGAGGAGAGTGAGTGACGAGATGATCGAGCGCATAGCGGGTAGCCTCTTAGGGACCGAAGTTGTAGTCACGGATGACTATTCGTGGGATAACGTCAATGGGACAACAACTCCATGAAAACACGAATTTCGACGCGCGTCTACCTCAAATAGCAGCTTTCTTTCAACTCGTTTCGAATGTGACGGCGGAAGCCTCGTCAGTCCAGATGCGCAAAGACCCCGCCCAGGCGAGGTCTTTGCGGTGAAAGCCGTTATGCGTTAAGCGTGGCCTGCGTGAGCGGGCGAGTGCCGCTGCACAAAATGATACGGCGGCCAGGGCCCGGAAAGCTGCATTCTGCACTCCTTCAGCTCTTGCGTGGCCGAGGAGTACTTGTTCTGGTAGCGCTCAACCGTCTTGTTGTCGATCAGGTGAGCGATATCCAGCAGCAGCTTGCCTGAATCCATTCGCTTGCAGGTAATCTCCTCGGCGATAGGAAGGAACATGCGATGCATCTGGACGGACAAGGCGCGTGCCTTGGATTGGCGCTCCCGCTGCCTCCCGGCGCTCTCGCGCAGGCTGGTCAGGTACTGCTGGCCTACAGTCATGTCGCGCGCGGAGGTACCCGTGCTGGTGTCGTCCACGAGAACCTTCAGGTGCATCTCCGCCTTACCGCGCAGACGCTCTACGTTAGCGAGAAAGTGCCTCTGGTTCGAGCGCACCGAACGGCGGAGACCGTCGTCATCGGTAAATGTGGTGGCAAAGCGGAAGGGAAGTACGGTGGAAAGTCTAAAGCATTCCGCAATGACCCGGGCATGGTCTTTCGATGCCTGCTGGTCAAACCGGGTGCTGTCGTCGGGGAGATGTTCGGATACGATGACGGCGAGATCGCCGGCGGGAAAGAGGAAGGTTTGATTTCCGAAGAGTCCGGTGACTCCGGTCAGGGGCATCGGTCGACGGTGGCGGGCTAGTTCAGGAAATGACTGACGTTCTGCGATGCAGTAGGCATACCATGCCATGTTCTTACGCTCCAATGCACGCTGATGGGTCTTACTCGCCCCGTCATGCGTTGGTAATTTTCGAGATTTTCCTTGCGGGTTACATAGCCTAGAGAAAATGTGGCCTGTTCGTCTTTTCCCTCTGGCGCGCTTGCCTGAAAGACAAACTGTACCGAGTGCGAGACGGATAGTAAGCCTATTGAAAGACAATTGGCAACACTTCTTTAATCACCCGCGGAAGCCCTGGTTACGGATCGGTAACGTGGCGGCTACCGGCGGGCGGGAGGCTCGCTTGTGAGCAGCCTGGTCACCGGGTCCGGCAGAGGCTGATCGGCGTTCTTCAGCAGCAGCGTTACCTGCCACATCTGCGCCGGGGAGTAGAGATGGCTGTACGCCGGCATGCCCGTGAGTCGGATTCCGTTTTTCACCTTCCAGTAGGTCTCGCCGGGTTCATCATCGGATACGCCCACGACCGCGCTCCTGGCGTGCTTCTTCCAGAGCTGCGGCGCGCTGGGGTACATCCACTTGCCGAAGGGGCTGTCGTGACCGGGCGTGCCGTGGCAGCCGGCGCAGCTGGTCGTGTAAATCTTCGCGCCTGACTCGAAGGCGTCCTCGCTGGTGCCGAAGGGCGGCTGCTCGATCTCGCGTGCGATGCGCGCGCCGAGCGGCACATGCACGATCTGCGCCTCCGCCGGGAACGCGGGATCGGCTGCGGCGACGGGCGGATGACCGTAGTGGAGATACAGCCATCCGCCGACGAACAAGGCGGCCAGCGCGGAAAGAGCTCCCAGCAGGAAGGGTACAAAGCGGCCGCTGGAGCGTCCCTTGGGGGAATAGCGCTGACTGGTTCGTGTGGCCATGATTTCGGATGCCTCGGGGCCCGCACGCTTTTGCCGGGCGATGGATGTTCTAATAGACGATGGGCGGGACGTGAGCGCTCAACGATCGCACGACCCGCACCAACCGTAGCAGACAACCGTCAGATGCCTGAAGCAGAAAACCGGGCAGGAGTGAACACGTTGATTCTTGGTTCGTTGAAGAAGATGAGAGGCAGGATCGGCGCGGTTGCGATCCTGATTATGATTGCAGGTTCTTTCGCGCCCGCCATGGCGCAGAGCGTGCATCGCACGCGGCGCGAATCGAGCGCCAACCGCAAGGCGCGTATCGCCCGCACCATCGCGGAGACTTACGGGCATCGCTGGGAGACTGCCGGCGGCGGCGGCTACATGCGCTTTCGCAGCGGGCGATACCTCCAGCAGAACAACGAGGTGACCTTCTGGGCTTCGACCATGTACTCGCTGAACCCCAAGCTCGGCGTGGTGGGCGAGGTGCGGGGCGCATACGGCAACGCCAAGATCGGCAACATTCTGCCGAGCGGCAACACCTTGCCGTACAACCCGAAGATATCCGAGTACAGCTTCATGGCCGGGCCCAGCTATCGCTTTCGCATGCGCGAGAAGTACTCGGTCAGCGGCTTTGCCGAGGGTGGCGCGGGACTAGGCAAGTTCGCGGGCGACTCCAAGGGCCTCACCGCGGCCGACATCGGGGTCTGGACCGGAGACTACGCGGCGGCCTTCACGGTAGGCGCGAACCTGGACTACAACCTTTATCCCAACCTCTCGCTGAGGGTCTCGCCCTCGTACCTGGGCACAACCTACGGCGGCACGTTCGAGCACAGCAAAGGCGTGAACATGGGCGTGGTCTACAGGTTCGGCAAGATCAAGTAAAACGACTGGCTCGCCCGGCGTCAGAGATGGATCGTCCAGCCCAGTTCGGCCAGCCTTTCTTCGATATCGGCCAGCGCATTGGTCAACGCGGTGCGCCGGTGCGGGTTGGAGGTGCGCTCCGATAGCACCCGCTCGCGTTGCAGTTCGAGGGTCTGCCGCTGCCGTTTGCGTTCGGCGTCCAGGGCCATGTTGCCCCGCGTTTCGACCACCTTCGCATTCTTCTCGGCGGCGGTCAGCGGTGCGTCAGGCTGATCGGCCTGCTGCGATTCGACGGACTTGCTCTCCCAGCCTCGCGACATGGCTTCGATTTTATACCTCCGCCGCAAAGAGCAGAGGATCAATCATCTCGGCGCAATCGAGTAGGATAAAGTCCGGTCCGCCCACAAGCCCCTTTGTAGTTTCAGAGTCCCCGAGATGTGCCCGAGGAGATCGATGGCCTTGCATCGCCGCACCTGGATTTCGCTCACGCCGGCCCTGCTCGCGTCTGCTCTGCTCGCCATACAATCTCTTGTGGTCCCGCTCTCAGCATCCGCGCTGCCGGCCGAGAACGGCCTATCGCGAGC
>CAXTPN010000086.1:0-9798 GCA_964246125.1 uncultured Acidobacteriaceae bacterium
CTTCAAAGCATGTTCCATCTGCCGCTGCCCATCCTTGAAAAAATTCTGCGCCCGATGCTCGTCTACCTCGCCTTGATAGGCTTCCTGCGTGTCTTCGGCAAACGCGAGCTGGCCCAGCTGAACCCGTTCGACCTCGTCGTACTCCTGAGTCTCTCGAATACCGTGCAGAACGCCATGATCGGCGACGATAACTCAGTCTCGGGCGGTGTCATCGGCGCGCTCTCTCTTCTGACGATCAACTGGATGCTAAGCCGCACGCTTTACAAGATACCGCGGCTGAACCAGGCTCTGCAGGGGAGCTCCACGACCCTGATTCTTGAGGGAAAGGTCGACGACTCGGCTCTCAAAAGCGAAGCGCTCACCCGCGAGGAGCTGCTCTCCGTCCTGCACAAGCAAAGCTTCAACACCTTCGAGGAGGTTCGCAGGTGCGTGCTCGAACCCAACGGCACCTTCTACATCGAGGCGAAGGCCGCCGCCGTCAGCGCCCAGCAGATCGCCGAACTCCTCGCCTCGACGCGCAGGCTAGCCGACGATGTCCACTCGCTCCGCCAGGAGTTGGAGAAGCGTGACCGGCAACTCGACGCGGCCCAGGCCTGACGCAGACCCGCGTCTAACGTTGCGATCCGCCCGGCGAAGCGGGAGCGGATACCGAGGAACTTGCCTTGGTGAAGATCTTCAGCGCGTTCTGCACCGTGTAAGTCAAACCCCAGGCAGTCGGCGCGATCACGATCAGCCACGCCAGCGCGATGGACAAGGGTGACGATTTGCGTACGCTCTGTTGCTCCATCCGTCTTCTCCCAAATCCAAACGTCTAGTGTGCCGGGCCCACCGGTGCAAGACTCTGGTCTTTCATCCAGTATCTTTCAGCCACCGGCCGCACCATCAGATTCGCCAGGAAGCCAACGACCATCAGCCCGCACATAATGTGCAAAATCAACGGGTATGCGTCCTGCTTGTTCAGCTTGTTCTTTACATAATGATCGAGAATGCCGTTGACGATCAGCGGTCCGACAATGCCCGCGGTCGACCACGCCGTCAGCAGCCGCCCGTGGATCGCCGAGACGTTATAGCCACCGAACAGATCCTTCAGGTACGCCGGAATGGTCGCGAAGCCGCCGCCATACATCGAGATGATGATCAGAGCCAGAATCACAAACAGCGGCACGGAGTTGAGATGATCGCCCCGGGTTAGCGGCAGGGTGAAAAACAGGATCGATCCCAGCGTAAAGAACACGAAGTAAGTAACTTTACGCCCCAGGAAGTCCGACATGCTCGCCCAGAAGAACCGGCCGGCCATATTGAAGATACTCAACAAGCCTACGAATCCGCCCGCGGCCACCGCAAGGATATGGCCTCTGAAGAAGTCCTGGATCATCGGGCTCGCGTCTTCGAGAATGCCGATGCCCGCCGTCACATTGCAGAACAAGATGATCCACAGCAACACGAACTGCGGCGTCTTCCAGGCCTCGCCCACCGCGACATTGTTCGTCGAGATGAGCGCCGAGGCCTTGTTGGTGCCCGACCAGCCCTCAGGCTTCCAGCCCTCCCGCGGCACTCGAATCGTGAACACGCCGAACATCATGAAGACGAAGTAGAGCATTCCCATCGTGATGAACGTCGAGGCGATCGGCGGCTTCCCATTCGCCGCGAAGTGCGCCATCAACTGATTGCCCAGCGGGCTGCCGATCATGGCGCCGCCCCCGAAACCCATGATCGCCAGACCCGTCGCCAGGCCCGGCCGATCCGGAAACCACTTGATCAGCGTCGACACCGGCGAGATATAGCCGAGCCCTAGGCCCATGCCGCCCACCACCCCATAGCCCAGGTAGACCAGCAGCAGCTGATGGCTCGCCACGCCGCCCGCCGCAATCATGAAACCCGCTCCAAAGCAGCACGCCGCGTAGAACATCGCCCGCCGCGGGCCGGCTCGCTCCAGCCACGCGCCGAACAGCGCGGCCGAGATGCCCAGAAACGCGATGGCCACCGAGAAGATGTAGCCGATATCCTTGTTGACATTGTTCGGATCGACGTAAGCCTTGAAGTAAGCCGTCAGCGGCGTCTTGAACACCGAAAACGCATAAACCTGCCCAATGGCAAGATGAATCGCCAGCGCAGCGGGCGGTGCCAGCCAGCGGCTGTAACCCTCCGGTGCGATCGAGCGATCGCGGTCCAAAAACGAAAGCATGCGTACTCCCTCGGCAAAGCAAAAGCGCCAGTCGAACAGTCCAGCATTTGTACGCTAAACCGACCAGCTTTGAACAGCCGCTCCGCCCGCCGTCGACCAAACCGTCAACCGAAGGCGGTTTGCCCTTCAATCCCCCATAGCGTACCTTTTTCCTGAGCTACCACCGACGCCTCTACCCACGGGAGACCACCCGCTTGTCCGAACCCAGCATCCCCGCCGCGCCCTTGCACGAAAACATGGACTCGCTGCTGCGCGAAAACCGCGTCTTCCCCCCATCGCCCAAGTTTGCACAGCAGGCTCTGGTTGGCTCCGCCGAAGAATACGATGTTATGTACAAGCGAAGCATCGACGACCCCGAGGCTTTCTGGGCCGAAGCGGCCGCCGAACTCGACTGGTTCAAGCCTTGGGACAAGGTCCTCGAAGGCGGCATGGGTTCCGCACAATGGTTCACCGGTGGCCGACTCAACCTCTGCCACAACTGCGTCGACCGCCACGCCGCCGGCGCCCGCCGCGACAAGCTCGCCATCCTCTGGGAGGGCGAACCTGGAGAAGTCAGCCGCATCACCTACTCCGAGCTCCTCGATCGAGTCCAGCGCTTCGCTTCCGCCCTCAAGCAACTCGGCATCCGCAAAGGCGACCGCGTCGCCATCTACATGGGCATGTGCCCAGAGCTCGCCATCGCGCTGCTCGCCTGCGCCCGCATCGGGGCCGTCCACTCCGTTATCTTCGGCGGATTCGCCCCACAAGCCATCGTCGACCGCGTCAACGACTCCCAGTGCGTCGCCATCCTCACCCAAGACGTAAGCTATCGCCGCGGTGCCGAGGTCAAGCTCAAGAGCATCGTCGACGAGGCGCTTGCTAAATGCCGCTCCGTCAAATCCGTAGTCGTCTATCAACGCGCCACTGTGCGAGGCGCACCCGCAACGCAAACTCCCACCATCATGCTCGAAGGCCGCGACCATTGGTGGCATGACCTCCTCGCCGCCGCCGCGCCCACCTGCCCCGCCGAGCCCATGGACTCCGAAGACCCCCTCTACATCCTCTACACCTCAGGCACCACCGGCAAGCCGAAGGGCCTCGTCCACACCACCGGCGGCTACTCCGTCGGCACCTATCTCACCACCAAGTACGTCTTCGACCTCCACGAGGACGATGTCTACTTCTGCACCGCCGACATCGGTTGGGTCACCGGCCACTCCTACGTCGTCTACGGCCCGCTGCAAAATGGCGCCACCGTCCTCATGTATGAGGGCGCGCCCAGCTTTCCCGAAAACGATCGCTTCTGGAAGCTCATCGACGACCACAAAGTCACCGTCTTCTACACCGCCCCCACCGCCATCCGCGCCTTCATCAAGTGGGGCGATGCCTACGTCCGCAAGCACTCCCTCGCCTCCCTGCGCCTGCTCGGCACCGTCGGCGAACCCATCAACCCCGAAGCCTGGATGTGGTATCACCGCGAGATCGGCCACGAGCGCTGCCCCATCGTCGACACCTGGTGGCAGACCGAAACCGGCGCCATCATGATCGCTCCCGTCCCCGGCGCCATCCCCACCAAACCCGGCTCGGCCACCCGGCCGTTCTTCGGCATCCTCCCCGAAGTCGTCACCAAACAAGGCGAACCCGTCCCCCCCGGCCAGGGCGGCCTGCTCGTCATCCGCAAGCCCTGGCCCTCCATGGCACGCACCATCTATGGAGATCCTGCACGCTATCAGGAAGCCTACTTCTCCGAAATTTCTGGTTCCTACTTTACCGGTGACGGCGCGCGCATGGACCCCGACGGCTACTTCTGGCTCATGGGCCGCGTTGACGATGTCATCAACGTCTCCGGCCACCGGCTCGGCACCATGGAGATAGAGTCCGCCCTCGTCGCCCACGCCAAAGTTGCCGAAGCAGCTGTCGTAGGCCGCCCCGACGACCTCAAAGGCCAGGCCATAGCCGCCTTCGTCACACTGGAAGAGGGCCACGAACCCTCCGACCAACTCAAGCAGGAGCTCCGCCAGTGGGTCGCAAAAGAGATCGGCGCGCTTGCTCGCCCTGACGATCTCCGCTTCACCCAGATGCTCCCCAAGACGCGCTCCGGAAAAATCATGCGCCGCCTCCTGCGCGAACTCGCCACCACCGGCACCGTCACCGGAGACACCACCACCCTCGAAGACTTCGCCGTCATCGCCAAACTACGCGAGAACGAAGAATAATGAAGATTGACGCGAAGCCAAACATCGCGCCTCGTGGACAACGCTGGCCGCCGCTGCAAGGGCGTCGCTTCACCCACGCGCTCTTTGACGATTACATATCCATTCCCGATTCACTCGGGAAAACTTCCCAGTATCTCTGCGTTCTGCTTGCAATGGACGCGCGAACAATAAAGGACGACGCCCTAGAGCATCTGTCGGCACTGCTGCTTCAGCATGGAGTTGTCTATTTCTGTGCGTGGGGTTCGGATTGTGAACGTATGCATGACTGCTTCGATTCTCAGCGACTCGAGCCTGAAACCAACGCAAATGTAATTATGACGACCTGGCACACGAACGACACGATCGAAGATGTGGCGCGCTTTTTCGTCTGGGCTACTATGCCCGCTGAGGACTACGAAGGAAAATGCGAATGGATTGCTTATCTCAACGAGGTGCCTTATGGAACTACCGACTAAAGCGTGAGTTGCAGGACAAAGTTAGGTCCGCCACCGGTCGAACGCTTACCATGATTGAGACGTCTTGATAGCGCTGCCATAGGAGCTTATTCCAACCCACCAAACAGCTCAGGTAAATCCAGGTAAATCGGTGTCCCTGGAACCTCCAACCGCGTCTCGCTCACCGGTCTCAATCCGGCATCCGTATATGTGAACGCAACCCGCTCCTCCGGGTCGAGCAGCCAGATGTTCCTGATCCCCATCCCCCAAAAGTCTGCAAGCCGGGTGACCACGCGAGGGATGCGGTCTTCCGGCGAGAGCACCTCGATCGCAATCAAGGGTGCCGTCGTTCGCACCCGCTCCGCAATCGCCGAATCGTCGTAAGCGACCGTAATATCCGGAATACGTACCCGCGTCTTGCTCACCCGCGTCCGAAGTTCGGAGATGACACGGATCTTCCACTCCCCTCGCCGGGATCGAAACCAGAATCCCAATTCCATTTGCAGCAAGCCATGCTTCGTCTCACCCAAGGTCCGCTCCTCTAGCCGCCCATCCACAAAGTCACAGTCCGGACGAAAGGAAGTGCGCAGGTACTCTTCAAGCGTCATCGTTGCCGGATCGATCTGCGCCGCAGTCGCCATGGGAACTACCTCCAACTCTTGTGTCTGAGAATCCTATGCAGCCGCTCCGACCTCTACCGCCTCGTCCATCTTAGGCGGTCCAACTCTCTCTTTGTAGGTGCACTCCGGAGCCGTAGCTACTTCCGCCGGAGACCCCTTCTTAGGCCGGCGCTTCGGTAAAAACTCCCGATTATTTGGACAAACCAGATAAGTCCCTTCTTTGTTTGAATATTCCACCAGATAAGCCGCATGATCCAACGGACAAGTCTCATCTACTAACTTCAAATTCGAAGAAAAATCGCACTTAGGATAGTTCACGCAGCCATAGAAAGTATCCCCACGCTTCGTCTTCCTGACCGCAATATCCCCTCCATCCTTCGGGCACTTCACCTCCAGCAACTCCTGCTGGACATACTTGCACTTCGGATACCCTGAGCAAGCCACAAACTCCCCATACGACCCATCCCGCCGCAGCAATGGCTTGCCGCATCGCGGGCAAGCCTCCTCCAGCACCACCGGAGGCTTCGACTGAACCTTCTGCGTCAGCTTTCGAATCGTCTTGCACGGCGGATCGTCGCTATACCCCGGGCACGACATAAACGGCCCCCACGGCCCATTCTTCAGCACCATCTGCCGCCCGCAGTTGTCGCAGAACTCCTCCTCCGGAGCCTCATCCGCGCCGGGCGCGCTCAGGTCCGGCTTGGCCGCGAAGTTCTCTTTCGTAAAATCGCAACTGACCGCCTCCGCCGTCACCTTCTTGCCCTCGGCCTCCTGTGCCTCGGCCACCGCCGCCGCAAACGCCTTCGCGTCCGCCACCTCCCGCTGATACGTCGTCATCTCCCCGTCCATCGCCTTCACGATCATGGGAAAATGAAAGCTCTTTAGCACCTTCTTCAGCACCGCCTTCGAGTCCTTCTTCCAAGGCCCCGCCGCAATCGTCACCGGCTTGGTCTTCGTGAACGCGCTGCACGAATAAAAGCTCCCGAACTTGCCCCACTTCAGAATCAGCGGCGACCCACACTTATCGCAGGTCTCGGTCGTTACATCCTCGCGCCGCTTGATGTCCTCCATCTCGCGCCCGGCCACCACAAGCTCCTGCTCCAGATGCGTATAAAATCCATCCAGCAGATCCGTCCAGCGCTCCTCCCCCGCCTCCACCGCATCCAGCTCGCCTTCCAACGTGGCCGTGTACCCCGTCTCGAAGATGTACGGAAAGTTCTTCACCAGCAGCTCCGTCACCACCATCCCGATCTCGGTCGGCACGAACTTCGCCCCAATCTTCTTCACATAGTCGCGATCCTGAATTGTGTTGATGATCGACGCATATGTCGAAGGCCGCCCAATGCCCTTCTCCTCCAGCGTCTTTACCAGCGAAGCCTCGTTGTATCGCGGCGGCGGCTCCGTAAACCTCTGCTCCGGATCGATCGCCAGCGCTGTCAACGTGTCCCCCGCCTTTACGTCCGGCAGAATCGCATCCTCTGAAGCCGCCTCCCACACGGCCAGGAACCCCTTGAACTTCAGGATCGACCCGCTGATGCGAAAGTCATACGTCCGGTCAGCCTTCGCCGCGACCTCGATCGTCGTCTGGTCGAACACCGCTGCGGACATCTGCGACGAAACAAATTTCTGCCAGATCAGCTTGTACAGCTTGTACTGCTCCTCGCTCAGGTACTGCCGGATCGAGTCCGGCGTAAACTCCACATTCGTCGGCCGGATCGCCTCGTGCGCATCCTGCGCGTCTTTCTTGCCCTTGTAATCGATCGCTTCTTTCGTCAGATAGGCCGCCCCCAGCGACCCCTGCACATACTCTCGCGCCGCCTTGATTGAGTCGTCCGAAGCCCGCGTCGAATCCGTACGCATATAGGTAATGAGCCCCACCGTACCCTGCGATCCGATCTCCACGCCCTCGTACAATCGCTGCGCTACCCCCATCGTCCGGCGCACGTTGAATCCCAGCCGGTTCGACGCATCCTGCTGCAGCTTGCTCGTAATATACGGTGCCGTCGCATTGCGCTTGCGCTCCTTGCGATCCACGCTCACCACGGACCACGCAGCTTGCCGCAACTGCTCCATCACCTCATCGGTAGCTTCCCCATCCGGCAAGGCGCCCGAAAGAAACTGCTCCTTGCCCTCCGCATCCACCCCGTTCGATACTCGTGCTGCCACCCCATCCACACCCGTAAACTTCGCTGTGAACTCCGTGCCCGTCGTTGGCTTCAGCTTCGCGCCAATGTTCCAGTACTCGACGGGCACAAACGCATTGATCTCCCGCTCCCGCTCGACGATCAGCCGCAGCGCCACCGTCTGCACCCTCCCCGCGCTCAGCCCGCGCCGCACCTTATCCCACAGCAGCGGAGAAATCTGGTACCCCACCAGCCGGTCCAGCACACGCCTCGTTTGCTGTGCGTCGACAAGATTCTCATTCACATCCCGCGCGTGCGCAAACGCCTCCTTCACCGCCTTCTGCGTAATCTCGTTGAACGTCACCCGTTGAATGGTCGCACCCTTCTTCAACATGGGCTTCAGCTGCAACGAAAGATGCGCGGCAATCGCCTCGCCCTCGCGATCCGGGTCCGGCGCCAGGTATACCGCGTCCGCCTTCGCCGCGAGCTTTTGCAGCCGCTCCACGATTTTTTCCTTGCCCGGCGACACGATCAGCGTCGGCTCAAACGTCCGCCGCTTCAGCTCCACGCCAATGTCGTTCTTCGGCAGATCCATGATGTGGCCGATCGAGGCCTCCACCGTGTAATCCGATCCGAGATACTTGTTAATCGTCTTGGCCTTCGCCGGCGATTCGACGATCACTAATGATTTGCTCATGATTCCCTTCATTTCAATCTCATCCAGCCCACCGAATCGCCGGCCGCGGCCAGTTGCGATTCTCTTTGTTTCAACGCGAACCTGATTCACTGCGAACCTAACACGAGTTGGCAAACTCGCGCCAACCCTGATTCCCGCCAGGGTCGCGCATCCTGCCCATCTCAGTAACGCACACTAGCAGGTGGACGCGGCACCGCTCAAACCGTTTACGCCGCGCCGATTCCAATGTGGGAGAGTGCCGCGAACAGCGGTAACTCGCGCGTCAGAAGCAGCGAACATAGTTCTTGCCCGGCAGCGCCTTCACCTTACCCGAGAGTTCAAGCTCAAACAGCGCGGTAAATATCTCGGCGGAGTTCAACTCCGCCTCCATCTGCTCCATCAGCTCGTCAAGCTGCGTCGCCTCATCATGCCGCAGCCGGTTGAAGACCAACCGTTCGTGATCGCCCATCGGCTGCTCGGTAAATAAAGATGCCGTCCCACCCGCTTTCGATTCATTCGCCGACTCCATCCCACCCACCCCAGCGCGCTCATCTTCCAGCTGCAGCCGCACCTGCGACGGCAGATCCTCCCACACATCCTCCCACGTCGCCGTCAGTTTCGCGCCCTGCTTGATCAGCGTGTTCGGTCCCCAGGAGTTCTTGTTCGTCACGTTGCCCGGCACCGCGTACACATCGCGATTCTGCTCCATGGCGCACCGCGCCGTAATCCGCGTGCCGCTGTATTCCGCAGCTTCAATCACCAGCACGCCCACGCTCAGCCCGCTCAGCACCCGGTTGCGAATCGGAAAATTCTGGGGCGCAGGAAACGTCCCCATCGGAAATTCACTTAGGATCGTTCCGCCTGACAGTACGATCTGCTCCGCCAGCTTTTTATTCTCCTTCGGATACACCACGTCCAGCCCCGTTCCCCATACCGCCAGCGTCTTACCGCCCGCATCCAGCGCACCCTTGTGTGCCGCAGTGTCGATCCCCCGCGCCATCCCCGAAAAAATCGCCAGCCCACGATTGCAAAGGTCGCGCGCCAGCAACTCCGCCATGCCCGCCCCATAGGGCGTCGGCCCACGCCTCCCCACCACCGCAATCCCCGGCCGCGACAGCAGCTCCACACTCCCCCGCACCCACAGCACCGCGGGCGGGTCGTAGATCTCCAGCAGTCGCCCCGGATAATCCTCATCCGCGGGTGTCAGGAACGTAGCTCCCGCATCGTAGACCAGCTTCGCTTCCTTCTCCGCCGCCGTCCGCGCCCGGCCATCCGCGATGAACTGCGCCGACTTCGCCGGAATCCGCAGCGACTCAAGCTCCGTCAAAGCCATGTCGAAGATGCGCGCCGCCTCCCCCGCCAGCGTAATCGCCCGTGCGATCCGCGTCGGCCCCAGGCCCGGCGTCAGCGTCAGCGCCAGCCAAGCCAAACGCCCTTCCTCCACCGAACTCTGCCGCAATGAAACTGCCGTACTCGCCATCCACTGCTCCGCGAAGCGATACCCGCCCAGCCTACCACGCTCCTGTTTGTCATTCCCGCGGGGAATCTGCTATTGCTCTCTAACC
>CAXTPN010000087.1:0-9696 GCA_964246125.1 uncultured Acidobacteriaceae bacterium
ACGCGGACCTCGATGGCTCGGGCGGGAAGCAGAAGGGTGAGTGTGATCCCCAGCAGTCGAAGCGACGTATTGCATGTTCTACGAGGGAAGCTTGACAAGTGGGTTGCCATAAATATGGTAGGATCGCTCCCATGCGAACTACGATAGACGTTCCTGATCCACTTTACCGTGAGTTGAAAAGCAAAGCCGCGCTGGATGGCAAGTCGGTCAAAGAGCTTGTTCTGCGGGGGATTGAGGTTGTGGTGCGGCAGGAACAGCTGCAGCCGAAGTTCAAGAAGCTGAAACTGCCGGCTATCAAGTCCAAGAACCCGGGGTCGCTGAAGTTAGGAAAAGAAGGTGTTTACGAATACATTCCTTTTCCCTGACGTAAATGTATGGCTCGCATTATGCCACCGGGTTCATCCCCATCATTCACGAGCGGTGGCCTGGTCGGGAACCGTAGGGACGGCGCGGCCGATTTTACTTCTGTCGCATCACCGAGCTAGGACTTTTGAGGCTGCTCACCACCCGCGGAGCCATGGGAGCGGACGTAATGACACAAGCTCAGGCCTGGCGAGTTCTTGACATTCTCTTCGACAATCCAAACATTGATCTGGTGGAGGAGCCGGACGGACTTGATGTGCTGTTTCGCCGTTTGACAGATCGTGATGAGATATCTCCAAAGCGTTGGGCTGATGGGTATTTGGCGGCCTTTGCAACGGCAAGCAGCCTGACGCTGGTTCCCTTCGACCTGGCGCTTTCGAAGAGCGTACGGAGATCGGTCTTGCTTTGAGGCGCTTAGGCTTTGGCGGCGGGGACGGCGGCTAGCGGTGTTTCGGCTTCGGTGATGAGTTGGTGTGGGTGGGTGAGGCGGTTGCGGTAGCTGGCGCCTACGAAGTCGCGGAAGAGCGGGTGGGGCTCGAGCGGCTTCGATTTGAATTCGGGGTGGAACTGGCAGCCGAGGAAGAAGGGATGGCTGGGGATTTCGACAATCTCGACGTAGGTGGCGTCGGGGGTGGTGCCGGTGAGGCGGAGGCCGCCGCCGACTAGCAGGGCTTCGTACTCGCGGTTGAACTCGTATCGGTGGCGGTGGCGTTCGGAGATTTCAGTGGCGCCGTAGGCTTTGGCGGCGAGGGAGCCGGGTTCGAGGATGCAGGTCCAGGCGCCGAGGCGCATGGTTCCGCCCATCTCCTCGACGCCTGTGAGCTCGCGCAGTTTGTAGATGATGCGGTGGGGGGTGGAGGGGTCGAACTCTCCGGAGTTTGCGTCCTTCAGGCCGCAGACGTTGCGCGCGTACTCGATGCAGGCGGTCTGCATGCCGAGGCAGATGCCGAAGTAGGGGACATTGTTCTCGCGTGCGTAGCGGATGGCGTTGAGCATGCCTTCGATGCCGCGCTTGCCGAAGCCGCCCGGGACGAGAATGCCATCGAAGCCGGCGAGTTGCTCTTTATAGTTGTGGGCTTCGAGGCCTTCGGCTTCGATCCAGGTAACGTTGAGCTTGAGGTTGTGGGCGAGCGCGCCGTGGACGAGCGCTTCCTTCAGCGATTTGTAGCTGTCTTCGTACTCGACGTACTTGCCGACGATGCCGATGGAGACCTCGTCTTTGGGGTTGTAGGCGCGGTATACCAGGTCATTCCATTTAGAGAGATTGGGGTTTTTGGCGGCGACTCGAAGGTAATGCAGGGCGAGGGTGTCGAGGCCCTCCTGTGCGAAGTTGAGGGGGACCTCGTAGATGCTGGCGGCGTCGACGGCGGCGATGACGGCTTTTTCCTCGACGTTGCAGAAGAGGGCGATCTTGGAACGCATCTCGCGAGGGACCGGTCGATCGGACCGGCAGAGGAGAATGTCGGGCTGGATGCCGATGGAGAGCATCTCCTTGACACTGTGCTGTGTGGGCTTGGTCTTAAGCTCCTGGGCGGCGGCGATCCACGGGATCAAGGTGACGTGGACGAAGAGGGTGTTGTCGCGGCCGAGGTCCTGGCGCATCTGGCGGATGGCTTCGAGGAAGGGGAGCGATTCGATGTCGCCGACGGTTCCGCCGATCTCGACGATGGCGACCTCGCAGTCGGCGGCGACCTTGCGCATGGCGTTTTTGATCTCGTTGGTGACGTGGGGGATGACCTGGACGGTTTTGCCGAGGTAGTCGCCGCGACGTTCCTTGGTGATGATCTGCTCGTAGATGCGGCCGGTGGTGAGATTGTTGTCGCGGGTGAGGCGGGCGTGGGTGAAGCGTTCATAGTGGCCGAGGTCGAGGTCGGTCTCGGCGCCGTCGTCGGTGACGAAGACCTCGCCGTGCTGGAAGGGGCTCATGGTGCCGGGGTCGACGTTGAGGTAGGGGTCGAACTTCATGAGGTTGACCTTGATGCCGCGCGCCTCCAGCAGGCAGCCGATGGAGGCGGCGGCGAGGCCTTTGCCGAGCGAAGACACGACGCCGCCGGTTACAAAGATGTACTTTGCAGACATGTCCACGACCTCTTGAGATGTTGATTGGGATTGTGCTTGGTGGGCACGGTTAAGTATCGCAGGTGTGGGGGAGTGAGGCAATGGGGCGGGCGAGTTTCCATGCCTCGGTGGAGTATAGTCTGGCTATGGCAAGCGCGCCGGTCGAGATCGATGAGGAGAGCCTGATCCGGGAGCAGATTGCACGGATCGAGCTGCCTGAGGGTGTGCGTTTCAAGAAGATCGAGCCTAGAGCGGAGTGGACTGGGGAGCCGGCGTGGCAGATCACGTTCGCGGTCTCGAAGAAGATTCGACTCACGAAGGAATTTCTTGGAGAGTTGCATAGGATTCGCGACTCTGTTCAAGACGCAATCTTTCCTCTAAACCTAGGCAAATGGCCGTTTGTGCGGTTTACCGAGGCGGCCTAGAGCGGCATGGCTCTTGCGAACGATCTACTGGCTCAAGCGCATCGGTTGCTCGGGTCCGAGCTTGAACAACCGAATCAGGCTGACCTTCGGCGTGCTGTTTCCGCAGCTTATTACGCGTTGTTTCACAGGTTGATTGCGGATGCTGTTCAGACGATCGGGCCTAGAAGACCGACACATCTGCCGGCCCGAATCGCCCGTGCCTTCTCCCACTCGGAGATGAAGCAGGTCTGCCGTTCGATCTCTGAGAGGCGAGTTTCTCTCGTTTTGCGAGGGTTGCAACCCAGCGGTTTTTCTCCTGCGGTGATAGCCGTTGTGCGCTACTTTGCTGAGCTTCAGGACGAACGGCAGCGGACAGATTACGATCTGCTGGCGGTGTATACGCGCGTTGAAGCCTTGGAGATCGTAGATGCCGCTGAAAAGGCGTTTCGCGAATGGGAAGAGGTCCGCGAACAGGATGAAGCCAACGTTTTCCTTTCCGCGCTGCTGTTTGCGGGGCGGTGGTCGAAATGACGACCACCACGTCTAAGTTGAGTTCTCTTGCGCGGCTCAGGATCGATGGTCAACATTGGGGGATGGTCAGGCTGCAGGCGTTTGCGGAGCGCTTCGGGCGAGGGAGGAAGAAACCGGCGCATCTGCGGGTGGGCGAGCGTGGGGAGTTGGAGGCGCTGTTCTTTCTGCGGCGGCAGGGGTACGTCGTGGTGGCTCGGAGGTGGCGCAGCCCGGATTTGCGGGGCGATCTCGATCTGGTGGCGCGGGAGGGCGAGACTCTGTGCTTCGTTGAGGTGAAGACGCGATCCGCGCGCGACCAAACACCGGCGGCTCTGGCCATCGATGAGGACAAGCGCCGCATGCTGACGCGCATGGCGCGCGCGTACCTGCGGACGCTGCCAAGGGAAGAGCGGCGCACGGTGTTGACGCGAGTGGACATTGTTTCGGTGTACCTGGCGACGACGGGAGTTGAGTGCGAGCTGATTCGCGACGCGTTCGATTGGCGGAGGAGCGGGCCGGGCCATTATGGTGTCTAAGTAGACTGAGGCATCGCTGCCCTCGAGGAATCGACTATGACTTTGCTCAACGCACCCGGTTACGACGAACGCAAGGAAAGATTGAAGAAGAACCTGCTGATCGGGTCGGGCGTGACGTTTGCGCTGCTGGTGGTCTTGACGTTCGCCGGTTACATGTCCGGGCACGGCTGGCTGTTTTCAAACCTGCCCGCGGAACATAAGGTGGACCGCTTCTTCTCCGCGCTGGAAGCGAAAGATTACGGCAAAGCGTATGCGATCTATACCAACGACAAAGATTACCAGCAGCACGCGGCGCAGCATAAAGACTATCCGCTGACGCGCTTTATTGAGGATTGGACGACCGAGAGCCCCGCGGGCGGGCCGATCGTCTCGCATCATGTAGATATCTCCCGTACAGATGGGACGGGAACGTTCGGCACGGGAACTATCGTGGCGGTTCGGGTGAACGGCGCAAAGAAGATCTTCATGTGGTGCCAGCGCAGCGACGGCACGCTGACCGAGCCGGCGCCGCACGAGTTGCTGTACGAGTAAGGGGTTTTCTACGGAACTGCTAGCATGGTTATCCTGTCGAGACTTTCCTAAATGACCGGCAGGAATGTCTCATTTCGGAGGAAGCCATGTCTACCCTTATCGCTCCGCTGGCGGCGCCGGTCATAGAGACCGTGCAACGCCCGGAACTTTCGCATTGGATCGACGGCGCATCCGTCGACGGCGTCTCAGGACGTTTCGGCGATGTCTTTCATCCCGCAAGCGGGCAAGTGCAGGCGCGCGTTCCACTGGCCGATGACGCGGAAGTGGATGCGGCGGTGCGGGCGGCCGCCACGGCATTTCCGGAGTGGTCCGCGCAGCCTCCTCTGCGGCGCGCGCGCGTGCTGTTCCGGTTTCGCGAGATATTCGAGCAGCGCCTGGACGAGGTGGCGGCGCTGATCACGCGCGAGCATGGCAAGGTCAACTCCGATGCGCGCGGAGAGGCGACGCGCGGGCTTGAAGTGGTGGAGTTCGCCACCGGGATTCCGCAGCTGCTGAAGGGCGAGTACACCGAGCAGGTGGGCGCGGGCATCGATAGCTGGAGCATGCGGCAGCCGCTGGGCGTGGTGGCGGGGATTACGCCGTTCAACTTTCCCGCGATGGTGCCCATGTGGATGTTTCCCATTGCCATTGCGTGCGGCAATACGTTCGTGCTGAAGCCGAGCGAGCGCGATCCGAGTGCGTCGCTGCTGCTGGCGGAGATGCTGAAGGAGGCGGGGCTGCCGGATGGCGTCTTCAACGTAGTGCATGGGGACAAAGTGGCAGTGGACGCGCTGTTGCGCCACAAGACGGTGCAGGCCGTGAGCTTTGTGGGGTCGACGGCGATTGCGGAGTATGTGTATCGCGAAGGAACGAAGGCGGGCAAGCGCGTGCAGGCGCTGGGCGGAGCCAAAAACCACATGATCGTGATGCCGGACGCGGACCTGGACCAGGCGGCGGATGCGCTGGTGGGCGCGGCGTATGGGTCAGCGGGCGAGCGCTGCATGGCCATCTCGGTGGCGGTGGCGGTCGGGAGCCAGACCGCCGATGCGCTGCGCGAGAAGCTGGGCGAGCGGATCGCGAAGCTGAAGGTGGGGGACGGCGCGAACGACCTGCCGGGAAGCGCGGTGGACCTTGGCCCGTTGGTGACCAAGACGCACCTGGACAAAGTCTCAGGCTATTTACAGACAGGCGTCAGCGAAGGCGCGGAGCTTGCGATCGATGGGCGCGAGGCGGCCCTGCCGAAGGGCGACGGGTTCTTCCTGGGCGCATGCCTGTTCGACCATGTGAAGCCGGAGATGAGGATCTACCGCGAGGAGATCTTCGGGCCGGTGCTGGGCGTGGTGCGGGTCAATAACTTTGAGACGGCGCTCCAACTGATCAATGACCACGAGTACGGCAACGGCACGTCGATCTTCACTCGCGACGGCGACACCGCGCGCGATTTCACCCATCGCGTGCAGGCCGGGATGGTGGGGATCAACGTGCCGATTCCGGTGCCGATGGCGTTCCATAGCTTCGGCGGCTGGAAGCGCAGCTTGTTCGGCGATCACGCGGTGCATGGGGCAGAGGGCGTCCGCTTCTACACGCGCATCAAGACGGTGACCAGCCGCTGGCCGACTGGCATTCGCGTGGGCGTGGATACTTCCATGCCTACGCTGGGGTGACCTGCCGCGCCTGTGCGGTCGCGAAGGCTTTTTCCTGCCGCGCCAACTGGTGTCGATGATGAACGATGTGCGATGAGAGAAAGCGCATCGTCTGCGTGATCGTCATCCATCCGCTCACGGGATGCTTGAAGACGCCGCGCTGCAACGCCGCCGCGGGAAACGACCCGATGGCGGCTTGCATCCTGACGCGCGCGGCGTTCCATTCTTCGCGCAGCAGATCAGGATTTGGCTCGGGCCCGGGAAGCACATTCGAGGCTTTGGCCGGCACCTTGACGCGAGCCGGTGAGCGGAACAGCATCTCCAGCAGGAAACCTCGAATCCGATCGCCGGCCCCCACCTCGTGGCCATCAGGAAGGTTGGCAAGGGTCTGCTCCATGATGGCATCTTCAGTGCGCACGAGGTGGTCGACAATCTGCCATAGCGTCCACTCAGCAGGCGTGGAGCGGAACGTCTGCCGCTCCGGTGAAAGGCAGGCGATGGAGGCGAGAAGCTGCTCCTTTTGTTGGGCAAGCTGGGTAAGCCTGCGGAACAACGGCTTGGTTGTCACACCTACTTCTCCGCGGTGGGCGGGACCAGGCCTTTGAGCCGCAGGTAGGTGGAGAGTTCGGCGTACTGTTCGTTGTCGTGCGAGACGTTGCCCCAGGCGAGGCCGATTTTGGAGCGTTTGCTGGTGGGACCCATGGGCATCATCTCGGCGACCGTGGCGTCGGTGAGCGCGGCGTAGGCCTTGTCGCACTCGTCGAAAGAAGCCTTCAGCCCGGCGATCACGGTGGCTTTGTCGGCGGTGTCCGAGGGAACCTTGCCTGCGTCGAACTTCGAGCCGTTCATCGTGGCGCAGGTGCGGAACTGCGCCTCCGTGATGTGATTCACGATGCGGGCGTAGGTGCGAATCTCGGGCGTGGGCTTGAACTGGTAGTCCGCGTCCGGCATCTTGTCGGCGGCCTTCAGGATGTTGGGCTTCAACCGGTTATAGGTGAGTTGCACCTCGGAAGAGGGACCTGTGGAGGGCGGCGGGGTCATGCCGGGCATGGGTGCCATCTGGGCGAAGACGGGACCGGAGAGCGTGACTGCGGCGGCTAACGTGAGGATGCACTTCATGGGTCACCTTATCTTTCAGCTATGAGCCTACGCGGCTTCCATTTGTCTCACAAGCAGGATTTGCGGTCGGCATAGCGATGGAAATGTTCAGCGGCAGACCAGTCTACAGTATCAATAGCGCCAGACCAGTCGAAACTGCCCGCCCCTGCTCGATCCTAACCTCTAGGAGAACCATGAAACTCCCCATCTGCTTCCTCCTGCTGAATTGCGCGGCAGCCATTGCACTGGCGCAGGCTCCCGACCCCTGCGCCACGGCTCCGCAAACCTGCGCCACCCTCATCAACACCCATGCCACCGCGCAATCGCGCATTCCGAACACCGCCGCGGACATCTCGGTCGGCATTACCGCCTCGGGCAGGGACCTGCCCTCCGTGCAGCGCGCGCTCGCCGAGAAAGCTTCGGCGCTGCTGGCTTATTTGCGCGCGGAGAAGGCCCAGCGCCTCATCACCACGTCCGTCTCCTTCTCCCCTTCGACCAAGTCGCAGAAGAACGCTCCGGACAAGACCGTCGGCTACGATGCAAGCTCGCAGGTCTCGTTTCGGACGACCCCCGAGAAGGCCCCCGAGCTCCTCGCCGGCGTTCTCGAGCACGGCGCCAACAGCATCGATTCCAACGCCTTCACCCCTACCGAAGACGAAGTTGCCGCTGCCCGTGCCGCGCTCTCCGCCGAGGCCAACCGCACCGCCATCGCGCAGGCCGAAGCCATCGCCAAGGCCGCAGGCATGCACGTCGTCGCCGTCCGCACCATCAACGTCGAAGCGGACGCCGTCTTCGAGCCTCGCGGCCGGGCCTTCCCCATGCAGATGAAAGCCCTGGCTGCTCCCGCGCCTCCCATCGAAACCGCCGCCGGCGACCAATCGCTCTCCATGCGCGTCGACGTCACCATCGCCGCGGCGCGTTAGCTTCGTTGGCAACACTGCTCATCCCGTAGACTGGGAACATGGCTCCCACGCGCCTCTGAGGTTCTCTTGAAGATTGTTCTCGCCGAAAAAGTTTCCCCCGCAACTCTCTCCATCCTCAACTCCGAACCGGGCTGGACCTGTTTCACCGCCGACAAGATCACCTCGCTTTCCGACGAGTTGAAGGACGCCGATGCTCTCATCGTGCGCTCCGCCGTGCAGGCCGACGCCGCCCTGCTGGAGCACGCGCCCAGGCTGCGCGTCATCGGGCGCGCGGGTGTCGGCGTGGACAATATCGACACCGCCGCCGCCACCCATCGCGGTATCGTCGTCATGAACACTCCCGGGGCCAACGCCGTGGCCGTCGCCGAGCTCACTCTCGGCCTTATGATCGCGATGTGCCGCCAGATTCCACGCGCCAACGAGACCATGCACCAGGCCAAGTGGGATAAAAAATCCCTGCAAGGCTCCGAGCTTCGCGGCAAGACCCTTGGCATCGTCGGCCTGGGACGAATCGGATTGGAAGTCGCCCGCCGTGCCGCCGCCTTCGGCATGGAGCTGATTGCCTACGACCCTTTCCTCGCCCCTGTCATCGCCCGCGAGAACGGCGTCACGCTCACCTCGCTCGACCAGGTCTTCAACTCCGCCGATTTCCTCACGCTCCATGTCGGCTTGACGACACAGACCGAAGGCATGATCAACGCCCAATCACTCGCGATCATGAAACCCGGGGTTCGCATCGTCAACTGCGCAAGGGGCGAGCTGATCGTCGACGCAGCGCTGGCCGCCGCGCTCAAGGCGGGCCAGGTGGCCGGCGCGGCCCTCGATGTCTTCCGCCAGGAGCCGCTCAAAGATTCTCCCTACTTCGACCTCCCCAACGTCCTGCTATCGCCGCACATCGCCGGCGCTACCGACGAGGCGCAAGAGGCCATCGGCATTCAGCTTGCCATGCAGGTCCGCGACTACCTCAAGCTTGGCGTCGTTCAGAACGCCGTTAACCTCCCATCGCTCTCGCACGAGGAGTACCTCGAGGTTGCCCCCTACATCGAGATGGCCACGCGACTGGGCCACTTCCTCTCGCACTCGGTCCCCGGATCGCTCGAAACCATCCAGATCACCTACACGGGTCGCATTGCAACAGGCAAAACGGACCTGATTCGCAACGCCGCCATCGCCGGCATCTTCGCCGATACCGAAGGCGCCAACTCCGTTAACCGTATTAACGCGGCTGCGATTGCGCAGGAACGCGGCATCCGCATTCAGGAAGACAAACGCGAGTTCGTTACGGGCGGCTCGGGCTCCGTGCTTAAGCTGACATTGCACTCGTCCGGAACCGGTCCCGGCGAGCAGGCGGCTGACACCAGCGCCTCCGCCACCGTTCTGCACGGCAACTCCCCGCGCCTGCTCACCTATGACGGCATCGACATCGAAGCCCCGCTGCACGGCACTCTCGTCGTCATCCGCAACCGTGACGTTCCCGGCGTGGTCGGCCGCATCGGCACAATCCTGGGTGAGCACCAGATCAACATCGCCAACTTCGCGCTGGGTCGCGCGGCCGATCCAGCAAAGTCTGCCCGCTCCCAAAATGTTCCACAAGGCCAGGCCCTGGCCGTCGTCCAGATCGACGTCCCCCCCCCCCAACACGCCGTGCCCC
>CAXTPN010000088.1:0-9658 GCA_964246125.1 uncultured Acidobacteriaceae bacterium
GGTACACCCACTCATCGCATGGAACAAAGGCGCGATGAATGGGGCACTCTGCATCCCGGCTAGACTTCGAGATCATCGATGGGGGCGGGGAGGGTTCCTTCGCGGCGGAGGCGGAGGTAGCCGCGGATGAAGGGCTCGAGGTCGCCGTCGAGGACCTTGTCTACATCGCCGACTTCGACGCGGGTGCGGAGGTCTTTGGCCATTCGGTAGGGCTGGAGAACGTAGCTGCGAATCTGGGAGCCGAAGCCGATTTCGAGCTTCGAATCTTCGAGCTTGCGGGCTACGGCCTTCTTTTTGTCGAGCTCATACTCGTAGAGCTTGGAGCGCATCATCTTCATGGCGCGTTCCTTGTTCTTGTGCTGGGAGCGCTCGTTCTGGCAGCCGGTGACGAGGCCGGTGGGGATGTGCGTGATGCGCACGGCGGAGTCGGTGGTGTTGACGTGCTGGCCGCCCTTGCCGCCGGAGCGGTAGGTATCGATGCGGAGGTCTTCGGTCTTGATATCGATGACGATGGTGTCGTCGATTTCGGGCGAGACGAAGACGCTGGCGAAGGAGGTGTGGCGGCGCTTGGCGGAGTCGTAGGGGGAGATGCGGACGAGGCGGTGAACGCCGGTTTCGCCGGAGAGTAGGCCGAAGGCGAAGTCGCCGGTGATGGTGAAGGTGGCGGACTTGATGCCGGCCTCGTCGCCATCCTGGATTTCGTTGATTTCGACTTTGAAGCCCTGGCGCTCTCCCCAGCGGATGTACATGCGCATGAGCATCTCGGCCCAGTCCTGGCTTTCGGTGCCGCCGGCGCCAGGGTGGACGGTGACAATGGCGTTCAGCAGGTCGGTCTCGCCGGAGAGCATGGTTTTGGATTCGAGCTGCTCGGCATAGTCGACGAGCGCGGGGATCTCGCGCTGGAGGTCAGGTTCGGTGGGTTCACCTTCGCGGGCGAGCTCGAAGTAGGCTTCGATGTCGTCGGAGCGGCGGGCGAGCTCGGCGTCGTCAGCGAGCAGGGTTTCGAGGCGCTTGCGCTCACGCATCAGCGGTTGGGAGCGCGTGGCGTCGGCCCAGACGCTGGGGTCGGCGATCTTTTCTTCGATGCTGGCTAGTTCACGGCGGAGGCGGGGGGCGTCAAAGATACTCCCGCAGGTCGCGTACTTGGGTGCGAACCGGGGAGTAGGAGTATTCGAGGTCGGAGAGCATGTAGCGATTTTAGAACAACGACGAATGCTTAACACCGATTGCCAGCGACTGCACGGTTTATACGGATGACTCGTAGGAAGAGTTTGAAGGATTGCGGCGGCTCGACTTTAAGAGCGGAAGAAGCAGAGCAAGGAGCGTGATGAAGGTGCAGAGCCAGGCGAACCAGTCTCCGTGGCGGGTGTAGAAGGTGGTGCCCTGCTCGAAGGCGAAGGGGAAGGCGAAGGCGGCGCGGGTGTGGCGGGGAGCCTGGGCGGCCATGCGGCCCTGGGGATCGATGGCGGTAGTGATGCCTGTGTTGGTGGAGCGAAGGAGCCAGCGATGGTTCTCAATGGCGCGCATGCGGGCCATGTTGAGGTGCTGCCAGGGCGCGCCGGTGTCGCCATACCAGCCGTCGTCTGAGATCTGGACGAGGACTTCGGCGCCGGGCTGGCCATCTCCTTGCGCGAAGTGGCGGACCTCGTCGCCGAAGATGGATTCGTAACAGACGAAGACGCCGTAGGTGTGGCCGGCGGTGGTGAAGACGGTGCGGGCGCGGCCGGGGTCCATGTCGCCGACGCCTTCGGTGAGTTTGTGGGCGAAGCCGAAGAAGCGCTTGAAGGGGATGTACTCGCCCCAGGGGACGAGGTGGATTTTATCGTAGCGGCCGCGGTATGCGCCGGCGGCGTCGAAGAGAGAGGCGGAGTCGTAGAGGAAGTAGCCGCGCGGCGATGCGGGGTCGAAGTCTACGCCGAGAGAGCCGATGACGAGCGGAGCGCGGGTAGAAATTGCGAGTTGCGACATGGCTGCGCGGAAGGTTGGATCGTTGGATTGTAAGTGGGAGGGAGCTTCGGGCCAGATGATGATGGTGGGGGGAGTTCCTTTGAGAGAGTTGTGTGAGTAGCCGGGATTGGTACTCATGCGCGAGAAGCTGGACAACTCTTCGCCTGGGGTAAGTGGCCTCTCTTCCCTGCCCGGTGCGCCTACGGAAAGGTTCTCCTGAGCCATGACAGCGTAGTCAGTGGTCTTTGTAGACTGTGCAGTTTCGCGCATTCCGGCGTTGGTTATGAAAATAATTGCGAGTGCAAGCATGCCTGCGGTGGCCTGAATGTAGAAGCGCTTTTTGCGCGGAACGAAAAACAAAGATGAGAAGATGACGTTGATTGCGGCGATCAGGAAGCTGATGCCCATGACTCCGGCGACAGGAGCTATGGAGGTGAGGAGAAGGTCGTCGACCTGGGAGTTGCCGAGGAGGTCCCAGGGGAAGCCGGTGATGCGCGCGCGGGCTAACTCAACTGCTACCCACACGAAAGGAGCCAGACAGAGTGCGGCGGAAGTGCCGGTGGAAGAGCGTCGTACAGATGCGATGCATGCAGCGAAGAGTGCGTGGTACAGGCCTAAGTACAGGGCAAAGAGGATCAGGATGAGGAAAGCGACTGGTTTTGGCAAACCACCGTAGAGGTACATGGTTTGGTATATCCAGAAGCAATTTCCCGAGTACCAAAGAACTCCACAAAGGTAGCCAAGTAAGGCGGCAGATGCTGGGGTGAGTGGCTTGCCTATGCAATCGGGCGAAAGAATTGCAAGCAGGAATGGTACCAGGGCGACCCAGCAGAGAGCGGTTCGCCAGATTGGAACGGGGCCCGCCACGGGGAATATTGCGACTTGGAGCACGACGGAGAAAATTACCAGCGACCAGGCGCGCGTTGAGATAAGTCGCATCAGGAGATGATTCTACCTTGCGTGCAGAACAAATGTGCAGAGCGTGAAAGCCCGAAACGAAACAGACCTGGTATTTACCCTTTTGTAGACGCCAGATTTATTCCTAAGATCGTTTGAGTCTGAGGACTTATTTCTGTATCGTCTTAATTGTTAGAAAGCGCGTACGAATGAGTTCAGGGAAATATCTCTATCGAGTCGCTTCTAAACACTGGAGGTAGGATATTGGCGTTGAATGAAGTGATTGCACACATCGATGCGGAGATTGGCAGGCTCCAGCAGGCGAAGAGCCTTCTAAGTGGCGGCGAAACGGCAGTCAAGAGCGGCCGCGGCCGTCCTAAGGGCAGTAAGAATGTTAAATCCGAGGCCGCGGCCCCAGCAGTCAAGGGCAAGCGCAAACTGAGTCCTGAAGGACGCAAAGCGATCGCCGACGCCATGAAGCGGCGGTGGGCGGAGCGCCGCAAGACAGCGTGACGAACGAATCTCCTCGCGCGAGGTCCCGCAGAATGGCTGCGGGACTTTGCAAATCGATGTTCAGAAAAGGTACTTTACCGGACTACGATGACCTCGCGCAGGGTATCCTTCGCGAGAAAGAATTTGTAACTGGCGAAGTTTTTGAAGAGACCTTCAATTTGACGGTTAGTGTAAGTGCGCAGGATAGGGTGGCCGGCGGTCCTTTGCATTTGAAGCTGATCCGTGCCGGTGAGATGGTAGCGAGAGAAGATGGTCTCGTCCCCGGTAGTTTTGGAGTGGAAGAAGGCGAGCAACTGGCCGCCTGGCTCCATGACGCTGTGGATGCGGTCGATGACGGGCTGTACAAGTACTTCGGGCAGGTAGTCGGCGGTATCCCATAAAGTAACTACGTCGAAGACTCTGCCGGCAAAGTCGAGATTGTCGTTGAGGTAGCGCGGTACGTCGAGAACTGTTTTACCTGGATCGTCTGAGCTGGCGACCTGGTACTCAGAGCGAGCTGCGTCTTCGACTAAATTGGCCATATAAACGCTGTGGCCCAGGCCGGTGATGAAGTTGATGTTTCCGGCCGAGGTGGGGCCGATATCCAGCATGCGCAGAGACTCGTGCTTGCGCAGGTGGTTGGATAGTTGCACCCACCCGCTGGAATGGCGCGCGACGCGATTGTCGAGGGAGCCTAAGCCTGTGCCGCCTGCTTTTCCGCCAAACAGACCCATGCTGCTCTATCCTTCCGGGGCTAGTCGTGCGACGACGCGGCGGAGGGCTGGCCGGGAAGAGCTTGCCCGGTCAGTTCCACGCGACCACGAACGGAGGCGCTCTCCTCGATGGAGAGACGGCTTGCGAAGATGTCGCCGTTGACCACGGCGGATTGGCGGAGCTCGATGCGTCCGGTGGCATGGACGTTGCCGTCAACCAGACCGAAGACGATGAGATCGCGCACATGCAGGTCAGCGGTGACGCTGGCGTTGGGCCCGATGGTGAGACGAGAGTCTTCGAGAGTGACGGTGCCTTCAAACTTGCCGTCGAGGAACAGGTCTTCGCTTCCGGAGAGCTCTCCCCGAATGCTGACTGACTTTCCGATGAGCGTGGAACCTTCCGCTGGCTTCATGAAACATCCTTTCGAGAGCGTCGTGCGCGGATGTTTCCGCGAGCCATCGCATGATGCGAACTATACCGATCTAGCCAGCGTGAGGCAAACCCGAAAACGTTGCATGCACCCCATACGTCATACCTATAGGCGAATGAACGTAAGGGACGGAAAATGCGGTGTAGAAGGAGGATGATCGGGAGCTGGATGCAGGAGATTTCGAGACGAGGGTGCGGATGGATGCTGCTATGTGCGATCATTTCCGCGGCCGACACGAGGGCGCAGAGTCAGCGCGGCGCGGTGGATGTTCCCGCGAGACAGTGGGCGGTGGATGCCGCGGCGAATGAACTGAAGGTGGTGGGATACGCTGGTTCTTACCTGCGCTACCGGATGCACATCGTCGACGCCAAGGGCGACGTTGTACGCGATGTAATTGAGTCGAAGGACGGCACGGTCGCCAGGCTGATCATGAGAGAAAGCCGGCCGCTGACCACCGAGGAAGACCTGGCGGAACGGCAGCGGCTGCAGGCTATGCTGGACTCGCCAGCCGCGTTTGCACGTCATATTAAGAACGACCAGAGCGGCAAGAAAATTGCCGCGGAGATGATACGGCAGCTGCCGGATGCAATGATCTTCAGCTATGCGCCGGGGCAGCCGCAGCGTGAAGACAAAAGCGTGGAGGACGCGGTGCAAGTCGTCGTCGACTTCAAACCGAACCCTGCATGGAACCCGCCGGACATGACGTCCGAGGCTTTGATGGGGTTGGAGGGGCGCGCGTGGATCGACCCGCGAACGCATTTTATGACGCGGCTGGAGTGCAGGGTTTTCAGGGGGGTGAACTTCGGCTGGGGCCTGTTCGCGCATATCTATCCCGGCGGCGCGGCATCGTTTGAGCAGGTGCGAGTGACGGATCAGCGTTGGATCTTTTCGCATTTTATTGAGCATGCCACGGTCCGCGCGCTGATGGTGAAGACGTTCAAGGAGAACTCAGACGTGCAGGGTTCAAACTTCAGCCCGGTCCCGGCGATGAGCTACCAGGATGCGATTCACCTGCTACTGGCGGCTCCGCTGCCGACGCACTGATCGTCTGTTTGGCAGCCTGCCACATGCGGTCGAGTTCGGCGGGGGTCGCGGACTGAAGCGCGGCGGGGCCGCACGCCGTGAGTTCCATCTGGTCGAAGCGGGCGCGGAATTTCCGGTTAGCGCGTCGCAGAGCGAACTCGGGTTCGAGCTTCAGGTGGCGGGCGAGATTGACGACGGTGAAGAGCAGGTCGCCAAGCTCTTCTTCGACGGCGTCGGGGTTCGCAGGGCTGGTCATCTCCGTGCGGAGCTCCGCCGTCTCTTCTTCGAGCTTCTGCACAAGCCCGGAAGTATCGGGCCAATCGAAGCCTACCTTGGCGGCGCGTTGGCCGAGCTTTGAGGCCTCGATGAGAGCCGGCATGTGGGTGGGGACTTCGTCGAGGTAGTGTGTCGCGGTCGCTCCCTTGGCGGCTTTCTCGATTTGCTTGATAGCGTCCCATGTGGCTTTCACGTCGTTGGCGGTGGGAGCGGTGGATTCGCCGAAGATGTGCGGGTGGCGGCGGATGAGCTTGGCGTTCAGGTTTGCGGCGACGTCTTCGATGGAGAAGTAACCCGCCTCTTCCGCCATTTGCGCATAAAAGAGGACCTGCAGCAAGAGGTCGCCCAACTCATCCTTGAGGTCGGGCCAGGCGCGGCGGTCGATGGCGTCGAAGACCTCGTAGGTCTCTTCGAGGGTATGGCGCTTGATGGAGTCGAAGGTCTGTTCGCGGTCCCACGGGCAGCCGTTGGGGGCTCGAAGGCGAGCCATGATGGCGATGGATTCGGCGAGAGCTGCTGCGCTGGCGGGATCGCTCATGCGTTCACTTTACTTGAGCGGGCGCGGCGCGGAAGCGTATGCTGGCGCCATGACAAGTAACGAAGATAGGCAGAGAGAGCCGTCGCAGACCACGAGGACCCGGTGGAAGCTGCTGCTGATCCTGCCGTATGTGGGCTTGTGTTTTCCTGGAATGTACGCGCAGGCTGCACCTTCACTCTGGGGATTTCCGTTTTTTTACTGGTACCAATTTGCCTGGGTGATCGTGGCTTCCGCGGTGATGGGGCTGGTGTATCGGAAGCTGCGCTATTGAAGCGGTTGTTCGAGGGCTTGATGCAAAGATGAAATACAGGGGTTCTTCGCTTCGCGGAGAATGCCGTGTCTTTGTGCCGCTTCGGTGTGAATGACGTGTCTCTGTGCCGCTTCGCTCAGAACGACGTCGTACTGCTCCCACTTATGTAATTTGCTCAGTGCCTCGCCCTTGCTACGTTAGGGTTGAGGTCACCGGTGCGAGTCGGGGGGAGTTGAGGAGGCTGCAGTTGCGGTCGTTGTAGAACTCATGTTTGAGAGCAGCTGAATCTCCACGCGGCGATTTTTCGCGCGGCCCGCGGCAGTCTTGTCGCTGGCGACCTGAACGTCCTTGCCGATGCCGACCAAGTAAAACTTATGCGGCGGCACATTGTATTTAGCGGAGAGGTAGTTCACGACAGCGTCGGCGCGGCGCTGGCTTAGCTGGTAGTTGTAGTTGGCATTGCCGATGGAGTCCGTGCCCCCTGTAAGTTGGAGAATGTAGCCGCGGGTGCTGGCCAGGTTAGCGGCGAAGGCGTCAAGCTGCTGCTTATCGGCGGGGGTGAGGACGGACTTATCGAAGGCGAAGGTGACAGTGATGTTGGCGAGCGCCTTGTACTGGTCGAGATTGGCGACGACGCCTGCAAGCGAATCGACTCGATTGGCTGCACCCAGCGCGGACTGGTTGGCTTGGTCGGCGGCGTTGCCTGCGGCTAGGGCGTGCTGATCGGCGGCGTTAGCGGCGGACATCGCTCCGCTGATGCCGGCTTGTGCGCGCGCGTCGGTGTCGCCGATTGCACGGTGGTCAGCGGCGGTTTTGGTATCGAGATCGTTGACGTTCTGCACGATCGGAGCAGTCTGGGAGCGAACGTAGTTCTTGGTCGAGCAGCCGAGGAGAGCACCGCTGAAAAGCAGCGAGCCTGAAATCGCAAGCAAGGCGAATGATCTGGTTATGGGGGTGGAACTCTGCGCGGTGAATCGTAACATCATGAGTTGTATTCTCCTCTTCGAAATCGAGCGGTCGCTTAGTCGGAGATTTAGATGCAATTGTTGTGCCAAAGTAATTGTGCGGTAAGTGCTTTAGTTTGAACGACGAAGGCCTATGTCAAGTGGAAGCGCGGGTGAGGTGCAGCAGTTCCTCACTTGAAGTGAGTCAATTGTTCCGCTGTGCGCACGCAATCTGCACAAGCTCGAAAACCGCTAACATAGCAGTACGGCGGGCAAGGCAATTCGCTCAAAACTGAATGGATCTTCTCGATAAAATTCGAACGTTGCCGGTCTCAGCGGGTTGTTACTTGTACAAAAACGCCGAGGGCGAGGTCATCTACGTCGGCAAGGCGAAAAACCTGCGGGCGCGGGTGCGGTCGTACTTTCTGGCGGCGAACCAGATGAACCAGAAGACCGGCTCGCTGATGCGCGAGGCTGTGGATGTCGAGTACATTACGGTGGCCAATGAGCGCGAGGCGCTGGCGCTGGAAAACAACCTGATCAAGCAGCGCAAACCGCGCTTCAACATCTTGCTGCGCGACGACAAGACGTACCCGTACATCAAGCTGACCATGAACGATCGTTATCCTAAGGTGTTCGTGACGCGGCGGCTGAGGAAGGATGGCGGAGCGTACTTCGGGCCGTACTTTCCGGGGAACCTGGCGCATCGGCTGGTGGACCTGATCCATCGCAGCTTCCTGATCCCAAGCTGCAAGGTGGACCTGAACCGGTATCATCCGCGGGCTTGTTTGCAGTATTACATCAAGCGCTGCCTAGGGCCGTGCGTCGAGGGACTGGTGACGACCGACGCGTATCGCGAGACGATCCGCGATGTGCAGTTGTTTCTGGAGGGGCGCACGAGTGAGTTGGAGAAGCTGCTGACGAGACGCATGGAGGCGGCGGCGGCGGAGATGCAGTTTGAAGGTGCGGCGCGGCTGCGCGACCAGATCGTCACCGTTCACCAGATGCAGGATAAACAGCGGATTGCGACGGCGGACAACGAGGACGCGGATGTCTTTGGATTTCATTACGAGAACGAGATGCTGGCGGTGAACCTGTTTCACATGCGGGGAGGCAAGATTGTCGACCGGCGGGATTTCTTCTGGGAAGATTTGCCGGATTTCCTGGACAGTTCGCTGAACGAAAATGTGGAGATGGAAGCGTCACCGGGGCTGGAGCCAGACCCGATGGAGCGTGCGCCGGAGGTGTGCGAGGCAGCCGACGTGACGCAGCATGCGAGCGTAACGGAGTTGGGTGGAGCATTCAGTCCGGCGGCGTTCTTTTCAGCGCTGCTGAAGCAGCTTTACCTCGATCAGGCTTATGTTCCGCGCGCGGTGTATGTGCCGGTGGAGTTCCCGGACCGGGAGGTGCTGGCGGAGTTATTGTCGGAGCGGGTTAAGCATCGGATCGAGATTGCGGTACCGCAACGCGGCGAAAAGAGGTCGCTGGTGGACCTGGTTTGCCAAAATGCGAAGCAGTCGTATGACCAGCGTTTTCGCGTGCTGCAGCCGAATCAGAAGGCGATTCAAGAGGCGCTGCAGGATGCGCTGACCCTGGAAGAATTGCCGCGGCGGATCGAGTGCTTCGATATCTCGCACATCCAAGGCGCGGAGACGGTGGCATCGATGGTGGTGTGGGAAGACGGCGGGATGAAGAAGTCAGACTATCGCAAGTTTCAGATCAGGACGGTGACAGGAAACGACGACTTTGCGAGTATGCGCGAGGTGATTCAACGGCGGTATAAGCGGCTGCTGGAGGAGAAGAGGCCGTTTCCTTCGCTGATCCTGATCGATGGCGGGCTGGGGCAGTTGCACGCGGCGTATGCGGCGCTCGAGGAGATAGGCGTGACGCTGCAGCCGCTCGCGTCGATCGCCAAGAAGGAAGAGATCATCTACGTCTACGGGCAGGAGAATGAGCCCGTCGTGCTGGACCGGCGCTCCCCTGTGCTGCACCTGGTGCAGAAAATCCGCGACGAATCGCATCGTTTCGCCGTCACCTATCACCGCAAGCGCCGCCAGATCCGCGACCGCACCAACGAACTCGACGAGATCAAGGGCGTAGGCCCCAGAACCCGCCAGCGCCGGATCGAACACTTCGGCAGCGTCCGC
>CAXTPN010000089.1:0-9625 GCA_964246125.1 uncultured Acidobacteriaceae bacterium
ATCTGTATCTGCGCGACCCCGACGGGCACCGGATCGAGCTGTACACGTGCGATTACTCGACCGTCGATCCGGACTTCGAGCCGATTCGCTGGCACGTGAACGATCCCTTGCGGCAGCAGCTGTGGGGAGGCCTCGCGCCGCGCAGCTGGTTCACCGAAGGCAGCCTGGTGGAAGCGTTCGATGGCAGCTACGAACAGGTCGTCGAGACTGAGCTCGTGGGTTTACCGGCGTATATTTCGTAACCAATGGAGACCACTCCTGTGACACTCGACGGCGACGCACTTATCTCGCGGAACCCCGCAACGGGCGAGGTGCTGGAAACTTTTACGCTGCACGCGGGGCCGGAGGTGGAGCGGCGAGTCGGAGCGGCGCAAGCAGCGCAAAGACAATGGGCGCGTCTCGGATTCGCAGAACGGCGCGCTCTGCTGCATCGGCTCGCGGCCGCACTGCGTGCGGATGCGGCGCGATTGGCACGCGACATCACATTGGAAATGGGGAAGCCGCTCGCCGAATCGGAAGCTGAAGTGGAGAAGTGTGCGTGGAACTGTACGTATGCCGCCGATCACGCTGAGCATTGGCTGGCCGATGAAGCCACCCCCAGCGCGGCGAGTGAAAGCTATGTATCGTATCAGCCGTTAGGTGTGGTGCTCGCGATCATGCCCTGGAACTTTCCGCTCTGGCAGGTGTTGCGTTTCGCTGCGCCGACGTTGATGGCCGGCAACGCAGTGCTACTGAAGCATGCCCCCAATGTAACGCGTTGCGCGCTGAACATTGAAGCAGTTGCATTGCACGCGGGTTTGCCCGAAGGTCTGCTGGCGAACGTCTTTGTGCCGGTGGCGGATGTGAAGGGGTTGATCGCAGATGATCGCGTAGCAGCCGTAACGCTGACAGGGAGCCCCCGGGCTGGCGCAGCTGTGGCAGCGCAGGCGGGGGCAGCGCTCAAGAAAAGCGTTTTGGAGTTGGGTGGCTCGGATGCGTTCATCGTGCTGGCCGATGCAGACGTCGACGCTGCTGTAGCCGCAGCGGTGCGTGGCCGCTTCGGCAACTGCGGCCAGATTTGCCTGGCGCCGAAGCGTTTCATCCTGGTGAATAGCATCGCGGATCAATTCCAACGCAGGTTTGTGCGGGCAGTGGAGCAACTGCGCGTTGGCGATCCGGCAGAACGATCGACGCAAATGGGGCCGATGGCGCGGCTGGATTTGCTGCGAGAGCTGGACGGCCAGGTGGGCGCTTCGCTCGCGATGGGAGCGCAGTTGCTGACCGGCGGCAAACGCCTGCCGGGCCAAGGGTATTTCTACTCGCCTACGGTGTTGGGCAGCGTTACCGGGGAAATGTCTGTGGCGCAGGAAGAGACGTTTGGTCCCGTGGCGGCACTAATGCGTGTGGCCGATGCTGACCGGGCCCTGGAGCTCGCCAATCATTCAAAGTTTGGGTTAAGTTCAAACCTTTGGACCGCCGACGTTGCCAAGGCGAAGCAGATGGCCCGACGCATGGAAGCGGGCGGGGTGTTTATCAATGGCGTAAGTGCGTCGGACCCGAGACTTCCTGTTGGCGGCGTGAAATGCAGCGGGTATGGGCGAGAGTTGGCGTTGGTCGGGATGCGCGAGTTCGTCAACGTGCAGACGGTGTGGATTGGCCCGACCGCCTATTCAGCCGCGGTGACGCCATCCGATTAGTCAGGCTTCGATAAGTTACTGTGCCCCCTTACCGTTCTCTATGCGCGTTTCGAGGACTTTTAGAGCAGGCCCCCCCCAGACGGTCCAGAAACTGGCGTGTATCAGGAGTTCCTGCCGCGGAGCCGCGCACAGCTTCGCGATGCGGAGGCGCTGCGAGTGGCGGAGCCGGGACGCGGGCGCTTGGGTTCTATCGCCAGCCTCGAGCCGTTGTTCAAAGTGAAGCGCGCTACGGAGAACGCGGGCGACGAGAGCGACTGAGCTTCCTCAACCAGGAAGGCTACGAGCGCATATCTACCTGCGCGCCTGCAGGGGCGGTCCCGCGAAGCGTCAGCATCAACGCGGCGAGCACCGAGCAGATGCCGCACAGGACCGCATAGACCATAACAGCGTGCGATCGTGCGCCGACTAAGCGCATGAGGCCGACCACGACCAACGGACTGGCAAACTGTCCAAAGGCAAAAGAGGCCTGCCAGGCGCCGGTCGCGCGTCCGCGAAGAAGGCCCGGCACGCTGCTGAGGGCCCAGGTGATGAGCGTCGTGAGCGCGATACCGGACCCGAGGTCGGTAATGACGCCACCGAGTACGCTTGTAGCGTACGTTCTCGCCAGCGCCAACACGAGAAAGCCAAGGGCAGAAAGTGTGAGGCTGAGAGCCATCTTCGCGATATACGGAATGCGGAGGAGCCTGGAGAGATAGGCTCCGAGCGGCAGCGAAAGGACCGATAGAGCAACCCCGCGGCCTATCAGCGCGGGCGAATGCACGCCGCGTTCAGCCAGCAGAAAGCCGAGCTGCACAACGACGAGATAAAACGCTGTGCTTGCGAAGATCGTGATAAGGCAGATCCCGATGAGGCGGTTCCAACGAAAGTCGCCCCCCTCCGTTTTCCCGGCTTTTTGCGCGCTTTGCACGACCGTAGCACCAGGCACGCGGCGCGGCGTCCAGATGAGCAAAGCGACCAGCGGGATCTGCAGCAGGCTGATACCGTAAACAAGAAACGGAGTGCGCCAACTATGTTCACCCAGCGCGCCGCTGAGTAGGTTCATAGCGACAGCAACGATGTTGGCGGACCCGGTTTGCAGCGCAAGCCACTTGGCCAGCTGATCTCCGACAAAGTAATCGCCTAGCAAAACCGTGCTGGAAGTGAGAATGAACGCTTCTGCGATACCAACGCACGCGCGCGACGCAACAATCGCGGGAAGGGTCGCGAGCCACAGCGGCGCCGTCCCGACGACTGCATAGATGGCGAGCCCGATCAGTAATAGCTTCCGGCTGCCGAGCCGATCGATGAGCGCACCCGACGGCAACGCGAGCAGAGCCACAAACAACGCGGGGAGTGTGGCCGCGAGCGCAATCAGCACAGGCTCACTTGGCACACCTTGGAAAGACGCGGTCATGCGTGGGAGGATCGGCGCGATGATGGCCGGCGCCATCACGGCAAGCCATGAGCCTGAGACTAGAAGCCAGCCCTGCAGGGCTGTGGGAACGTGTGTATCTCCCGGCTTGACGATCTGCATTTGTTCGTAGCCTCCACGGTAGCGGCGCTGCCGCTCGCCGGATCTTTTGACCGACGTTGTCACCAGATGACTCGGCAAGATAAAGTTACAACCGTCAGCAGAAACACGCAAATTGTGTAACATGATTCCAAAAGGGTCGATGATCGAAATGATGCCCACACAAGCCAAAATTCGCAAAGCCGACCCGGCTGCATCAGTGAAATTTCACGCCGATGTCGACGACACCGCCCCGGGACTCGTTGTTGACGCCGGCGCCCGGAAGGGTTTTGCGCACACCCTCCTGGTTCGCGCGCGCTGGACAACCTCGAGAAACCACGCTCTTTCCTGCGAAGAGAATTCATAATCAGTTCAGCGGCGCGGGCGACCGTTTTCGGCGCGGGCAAGGTGCAGAAGCGGGTGGTGGTCTGTGAAACCGGCGGACATGAGCTTTTCCGCATCCGGCCGACGATGTATGTCACGCTGACCGTAGACCATCGCGTTCTAGACGGGCAGCATGCCAACGGTTGTAGGAGCGCGTTCGTAAAAGCCCTCGAGGCGCCGGTTCAATCCCAGCCGTGCTTGCCTCCAGCGCTGCGCGCGCCATGCGCGGAGCGGCTGGGCGCATCCGCCTGCCCCCGCAGGACGAAAGTGTCGCCATTGTGCTAGAGTCATCAGGTGACTTTACGACAGCCGTTTGAAAAAGAAGGGTTCTTTGTGCGCCAACCAAACCGTCTCTTAGCTTTACTTGAAAATAAGAAGATCCCTTTGGGAATCCAGTTGTTTACCGGAAGTCCTGCGCTGATCGAAGTGCTGGGAGAGACCGGTTTCGATTTTGTGATGATCGACACGGAGCATTCGGACACCAACGTGCGAGGGTTGGAAAACCTTATCCGTACGTCGGAGCTTGCGGGCGTCATCCCGTATGTGCGCGTGCCCGATCTGCACAACGAAGTGGAGCTTCGCCGCGCACTTGAAGCCGGTGCAGAGGGTCTGTTTCTGCCGCTGGTTCAGTCTGCGGCGGACATCGACCGCGTGGCAGACTTCGTATTTATCCCGCCGAAGGGCAAGCGCGGTATCTGCCCCGCTGTTCGCGCGGCGGGTTACAACGTGCGCAAGTTCGACGAGTATGTGAAGTGGAACAACGAGGAGATCGCGTTGATCCCGATGATTGAAAGCCAGGGGGGCGTCGACGACATCGAGGCCATCTGCGCGCACCCGGCAGTGGACATGGTGGTGTTCGCTCCGGGGGATCTCGCGTTCCAACTGGGTGAAGGCTCACAGATGATGCGCGGTCCTAAGGTGCAGGCCGCGTACAGGCAGGTGTTGGATGCGGCTCGGCGTCACGGCGTCCACATCATCGGCGGACCTATCCTCGACCCCACGCCTGCGTCATGCCGCAAGTTCTTTGATGACGGCGTGCGCATCTTCTGCTTAGGGCTGGATACGCTCGGCTTCCGTCGCTTTTGCGAAAGTACGGTGAAGGCCTTGAATACCGGCATTGAAGGCACCGGATATACACGTCCGCCCGCGCCTGAGTCAGGCTTTCCAGGCTGACTTGCTGCGCGAGCACACTGCTGACACGTACACGCTAAAAAGGGAGAGATGAAATGCTTTCAAAGTACAAACGCTATGTTGTGGGACGGAACGAGAACGGCAAGTCCGCCGTCATTACCGATGAAGCGCATAATGTCCAGGAGGTACCCGGATTCTTCTGGCGCGCAACACTGTGGAGTACGCGCGAGGTTCCCGTCGACAATTCGATCGAAGGCGATCGCGCGGACGAGGTGAAAACACGCGAGCCGTTTCCTGGCGGCATGCTGATGCGCATGCTTGAAGTTGCGCCGGACAGCCCCGAGAAGTCAAAACATATTGAACAGTTCAAAACGCTCAACGAGCAGGTTGGACAAAAGCACATGCCAACGGCTGAAGATGCCGCACGGCATCCGACGATGCACCGCACCGACACGCTTGACTGTATCTACTGCTGCATGGGCGAAGTCCACTTGATCACCGACGTCGACGACGTCATTATGAGGCCGGGTGACTCGGTTGTTATTCGCGGCACAAATCACGCATGGAGCAATCTGACAGACGAGCCGGCGCTTCTGGTGGGTTGCATGATCGACGCTCAACCATTGTCATAACGCTCCCAGACTATGTGCGCGGCGAGGCAAGCCGTTTGCTTAGCGCTGGATTGTCGACGTGCGATTGATCGTCGCTTAGCAATGCGCTCATGACGGTGAGAGCGCGCTCATGGTACCGCACCGCCGCCACGCGCGCCGCAGCGGTGTCCTTTGTGCGAATTGCGTCAATGAGCGTTTGCCGCTCCTTGGCGAGCTTGTTACTGGTACTGCGGCGAGTGGCGTAGGAATCACCCGCAAGCTCGGCGGCCATGCGAATCTGCATGCCGGCAAGAAAGCGACATAGGGCCACCAGCAAAGGATTGCCGGAGCAACCGGCAAGGGTTTGCAGGAAATCCTTTAACGCTGTCGAAATTGTTTCGCTGGTCTTTGCGGACGCAATCTCGTCCTGTGCTTTTTGGAGTAGATTCACCTGCGACGAGGAGGCGTGCCTGGCGGCGAGTTCTGCCGCAAGGCCGTTCATCGTTCCGTACACTGAGAACACCTGCGGCATGCTAACGCGTTCCATTTCGATGATCGATTCAAGCGACATGGCAATCAGCTGGTCTACATCGGCTGTGACGTACGCGCCGCTTCCGTGACGTACTTCGACCAGTCGCGCAGTCGCCAGACCACGAACGGCTTCACGCACCGTGGCGCTGCTCACGCCATAGGCCGTGGCCAGCTCTTTTTCGGTTGGAATTTTGACACCGCGTTTAAGTTCGCCGCTTAGAATGCGCGCGCGCACATCATTCAGCAGGCGCTCAGAGGCGTTCTCGCGTTGCAGCGGCTCAACAGGCTTCCAAGGTGTTATCACTACACCCGGTTGCGAAACTTTCCTAACCATAATGTCAGCGTACACCGACACCGCAGCACGCGTACCGATTGTAGGAATAGAAAAAGGAGACAGATTATGCAGATGGCAAAAACAGCAGTAGACGAAATGACGCGGCGTGAGATCGAGGATCTGTTGACTACATTCGGCGATTGTGCCGACCGAGCTAATGGCGGTGAGCTCGCAGAGCTATTTGTCGATGACGGGACCCTCATTATGGGTACGCAACAGGCACGCGGGCGCTTGGCGATTATGGCCTTTACCACTGAGCGCTTTGTCGACCCAGCGCGGAAGACGAGGCATGTCTGGAGCAACTTAAAACTGGTTACAACGGCTGATGCGCAGCTGCAAGCCGCGTCAATCCAGCAGACTTTTGAGCAGATTGGTGCGGACCAGCCCGCCCAGATACGCGTGAGCGATGTGACCGATGAGTTTGTCAGGGACGCTGGAGGCAGCTGGCGGTTTATGAGCCGCCGCATCAGCAGGGTATTCACTGTTAGTGCTAGCCGCTTCTAGGAACTTTGTTGAAAATGATTGAGACGCCCATCTTAAGGCGAAAAGCGCCGCCTTAGACTTGCTTACAGCCGGATTGAGGTGCTGTCCGTCTCGTCGCTGCTGAAGGAAGCGCCGGAACGGTAACTATCGTTCCGGCGAGTTCTCTGCCCCTAGAACAGCAGCTTCAGAGCGAATTGCGCCTGACGCGAAGTCCCGTTGGTGGTGTTGAACGTGCCCGCTACCGGGTTGTAGCCAACCACCCGATTGATCACGGCAATGTTGGCGGGCGTAGCGGGTGCGCCCTGAATAGCAACCAAATTCGGAAAGCCGAGGTTCGTGTGATTGAACACGTTGAACAGCTCACCGCGAAGCTCGAGGTTGATTCCTTCTGAAAGGCGCGTATTCTTGACGAGCCCGAGGTCGAAGTTCTTGAAACCGGGAGCGACGAGCTGGTCGCGGCGCTCGTTGCCGAACGTGCCGATGGGCTGCACCATCACGGCGCACGGGTTGTACCAGTGCTGTTTGTTGTGCACCGTAGCCGGAGCGACGCAAGTCGGATTCGCCGCGACCGGCCCACCCACATTCGGATTGCCTACGAGGTTGGGGCGCTCGATCTCCGTTCCATTGTTGAAGTTCGCACGATCGAAGCCGTCCACAATGTTGTAAGGGGTTCCTGAGTGCAACTGGGCAAGCACAGATGCTTCCCAACCGTTCGCCAGGCGGCTGGTGCCGTGTTTCGGAAGCTGGTACACCAGGTTCGCGTTGCCGACGTGTCGTGTGTCAAACGCCGAAGGTCCGTAGTCCAGACGGCGGTCATACGGATTCTCGAGAATGGTGGACCCGTTGACCAGTTCGGCCGGGTTCGTAAGCGAGCTGATGTCCAACGCTTTTGACCAGGTGTAGTTCACCTGAAACTGCACGCCGTGGCTCAATGAGCGCACCAGGCTGGTCTGTAGCGCGTGATAATGCGACGTGCCTGCGGAAGGGTCGAAGGTAAGAGAACTGAACGCCGGATTCACCCGGACATATCCACGCGCACCCGGAAGCGGAAAATAGCGCGTTCCTGCAGGCAGAGTCGCCGCGGCCGGATTGAACGGATCGGTGCAGGGACAAATCTGCGATACGGGTGGATTGTTCTCATTTGCAAAAAACAGGTGTCTGCCTTCGTTGCCGACGTACGAGATTGTGAGCACCGTGGCAGCATCCATCTTCTGCTGAACGCCGAGACTGTACTCCATTTGATAGGGTGTTTGCGTGCCGTTGTAGAACAGGTTGTTGGAAGCTGTGGGTGCGCCCGCAAAGCCGGCCTGCGGGTTCGGAAAGGGCACGCTGGCTCCCGCAACGACCTTCAACTGATAGGCGCCCGTGAGGTTTTGCGCCCCGTTGTAGGTGCGGGCCTCGATAGGATTGTGGTAGATGCCGAAGCCGCCGCGGATCGATGTTGTCCCATTGCCTGGCGAGTATGCGAAGCCGACACGCGGATCGATGTTCTTATACGAAGGATTGCCGCCGAACGGGTGCTGTGAGGGTACGAACGCCGTGTCGGTGCTTGGGTTTTGCAGCACAACAAACTTGTTGTTGGCCTCTATCGGATTCGTCACAAACTCATATCGCACCCCGAGGTTGACCGAAAGGTGTTGGCTCACTTTCCAGTCATCCTGAATGTACGGGTTCACGTTGACCTCGCGGGCGTTGCGTTCGCCATTCGAGCCCGGCGCCGCATACACGACCGCAGAAGGCGTTGCGGTCAGGAAGCTCTGCAGGTTCGGAAACGTATACTGGCCCGCCGAAAAAAGGTTGACGTTGCCGTTGGTCAGCACCGAGGTGATGTCCGCACCGAACTGCAATTGGTGCGAGCGCACAGTGAAATACACATCGTCCTGCAGCGCATAGCGATTCTGGATGAAACGCGTAGGACCCTGGGTGTTAGGCCCAAAACCTTGACTGGCGCTGCCACTCGGGAGCAGACTGGCGATAAACAGCGAGCCATACTGCACGTTCGGCAGAAACTGCAGCGGGGCAAGAGCGGGATTTTTTCCTTGCGAGCGGCCTGAAAAACCTGTGCGCGTAAAGTGGAGCCGCGCGGTATTCAGTATGCTTGGTGAAAACACATGCTTCTCTTCGATGGTCGCAAACCGGTTGCGCTGGATAGAAGCCTCCGGGAAGCCGGCCGCAATCAAACCGGGAAAGGGCTCGACGAGGATGCCGTTATCCGAAACGTAGCGGAATGCAAGGTTGTCTTTGGCCGTGAGGAACTGGTCAAGACGTGTCTGGAAGTAATCTTCATTGGCAGGATTGTTACCCACAGAGGTGAGGCGACCGGACCCGTCGCCGTTGTCCGGGCCATTGGGCAGCGGAAACAGCGCTAGGAACGGCACCACCGAGGGAGCGACACCGACATTTGTGAGTACCCCATTCACCGGCAGAAGTCCGTTGTGCGCATTGGCGTTGGGCACGTTCGAGACCAGCACTTCGCCCAGCTGCTGCCGAAGGCCCTCATAGTTGAGAAATCCGAAGGTCTTGTTCTTGAAGATCGGAAACCCGACGGCAGCCCCAAACTGATTACGGCGGAACGAGGGTGGGCCGGTGAGTGGGTCAAAGTAGTTCCGCGTATCGAAGACGCTGTTGCGGATGAAGTCATAGACCGAACCATGAATGTCGTTGGTGCCGGAGCGCGTGACCGCGTTGATCACGCTGCCGTTACCACCAAATTGCGCTCCGTAGATGCCGGTCAAGGTCTGGAACTCGGCGATGCCTTCAATGCCTAGCGATGTGCCGATGATGCTGGCGCCCGAGCCGCGATTCCAATAGCCTTGAATGTTAGCGCCGTCCAAGAGCTCCGCTTGTCCCTCTGGGCGAGCACCGGAAATCGAAAACGACGGCGAGCGGCCATAGAGTGCGGTTTTCGGCGAGCCTTCTGATGGCTGCACGCCCGGCGCAAGCAAGATCAGTTGCTCGAAATTGCGTCCGTTCAGCGGAAGCTCATGCACCTGCGTGGGATTGATCA
>CAXTPN010000090.1:0-9625 GCA_964246125.1 uncultured Acidobacteriaceae bacterium
CGACGACCTTGGCCGACTTTGTGTATTTTCTGTTGTACTGCAGCCCCATCTCCTGCATGCCGTAGAGGATGCGGCGATGAACGGGCTTCAGTCCGTCGCGAACATCGGGCAGCGCGCGCCCAATGATGACCGACATTGAGTAGTCGAGGTACGACCGGCGCATCTCCTCCTCGATGTTGATCGAGAGCATATTGAGCGCGCCGCGCCCCTGCACGTTTCCGCCGCCATCTGGCGGAGAGCCCGCGGGAGGAGGGTTGTTGGAGTTCGCGTCCTGCGAGGAAGGCGTGCCGGAATCAGAGTTTTGAGGGTCTTGCGGAAAGAGATCGTCGGGCATGGGCAATCTCTATTATAGCTGTTTGGATTTCTCGTTCGCGCACGCCTGCACGCAGAATGCCTAGGGCTGGCGTACTCACGGGGCAGTAGATGTTTGGGGCTTGAGACCTTAAAACTCTAGCCGGAGAGCGAGTTGGATGACACGAGCGGTGCTCGCAGTGGATGTGATCTGACCAAAACTGCCGCTGGTGATATCGTTTGCCGTAAGGTTGACCGGGTTGGAGAAGCTGGGGTGATTCAATGCATTGAAGGCATCCGCCCTGAATTTCAGGTTTACTTTGTCGCCGACAATAGGAAAGTTCTTAGCCAAGCCAAAGTTTTGATTGACGAAGCGAGGACCCCGCAGATCGTTACGGCTTCCGATATTGAATCCGACTGGACCCGTATAGAGATTAGCCGCACTAGGTCCAGAACTGAACAGATTGACCGAGCCTGCGCCTACCTGGCCTGCTGGTATCTTATGCGGGTGAGCATCAATCACAGCGCGGTTGGTGCCTATGAAGGTCGCGGGAGCATCGTTCGAGTAGCCGGCGACAAACGCATTCGATACGGTGCCGAAGGCGACGCCGCTGTGATACTGCGATATGCCGCTGATATCCCAACCACCCACGGCTTCATTCAACCACCTGGGGATGTTCGACACAAATTGCCTGCCACGGCCAAAGGGAAGTTGGTAGGTGAAGTCAGCCGAGATGTAGTGGGTCGTGTCGAAGTCGGAATTTCCGCGGCAAAGACGGGGACGAAGCACATCGCACACGAAGCCGTACCCGGCGGAGGCGCCCTGATTTGCAATCAATGAGACGTTATCGATCGAGTGCGCCCAGGTGTAGTTTACGTCAAACTGCAGACCGTGAGTCAGGTTCTTTTGCAACGTGGCGAGCAGTCCGTTGTAAGTGGAAAATCCCTTGTTCGTGTAAAAGGTGTTTTCGGAGAACTGAGCAGCCATACCGAGGTTCGGGGGAGTAAGACCGGAGATGGCTTGGACGAAATCGGCGAAGTCACCGTTTGCCGGGATGCCGCCAAGATTATCGGCCAGGAAGGAGGTGTTATTTGGATATCCGTTAGCGACGCCAATTCCGGGTGCAACGAGATCTTCGAAGAACGGTTGAGCGGGTAAATTCGCCGAATTTGCACCCGCGCGAAGCTGAGTCGTAACGTTAGCGAAAGCGCTTGAAAGAAGCTGGCCGGACTTCGGATCGGTGAAATCGATGATCTGGTTCGCGTCTGCCTGCGCCAGCAGCCGGCGGCCCAGACGCCCGACGTAGTTGAGCTTCATGACGAAGCCGCCCACAAACTCATGCTGCACGCCAGCGTTGTATTCGATCGAATACGGCGTCTTTAGCGCCGGATCAATGATTGTATTGAAAGCGTTGCCGTTAACCAGACCGTACGGACCATTCACCGGGTCCACAAAAGGCTGGTACGGAGCCTTGATGGCCGGCGGCGGCTGAACGGCGGCGGCCGGAGGCAGCGCGTTATTTGCAAGCAGGCGCGGATCGGTAGCCAGGGATTGCACCGGCATGTTCAACACGCCGAACGGAGTAGTGTTCGACTGCTGGAACAAGTAGGAGTGCTGGTCCTGCTGATACTGAACGGCATTGACGACTGTGCGGTCATAGACCACCCCCGCGCCACCGTTGAACACTGTTTTGCGGTCAAAGGACGGATTGTAGGCGAACGCAAAACGAGGAGCGATGTCTTTGTAGCTAGGTTGATAGAAAGAAGGCCCATTGTTTGCCTTGCCGCCAAGTACATAGGTAATCAGCGGCACGGTCGAGTTACCTGTTTTCCCAGCGGCGCTCTGTGCGACACGAGCCGAGAAGTACTGATTGAACGTAAGAGGCTCTACGGACTCGAGTCCCTGCAACTCATAGGGAACGGAGAAGATTTGATAGTTCACTCCATAAGAGAGGGTCAGGCTCGGTGTCACCTTCCAAGTATCGCCGGCATACAACTCTGTCTGATAGTACCGGTATTTGCGAATGTCTCCCGTACCTTGCGGCAATGCGACTCCCGCATTGTTGTAGTTATAGGCGCTCCCGATTGAGCCGATTCGCCCAAGAGCGAACGCGAAGGCGCTGTCATAGGTGTTCGAGGCCGTTGTACCAGCGGTGCGGATGTCCGCGGGCCTCAAACTGGAGGTCAATCCCAGTGTGTTACCACCAAGCCCGATCGTAATTGTGTTGTAGTCCAGCTTAGTGAAGCTATGCGAGTCGATGTCTTTAAACGTCCCACCCAGCGAAATGGTGTGACTCCCCTTTTGCCAGCTAAAATCATCGCCCAGGACGGGAATCGGGATGCGACGGCCTTGTGCATTGATCGGGCTGGTGTAAGCATCCGATAACAGGGTCGTCGTGCCGTCTCCAAAGGTCAGGACATTCGTTCCTTGCGGATTATAAGTATTCGGGAAGCTGAGCTGCGATACGGTCTCACCCAGGTAGATGTCATTCACCTTATTGGTGCCGATTTGCCAGTTGTGCCCGAGAACGACGGCGTAGCTGCGGTCGATGACAGGCGAGGTGGCGGGATCACCGGGAAACTGAAATGCGCTTTCAGTTCCATTCTCCCGAACGATCGAGAACCTCGCAAACAGCTTCATCTTAGGAGTGATGGTGTAATCGACTTTACCCACATAGTTGGTCTCATAGTCGGGTGTCGGTGCGTTGAACCGGAAATACCCGGTATTGATGCCGTCCCCGCCGGTTAGATCGTTTGCATGAGGAAAACGGCTGAAAACGGAGGCGAGAAAAGCCGTGTCAAACCCGATATGCTGCGGGTCCAGAGCCGCGACCTGAGCGGCGTTGAGACTCCCGATGCAGTTGGGAGTTGTGTTTTGGCGGCTTGCCCCCGTGCACGTCGCTCCCGTCGCCGCGTCTTTGTTGCGAATATAAGATAACGTGCCGTTTCGAAAGGAATCCAGGGGAACGGTGCGATGAACCTGAGCATTCTGAATAATCCTGGATTCATTAAAATCGAAAAAGAAAAACAGCTTATCGCGGAGAATCGGCCCGCCAAGATTGCCGCCGAATTGGTTCCTGATCAGGGCCGGGCGCGCTACGACTGGCGTGGAGTTGTTGTTGAACCAATCGTTTGCCACCGTGGAGGTGTCGCGGTGATATTCGTTCAGTAGCCCATGGAACTGGTTGGTTCCACTCTTGGTGACAAGCTGGAATTGTCCACCCCCACCCGGACCGCTATTTACGGGGAAGCCCCCAGTCGTTCCGCGAAACTCCTGCACCGAATCCACTGGGGCCTTGCCTACCACAGCGAAGGCGCTTCCCGTGGCAAAGTCGTTCACGTCCAGTCCGTCCAGAGTCACGTTGTTCTGGTCCACGCGAGCGCCAGTCGTCGATCCACTCAGGGTTACGCCGGGTTGTAGCGTAAAGAGAGCCGCAGGACTGTCGCGGTTTTGTACTGGAAGCTCGTTGACGAGTTGCACATCGAAGTTGTTCCCTACTGAGGCGTCCGTAGTGTTGATTGTGACGTTCTGGCTCGACGCGGACACGTCGACCTGCTGATTCTCACCAGCCCGCAGCTTCGCATCCTGAGTACGCGTGGTTCCTACATTCAGGTATATGTCGGAAATTTCTGTAGCGCTAAAGCCGGGCGCGGAAAACGACTCTCTATATCCGGGCCCAGGCGGCACGTTGACGATCCTGTAGGAACCGACAGAGTTCGCCACTGCCTTATAGCTCACCCCCGTCGTGGCGTTCGATAACGTGACACTCGCCCCCGGAATGACAGCTCCCGTAGCATCTGTGACCACTCCGGTGACAGACGAAACATCTTGGGCATGCAGGGGGTTGCGTAAGACAAAAGCCAAGACGAACAAAGTAAGAATCGATGCCAAAGGACGATGGACGTTCATAATGCTCCTAACACGACAGAATACCTTGCTCTATTCGGTGCTAAAGCCTTCCTGGACAGACCTAGCAGATGCAATTTAGCGGCCATTCCATGTAATGAACTCAACGGAAAATACATCAAAAACAGCAGCTTCTCTTTACTGTAAGTAACTATCGGCTAAACCATACATGATTGTGAATATCTATGAATGACGCAAGGGGCGCTCCGAAGAGCGCCCCCCAGCCATCGACCCTGCAACAGGCTAGAAGTTGATCTTGCCCGAAAGCTGCATTGTCCGTGCGTTGTTGAGAAACTCCTTCTCCGGCCGATTGAAGAACGCGTTGGTGACGGTCTGGTAGTTATAGCTCGAGGTGTAGCTAGGTCCGTTTACGTTATCGACGCTTCCGGGGATGTACTGCGCATGGTTGAGGACGTTGAATGCCTGTGCGCCAAACTCGAGGGAATAGTGCTCGAAAATGGTAAAGCGCTTGTAGGCCGCGAGGTCCAAATTATCGATCGGGCGAACTGGAAGCGTGTTGCGAGCTCCGTTGGGGAGCGTTCCCGGGCCTGCCTGAATATAGTAGGCATTCGGATTCTTGGCGACATAGCCGACCGTGTTCGCAGCGCACGCGGTTGCCGGTGGAGCGCAAAGGTTCACCAGCGCTACGCTGTAGACCGGGGTCACTCCGCTGCCTGTGCCAGGAACTCCGAGCGGGTTGATGATGGTGCGGTCGATGGCGGCGCCGCTGTCGCTGTTAAGGTTTGCGTTGTCTCCTGAGAGCACCGTCGCGTACTCAGGCGATTCGTAGGTGTAGATGGGCGAAATCGCCCAATTGCCGATAAGATTCTTCTTTATGAAGTTGCTGGAGTGCTTGTAGAAGGGGAGATCGTAGAGAGCCTCGAGACTAAGGCGGTTTCGCCGATCAAGCGCTGAACGGCTATAGTCGCATGCAATGCACTGCGAGTTTTGCTCACGGCGAGGGGTCAGAACCGTTGCGAAGACCTCGTCTGTAGCGTCGTCCATTGTCTTTGAGTAGGTGTAGGAGGCGTTCATCTGGAAACCGCCCTGAAAGCGACGGGTGAGATTGGCGACGAATCCGTTGTAGTTGGAACTGGAGTAGGGCTGGTATGAGGTGACTTTCGATGTGAATCCCGCCGCAAGCCATGCAGGAACGATATTGGACAAAGCCTGAATCGCACCCAAGGTGTTGGCGTTGGGGCCGGAGTTCACCAGAGTCGGGCCTACGAGAGATGTATAAAGCTGGTTAGTGGCTGTCACGCGGGGCTGGATATTAATTTGGTCCTGGGTTGCTAGATGAATTCCGCGTGTACCTATGTAACCGATCTCTGCCGTATACGCCGAGCCGATCGTGCGCTGGATGGTTAGAGTATAGGTCTCGGCATAAGGAAGAACTTGGTTAGGAAGGTAAGCGGATGTTGCGGCGCGCTGAGCCGCAAGACCTGCCGCGGTGTTTGGGAAAGCAAAGACTCCGGGACCGCTGCTGGGCGGCAAGCCCCCATTCTTCAGGAAGTTCGGTGAGTTGTAAGCTGCATAGCCAGCAGAACCGACATCTTCAGTCGAGGAGTATTGTGGCGGAAATGACAGGGTGCCGAGATTATCGAAGAGAACGTCATAGGCAACACCAAAACCGGCCCGGATTGATGTCTTTGAGTCCGGAGCCCAATTGATGCCGAAGCGCGGTGCGAGGCTTGTGTAGGTAGGCTGCGGTGCGTTGAAACTGACCAGACCAGGGACAGATGCAGCGATATTCAGCTGTTGAGAACGCTCACCCACAGGCACTGAAGTGAATTCATAGCGCAAGCCCGCATTAATGGTAATGGTGGGGCTGACGCGCCAGGTATCGTTTAGATAGGTGTAGAGCGCCGTCTGGTCACCATAGTAGGTGTGGTTTCCGCTTGAGCGCTCGGCAAAGCCGTTTCGGTCTGGTGCAAGGTCGTGGAGGAACTGATCCAGGTTGGCATACTCGTAGTCGCCGCGCGCTCGCTGCGTGAAGCCCTGGGGTGAGATGTACTTACGTCCATCGAAGCCGATCTTGAACGTGTGCTTGCCCTTAATGTAGCTCACGTTGTCAGTCGCCTGGTAGAGGTTCTGGATGGTGAACTGCGGTGCGTTGCCGTCCGGGCCCACAGTAATGTCACCTTGATCGTAGAACTGGAAGGTGGGGAAACTGTCGAGCCCAGGGTAGCTGAAGTTCCCGGCGCTCAAGGTGTTGGTGTACCGATTGAAGCCGACGCGAAACTCATTGGTCAGGTTTGGCGTGAAGGTGTGGTACTCGGACAAAGCAAAGAGATGCCACTTGAAGGGCTGGCCGACGTAGAAGACCGGCAGGCTGGCTCCTGTCGCAGTGTCCGTCTCAGTCTCCGTGTTATAGATGTAACGAAGACGTAGCGAGTCTTTGCTGGTGATGTTGTAATCGACGCTGGTAGTCAGGGCGTTAAACAGCGTCGGCGCGGGGGCATTGATCTGGTAGTTGCCCAACGGGATGTTTGTGGGAGTACCCGTACTGCTGGTGACCGTGAGATATTGGGGGCCTGATGCCTCATTGCCGCAGGCGTTATCGTTGGCGTCCGTCACTTGGGCACCACCCGCGAAGTTAGGCAGCGGGGTGTACTTCTCGTACTGCGTCAAGTTGTTCGAGTTGAAGTTGTTGGCGGACAAGCCGTTGAGAAGCGCAATGCCGGCAGCAGTCGGGACGCACACATAACCGCTGGCGTTCTGGCCGACTGTATTGCGCTCAAAATTGGCGAAGAAGAACAGCTTGTCGTGCAGAATCGGCCCTCCAAGCTCACCCCCGTATCGGTTATTGTCGTACTTCGGATTCGGAATCTTGCCGCCCGCAATGCCGCTGGCCGCGTTGAGGTTGCGATTCTGGAAGTATTCGTACAGCCTGCCGTGAAAGTGATTGGTCCCCGAGACAACCGTGGTGTTGAACTGCCCACCGGATGAATGCCCGAAGTCCGGGGAGAACTGGTTTGTGATCAGCGTAAAGTTGCCTACCGCATCGTTGGGCACATAGACGAGCGGACCGGTGACAGCCTTATTGTTGTTATCTATGCCCTCCAATTCGAAGTTGTTGTTGCGGGGGCGCTGGCCGCCGATCGATGGTCCGACGCCGATGCCCAGGCCACCCGATGAAGCGACGCCGGGACTGAGCAGCGAGGCGTTGAGAACGCCGCTCTGGCCTGCTCCCCCGATGCTTGCAGTCGGAAGATCGGAGAGTTCCTCGTTTGAGAAGGTGGTGGTCAAGTTCGTAGTTGTAGTGTCGAGGACCACGCCGGCATCGGCCGAAACTTCGACCGTCGTGCTGGTCCCTACTGACAGGCTCACGTTTTCAGTGGAGGTCTTGTTGAGTTCGACCAGTACGCCGCGAATTGTAGACGGCTGGAAGCCCGGGGCGCTGACGGTGATGTCATATTTATCCGGTAGCAGGTTACTCGCGTGAAAATCTCCGCTGCTGCCGGCGGTGAGCGTCGTCGCCACACCGGTCGACTCAGCCTTTATCAGGATCGCGGCTCCGGGGAGAAGGGCACCCGATGCATCCTTCACTATTCCTACAAGATCGCCACTTGTGGCTTGTCCGAGCGCAATCCCAACAGATGCCAGAGTGAGAGCGAAGAGTGCAACAAATTTTTGTAGCTGTTGTTTCAAGGGGAGGCCTCCAGATGATGGATCGTATCTTGCAATTCATTGGCCAATGCTCCCCAGCCCATTCATCGTGCATAAACACTGAATGCTAAAACACCTCAGAGAAATTCTATGCATCTTGGGATGAATCCGTAGGCGACTATGGTTTTTTGTAGCATGCAGATTATATCGACGACTCCATGTCATTCAGCGTGTAGCTGAGTCGGATGCGACCGTGCCGCCATCGCTACCACTCCGGTCTGCCTATCCGCACCTCTGGATCATCAGGATGCGCTTGCCGGCTTGCGTCAGGTGCAGCACCAGAGGTCCACCGCCCGCACCGGCACCGATGGTGATCGCGTCGTACGGGGAGCCATGTGCGACTTTAGATGCGCCGAGCCGCAATCTCGCGCACACCCCTAAGTGCCCTCTAGCTTCTTAACGACGAGTTCATTCAACAGCGCGGGATTTGCCTGCCCCTTGCTGGCCTTCATCACCTGCCCCACGAAGAACGCCGCCACGGTCCGCTTGCCTCCCCGAAACTGCTCGACCTGCTTGGGATTCGCCGCGATCACTTCGTCGATCATCCCCTCAATGGCGCTCGTGTCTGAGATTTGCCGCGGCTTCTCCCGCTCATAAACCGTGATGAAGTCTTCGCGATTGGCGAACGCCATGTCCAGCATCGCCTTCAGCATCTTCGACGAAATCTCTCCCGACTCGGTCAGGTCGGCCGCCAGCACCAGCCCGTCCTCCGTCACCGGCGAATCCTCCATCTTCATCTCCGCCGCGCGGAGCCGCATCGTAATTTCGCTGGTCAGCAAGCTCGCCACCCGCCGCGGACTCCGGGCCCGTCGCGCCGCCGACTCAAACTGATCCGCGAACGCGCGCGTCGCCGTGAACGTAGCCGCATCCTGCTCCGAAATCCCATACTCCGCAATGATCCTTGCCCGCCGCGCCTCCGGCAGCTCCGGCAGAGCCTCCAAAATCTCCTCTTGCCATGCCTTGTCCACGATCAGCGCAGGCAGGTCCGGCTCCGGAAAGTACCGATAATCATGCGCCTCTTCCTTGCTGCGCATGCTGTACGTTCGGCCCTCCGCGTTGTTCCACAGCCGGCTCTCCTGCACTACCCGCCCGCCGTCCTCCAGCACCCCAATCTGCCGCTCGATCTCATACTCCACCGCCGCCCGGATGTACCGAAACGAATTGACGTTCTTCACCTCCGCCTTCGTCCCGAACTGCGCCGCCCCCTTCCGCATCACGCTGACATTGGCGTCGCACCTAAGCGACCCTTCCTCCATGTTGCAGTCGCTCACCCCCGTATACAGCAGAATCTCCTTCAACCGCGTCAGGTACTCGAACACCTCGTCCGCGCTCCGCAGATCGGGCTCGCTCACAATCTCCAGCAGCGGAGTTCCGCAGCGGTTCAGGTCGATATACGTCCGGCTCACCGAGTCCGCAAACCCATCATGCAGGCTCTTGCCCGCGTCTTCCTCCATGTGCAGCCGCGTAATCCCAATCCGCTTCATCGCGCCCGAGCTGCCATCCCCCCTCGTTTCAGATGAAGCCACCTCCAGCCACCCGCCCTCCGCGATCGGCTTGTCGAACTGCGAAATCTGGTAGCCCTTCGGATTATCCGGGTAGAAGTAGTTCTTCCGCGCAAACACGCTGCGCTCCCGCACCTCGCAGTGGATGGCCGTCGCCGCCAGCACCGCGAACTCCACCGCCCTCCGGTTCAGCACCGGCAGAGCCCCCGGCAGCCCCAGGCAGACCGGGCAGACGTGGACGTTGGGCGGATCGCCG
>CAXTPN010000091.1:0-9540 GCA_964246125.1 uncultured Acidobacteriaceae bacterium
CTCCTCGTACTGCGCCGTCCATGAGTCGGGACAGCCGCGCTGACCTGGTCGAAGCCGCCGCCCGACGAGCACGCCACGGCTTCTTGAATCGTCACGTCGGCGAGCTCTACGACGAACTGACCACGGGTCGCAGCTGTCAGGTCCGGCTAGACGAACTAGCGTTCACGGCCGCAGACCGCTATCCGGGGCTGGTACCCACTCGTGCGCAGATGGTCAAGGACGGGCAGGTTCCCCAGGCCGCCAAGAGCGGCGGCGAGGTCGATCAGGGAATCTTCTTCGCTCATCTGTTCAGTCTGCGCGACCCAGGCGAGCACCTCTTGCGGTCTATGCTGGCGCCTACCCCCCGTGCGCTAGGCATGCTTTCCGAGTTCAGTCGTACTGGTCACGTGCATCTCGGGCAGGCCATCATCCACCGCGATGGCGACGTGGCCGAGGTGACCATCTGCAATCAGCACGTCCTCAACGCCGAGGACGATGCCGTAGTGGAGGCCTTGGAAACCGCGGTCGACCTTGCCCTCCTCGACGACGCTGTGTCCGTTGGCATTCTGCGCGGCAGCGTGCTGTCCCACCCCCGTTACAGTGGACGGCGTGCGTTCGGCGCTGGTATTAACTTGAGCCACCTATATGAAGGGAAGATAGGATTCATTGACTTTATGCTCCGACGCGAGCTGGGCTATATCCGAAAATTGATCCACGGTCTCTACTACGAAACTGAAAATAGCTCTTTCGACTTTCCACGTGGCAAGCCGTGGATCGGCGCCATCGACACCTTTGCTATTGGCGGCGCCGCTCAGGTCGCGCTAGTACTAGACCGAGTCATCGCGGAATCTGACGCCTACTTTTCTCTGCCCGCGCTTACCGAGGGCATCGTGCCGGGTGCGGCCAACCTGCGGCTAGGTCGGGTAGTCGGCCGGCGACTGGCACAGCGGCTTATCTTCTTCGGCGAACGGGTAGCGGCTGCCAGCCCTGAAGGCATGGCACTGTGCGACGAGGTCGTACCACTTGAAGCGATGGACTCGGCCATGGCTGCGGCCGCCGAACGCCTGGCGGACCCGGCCGTCCCCAGCAACCGTCGCATGCTCCACTTGGCTGAGGAATCCGATGACCTCTTCCGTACCTACATGAGTCATTACGCGCTGGAACAGGCGAGCAGGATGCACAACCCCGACGTGGTGGCGAAGTTGGAGAGGACCTGGGTCAAGCGAAGGCAACCGGTGATACCGGACGGACCGGACAGACTCGGTAATCCCGCGCACTGTGACGGCTAGTTAACTCGCCGTTCCTCGCAGAGAGAGTTAGTTCCTCGTGTCTTTTATGGCGAAAGCGTCTATATCAAATCCACAACTGGTGGGGCAAACCTTGCTGCCGTCGGCAAGCCCCGTTCAATTCGTCACCCCCGCAGGCATAGCGTCCACGGAGTCCTCGGACTACCCGCAGCCCGCGGCCGCGCGGCTACGCGAGGCGTACCAGAAAATGGTGGAGGGAAGGCGCTTCGACCAGCAGGCGTCTGTGCTGGCCCGACAAGGTCGCCTCGCTGTCTACCCATCGAGCCTCGGGCAGGAGGCATGCCAGATCGCCGGAGTCCTTGCGCTGAGGAAGGAGGATTGGCTCTTTCCCACGTACCGTGACACGGTGGCCGTGGTGGCACGCGGTGTAGACCCGGTTGAGGCATTGACCCTGCTGCGCGGTGACTGGCACTGCGGCTTTGATCCCATGACCGCCCGGGTGGCGCCTCCCTGCACGCCGTTGGCCACACAACTGCTCCACGCCACCGGGTTGGCGGATGCCATGCGCCGCAAGGGCGAGAGCGGGGCAGTGATGGCTTTCGTCGGGGACGGCGGAACGAGCGAAGGCGACTTCCACGAGGCGCTGAACTTCGCGGCGGTGTTCCGCGCGCCTGTCGTTTTCCTCATCCAGAACAATCAGTACGCGATCTCCGTGCCGATCGCTACACAGACCGCGGCACCGTCCCTGGCGCACAAGGGGATCGGCTACGGCGTGCGCTCCGAGCAAGTTGACGGCAACGACCTGGTAGCCATGCTGTCGGTGCTTGTCGTGGCCATTGAGCACGCCCGCTCCGGGCAGGGCCCCTTCCTAGTGGAAGCGCATACGTACCGCATGGAAGGGCACACCAACGCCGACGATCCCAGCCGCTATCGAAACGACGACGAGGTCCGGCACTGGGGCACGGCGGACCCAATTCAGCGCCTACAGACCTTCCTGCGTGGCATGGGCGTCCTTACCGGAAAGGACATCGACGCCACCCGTGCGCGAGCCGATGAGCTGGCGGCGGACCTGCGTGCCCGCATCGTCGTAAATAGCCAGCCAGATCTGCTTGAACTCTTCGAGCACGTCTTCGCCGAACCCACACCCCAACTGAGGGAGCAACGCGACCAATTGGCGGCCGACCGAGACGACACCGGGATGTGACATGGACACGGTTACGATGGCCCAGGCGCTCAATATGGCCCTGCGCGATGCGCTGCGTGAGGACGAGCGCGTGCTGGTGTTCGGGGAGGACGTCGGCCGCCTCGGCGGAGTCTTCCGCATCACCCGCGGACTGACGGACGCATTCGGCGAGCAACGCTGCTTTGATACTCCGCTCGCCGAGTCCGGCATCGTTGGGCTGGCTGTCGGGCTGGCCATGGGCGGGTTCCGGCCGGTTGTGGAGATGCAGTTCGACGCTTTCGCGTATCCGGCGTTCGAGCAGATTGCTTCGCACGTGGCGAGAATGCGCAACCGAACTCGCGGGCGGGTAGCCATGCCAATGGTTCTCCGGATTCCGTACGGCGGCGGCGTCGGCGGTGTCGAGCACCACAGCGATTCCAGCGAGGCGCACTATGCCCACACCCCGGGCCTGAAAGTGGCGACTCCAGCAACCGTCGAGGACGCTTACTGGCTTCTGCGGGACGCCGTGCGAGATCCGGATCCGGTGGTTTTCCTGGAACCTAAGAAGCTGTATTGGTCCAAGCAAAAGGTCAACCTGGAGCAACGGAGCGGGGCGGCCCTCGGCCGAGCAATAATCCGGCGCAGTGGGCGCGATGCCACGCTGATCGCCTATGGGCCCGCAGTGCCGGTCGCGCTGGATGCGGCCGCCGAAGCGGCAGAGGAGGGATTGGCGCTCGAGGTTGTGGACTTGCGCGCCCTCGTGCCGTTTGACGACGAAACGGTGATGAGATCAGTGCGGCGGACCGGCCGTTGCGTGGTCATCCAAGAGGCACAAGGGTTCGCAGGGGTTGGCGCCGAAATTGCCGCGCGCGTGCAGGAGCGTTGCTTCCACTCGCTGGCCGCTCCAGTCCTGCGCGTCGCCGGCTTTGATATCCCGTATCCTCCGCCGAGGATGGAGTACGCGTATCTGCCTGGAGTGGACCGAGTGCTAGACGCGGTCCATCGGTTGCAGCACGACGATAAGCCGGACACCCGGCATCTTGTTTGGAAGGTCTCATGACTACGGCCGCCGACCGGTGGGTCTTTGCACTGCCTGACCTCGGCGAAGGGCTGACTGAGGGCGAGGTCCTCAACTGGCAGGTCGCCGTGGGTTCCATCGTTAAGGTCGATCAGGTGGTGGTAGAGGTTGAGACAGCGAAGGCTGTGGTCGAGGTTCCGGTGCCGTACGCCGGGATCGTGCTGGAGTTGCATGCTGACGTGGGAACCGTGCTTGAGATCGGGGCCCCGCTGGTCTCCATCGGGCGTGTTGCTTCTGCCGTTAGCACCGAGGAACGGCAGTTCTCCGGCGGCAGCGACAATGTTATGATTGGCTTCGGAACCAACGATGCCCCGCGAGTAATATCACCGTTGGTCCGCTCGCTCGCGCCGCAGCACGGCATCGATGTGGCCAATCTTTCTCCGAGCGCGCCGCATGGAGTCATCCTGCGTTGCGATGTCGAGCAAGAAATCGCAAAAGCTGCACAACCTGTCGCTACCAAACCTCCGGTGCCGGTACCTGGCACTGTGAAGCAGATTCCGCTGCGCGGTCGGCTAAGGACGGCGGCGGAGAAGCTGAGTCACAGCAGCGCCGTCCCAAGTGCCACTACCTGGATTGACGTGGATGCAACAGATCTGCTGCAGGCGCGTGAGGTTCTCAGCGGTTCTCCACCTGAACGACGCATTGGTCTGTTGGTTCACTTGGCGCGCATTTGTGTGACCGGGTTGCGCAGGTTGCCGGAACTGAACTCGTCGGTAGACCTAGAGCAGGCCCAGATCTCCCGCTTCTCTGGTATTAACCTAGGCTCTGCCGTGCAGACAGGAAATGGTCTCCTCGTCCCCGTGGTACACGGTGCGCACCTGATGACAATAGCCGGATTGGCGACGGAAATGAACCGACTCATCAGCGAGGCTCAGGCCGACCACCTGCAGCCGGGTACGCTGGTCGGAGGAACGCTCACGCTCAACAACTATGGTGCCCTCGGTGTCGACGGTGCCGTTCCACTCATCAATTACCCCGAGGCGGCGATGCTCGGTGTCGGCCGCATCATCAGCAAACCCTGGGTCTTCGATGGGCAACTCGCCATCCGCAAGGTGACCCAATTCACCCTCACCTTCGACCATCGTGTCTGTGATGGTGGTACAGCCGCAGGTTTCCTCCGGTACGTCGCGGACTGCGTTGAACGCACGGCCGTTCTTTTAGCCGACCTGTGACCCATTGATGGTTTTCTATTTCGTGACGATGGAGGCCGGATGCTGTACCTGATTAACCTGCAGAGTCAAGATGCTTCTTCAATTGTTTTCCTATTGCCGCCCACTCGTCAGCGCAGCGACATGCGAATTCCTCCATCAGATAGATAGTGTGAGGGGGCAGGTCATTAACTAGCTCTACACAGCGTTCCGACGCCTGTGCGTAGGCGTCAAGCGAGCGCAAAAGGTCACGTCCCGTTTGAGTGTGGCGAATCGAGGGATCTTTCCTTAGCTTTGATATCAGTGAGGTTGTGTTTCCGGTCATAAAGCGAGAACGACTGACCTTCGATCTCTCGTCGTCAGCTGGCTGATTTTTGTCAGGAACCAGGGCCTCAGATGAGCCCTGGGCGTCGTCGGCCTGAGAGCTTCCGGCACTGCCCAAAATTTGACTTTCGTCGTTTATCATCCTCTTGCGGACATCACGCACAGTTCCTGGGGAGACTCCCGAAATCTTGGCAATATCTCGCAGAGAAGCCTGCGGATTAGTTAGTATCGCCTGACGCGCCGCGGCGCGTCCTCCGGCGCTATTCAGGGGACGTATCTTGCCGTCTCGCCCGACTCGCGCGTCTGTGGACGCCGAATCTATGCCTCCCGACTTCCGTATAGAGGCGACAGTGGCTGCCGAGATCCCAGTAGTGACCGCTATCCACCGGTCGGATTTCGCTGGGTGAGCTTTGAGCAATTGCGTCGCCGCTGCCGTGCGATCGGCGAGCGTCAGCGGAAGTCCATGTGAAATATTTGATTTTACGGCAAGAATAAAAGCTTCTTCTTCAGTTCCTTCGAAGAATTCAGCCTTGATCGTAGAACGTCCATTGAACTGCGCTGCCCGGAGGCGGTGCATCCCGTCGATTACCTGCATGGTCTCGGCGTGCACAAGGATCGGTGGCCATTCATCTTGCATAGCGGAAAGCGTGTAAACATGGTCCTCGCTTTCGCCATCAAGGCGCGGTGAACGGTCGGTCTTGAGGGCACTGATTTCGACGACCCTGATGTTCATCATCCTAGTCCTTGCGGAAGAAAAAACGGAAAGGCGACCTGCCTGAATCGCAGTTCATGACTTAATCGCAATTAAGCCATGATATCGAGGTCTTACATTGCTCATCAGATATCTTGCACAGCTTTTGGGTGGCCTTCGTTACCACGTACGGAATAGCAAAAGCCAAAGACGCAATTCATTATCCCGCACGTCAGGCCACGAAGCAACTTTAGTGTGAGATAGTAGTCGTCTCATCTTTCATATGATCACGTCGGCTACTAGTGGGGCTACACTGCGGTTGGGGCTTGGATCACCGCGTTCCGAGAGGGCTAGCCGACGACAGGAAAATGTGGGTTTCCGCTTGTCGGGCCCTGCCCGGGTCGAAGTCTTCCCCGGCTGCAACATGACAAGGAACTGGCTCATGACAGCCGCCGTCGGGCTCGAACCTGAACATGCTGCTGAGCCCCATCTGCGGTTCGATTCGGCGGCGATGGGTGATAGCGGCAGCTCCGTTGGCCTCTCGCCCACTAGGCACTCGAGTGAATCGCCCTGGCTTTAGTTCCTAGTGTTTTCCGTGACTGGCGGTTGCCAGGCGGGGCGGTTCGAGGCCACCGTAGTACTCGGCCTCGGCCTCGGCGGGGGTGCGGTAGCCGAGCTCTCCGTGCAGCCGCTGGTTGTTACAACACCACACGTACTCCAGCGTCGCCAGTTCGACATGCTCGACGGTCCGCCCGGCCCTTGTCGGCGGATCAGCTCGGTCTTGTAGAGCCCGTTGACCTCCTCGGCCAGGGCAGTCGTAGCTGTTGCCCACGCTCTCGGTCGACGGCGCCGCCCCGAGCTCCGCGATCCGGCTGGTGTAGAGCAGTGACATGTAGTTCGACCCGTGGTCGGAGTGGTGGGTCAGCCCGGACAGGTTGCTGCCGGCCTCGAACGCGGCCATGCCCAGGCCTGCAGCGGCAGGATGTCGGCCCTCAGCGTCGCCGCGACGTTGAACCCGGTGATCCTTCTTGCGAACACGTCGGTGATGAACGCAACGTAGGCGAACCCCGACCACGTCCTGACATACGTGATGCTGGCAACCCGCAGCTTGCGCGAGGCATCGGCGGTGAACTTGCGCTGCACCAGGTCAGACGCGCGCTGCCCGCTCAGGTCCGGCCTAGTCGTGAAGACCTTCGTGCTCCTGCGCGCCCCTGCGACCGCATGATCCGCCCGACTTGGTCGCGCACGGCCGTCCAGCCCTGCCGACGCATCAGCGCGTGCATCTTCCGCACCCCGTAGACCCGTAGTTCTGCGCGTGCAGCCGCGCGATCTCCGCCCCGAGCAGCTCGTCCGACAGCACCCGGGCCGACGGCGGCCGGGTATTCGCAGCCCGGTAGCCGCGGGCCGTGATGAACACACACTCTGTCGCGCCCAGGACACGGCAGACGGCCTCGACCCCGAAACGGCCCGCATCATGTCGATGAAGGCGGTCATCTCGTCGTGGGGCGGCAGGGCTCCGCGGCGAAAACGCCGATACGGCCCTCAGGATCTCGTTCGCCCGCCGCAGCTCCGCGTTCTCCCTCTTCAACCGCTTCAGCTCGGCGCGCTCCTCGCTCGTTATGCCCGGCCGGTCGCCCGAGTCGACCTCCGAGACGCGGCGCCGCCGGCGCAGGGTCTCGGCGCTGACCCCGAGCTTGCCCGCGACGTGCCGGATGGCCTCGTACTCGGAGTCGTGGTCAGGCAGCGCCTCCACCAGCAGTCGGACTGCGCGCTGCCGGAACTCCGGCGGGTATTTGCGGGGCACAGCTCCATCCTCTCAAAGGAAGCGGAGCCAAACCCAGGGCGATTCACCGGCGCTTGCTGGATCAGGCTGCGCCTGCGTACAAGTCCCCTGTGGTGGCCATGCAGCAAATGAAGTTCGTAGAGTCCTGTGCCTAAGGAAAGGTCTTTAACGCCGCACGATTGCAGCGGTCCATGAACCGCTCCAGCGCCGAGCAACGAGCTTCAGTATCTTTCAGTGAGCCTTGTTCGGGCTGCTTTGGCCTCCTGAATGACGAGGGTGTGGATTGAACGGACGATGAGGTCTGCACGGTGGGCCAGCAGCGTAGCTTGCGGTGGATGCCCCATTTCTTGAGTTGGGCCCTCGCGCGCTCGCCGGTCCCGCGATGGCGGGCGTGGGCGCGGTCGGCGTCCTTTGTGACTGATGTTTCCTCGTCCCTTGGAGGGCGTGAGAGCTCAGGCCGCGCCGTGGTATCCCTTGTCGGCCAGAGTGAGGATTCGGAAACAGCTGCTCTCGTAGACTGGAGCCTGTAAAACCAATCCGTTTTCGCCCCTCCCGCCTTTGCCTGATTTCCCGTGTCCGCATCTTACTTCATAACGAGCCCGTCGCCGACCCCTTATAATTATTATGTTCGGTAGGCTCATTAATTCCACGCGCTCCAAGGAAGGCTGCTTGAACGTGGCATCCTCATTCAGGAGGCCAAGGCGAACAACCGCCAGGCTCTCCGTAGCGGTGTTCGGCGGGGCGGGCCCGGCAACGCCCGCCGCGATGGAGTTCGCCTGCGAACTCGGCGCCCTGCTGGGCGATTATGGGCACCGCCTCGTCTACGGCGGAAGTGGCTCCGGGTTGATGGGTACTCTGGCCTGGTCCGCGCACCAGCATGGCGCGCAGATAGTCGGAGTGATACCGCATTCTCTGCATGAGCGGGAGTTGCATATCGCTGCGCCGCCCCAAACAGTCCGCCTCACTCATACGCTGGGCCAACGCAAGGACCTGATGCTTGACATGGCAGACGCGCTTATCGCCCTGCCCGGCGGCCTTGAGGCGGCCGACGAGATCTTGCACGTCATTACGTTGGCTCAGTTGAAGATGCACGGCAAGCCGTTGACCCTTGTCGAAACGGCTGGCGAGTGGCAGCCGCTATTGCAGTTCCTGAAGCACATGTCCACGTGTGGGTACGCGGATCCTCTCGTAGTGTCGCGGCTGCACGTCGCGACTGATATAGCAGAAGCTTTGCAGTTCATCAGCCGCAGGATCTCTTGACGGTCGTGTAGGCCAGGGCTGGGCTTAAATCGCTCACCGCCGCAAAGCGTGAGAACGCGGATTGGTTTCGGTCGTGGGTTGTAGCCGCGGTTGGTCGTGAGAACTGACCGCACTTGGGTCGGTCGGGCCGGGCGTGGGGGTGCCGCGGGTTAGCGGTTCTGGGCGGCGCGGGTTGAGGCGAGGCGGTAGGAGTCGGTGCCGGTCTCGATGATGTTGCCGCCGAAGGTGAGGCGGTCGACGATGGCGGCGCAGAGGCGGGGGTCGGTGAAGGTCTTGGTCCAGCCGCTGAACGACTCGTTGGAGGCGATCGCGACGCTTGCCTTCTCTTCCCTTTCCGTCAGCACCTGGAACAGGAGCTCGGCGCCGCGGCGGTCGAGTTCCATGTAGCCGAGCTCGTCGACGCAGAGCAGGTCGACGCGGCCGTAGCGGTTGATGGTCTTAGTCAGCTGCCGGTCGTCGGCGGCCTCGACGAGCTCGTTGACGAGCTTGGCGGCGAGGGTGTAGCGGACGCGGTAGCCGGCCATGGCGGCCTCGGTTCCCAGGGCGATGAGCAGGTGGGACTTGCCGGTGCCGGAGTCGCCGATCAGGCAGAGCGGCAGTCCTTTCTTCACCCAGTCGCAGGCGGCGAGGGTGTGGATGACGGCGGGGTCGATAGCCGGGTTGGCGTCGAAGTCGAAGGCGCGCAGCGACTTCTCGCGGGGGAACCCGGCGGCCTTGATCTGGCGCTCGGAGCGGCGGCGGGCGCGGTCGTCGCACTCGGCCATGAGCATCTCGGCGAGGAAGCCGCGGTAGGACATCTGCTCGCGGGCGGCGGCGTCGGCGAGCTCGGGGAACTGGGCGCGGATCGTGGGCAGGTGCAGCATGCGGC
>CAXTPN010000092.1:0-9540 GCA_964246125.1 uncultured Acidobacteriaceae bacterium
CAGCAAACACTCCGTGTTTGGCGGCGCCAATCTTTAGCGCTTTCCGATTATGGAGTTTTCCCATGGCTAATCGCCGTTCCTTTCTTCAGAGTGCCCTTGGCGTCAGTGCCGGGTTGTTTGCCAGCCGCGCCGTTGCAGAACCGACTCGTGGTTCGACCCATCCCACAGGCCAGGTTGCCGCCCGCGGCTGATATCTGGGCGACAGCAGCGGCTCGCTTTCCAAGCTCGACACGCACGGCGGGCCGGTAACCAACAGACCCGTGGTGACCACGGATGTCGGCGACCTTCCGTATGAGATGGACGGCGATGTCAAGGTCTATCGACTGACCGCACACGTTTTCAAACGGCAGATCGCGCCCGACAAAACGATCGATGTGTGGGGCTTCAACGGCTCCGCGCCCGGCCCCACGATCCAGGTCACGCAGGGCGACAAAGTGCGGGTGATCTTCAAAAACGAACTGCCCGAACCTTCTTCACTCCATTGGCACGGATTTGAAGACCAGATCGGGTTCGACGGAATGCTCGGTATCAGCCAGGAACCCGTCAGACCCGGCCAGAGTTTTACGTACAGCTTCACGATCAAACAGGAAGGCACGTTCTTCTACCACTCGCACATGGCGATGCAGGAGATGGCTGGCATGTTGGGGGCGGTCATTATGCATCCCAAGGTGCCCTATCGCCCACACTGCGACAAGGATTTTCTGATTCATCTCCAGGAGTATGCGGTTCTCCCGAACTCCACCACTCCGAACACGATGATGATGGAGTTCAACTGGCTGCTCCTGAATGGCAAGGCGGGTCCTGCGGCGACGCCATTGATTGTCCGCCAGGGAGAGCGGGTCCGAATTCGCTTTGTGAATCTGGGTATGGACCACCACCCGATGCACGTCCACGGCCATACCTTCTATGTGACGGGGACTGAGGGCGGGCGCATCCCGGAGACGGCATGGTGGCCCGGCAATACTGTTCTGGTCGGCGTGGCGCAGGCCAGGGATGTCGAATTCATCGCCGACAACCCCGGCGACTGGATGCTGCACTGCCACCTGCCCCACCACATGATGAACCAGATGTCGAATCAGGCGGGTCCGATGACGCGCATGGCTGGTTTTCCCGATGGCAAAGGTATACGAGGTGCGGATAGTAGTGGGCGGATAACTCCGCGCGGCACGAACCCAGACGAGATGAAGGGCGGCTCCATGGGCAATATGCAAGGCCTGGATATGAGCAACATGAAAAACATGGACATGAACGCTCAATCTCACCCTAATGTCTCATCCGATCCGGCCATTCCGTCGGTTGCGTTAGCAGCGGGTACGCAGGCCACGGCTCCCGATGGCCCGTTGGCGAACACGCAACTCGACGCAGGGATGATGGGCATGATGAAGGAGCAGAGCGGAAATCGTCCTGTCCTGAGCGAATTGCAGAAGCGCAATCTGGACGCCTTTGATATGAGCGAGGACAGCATGAAGACTCAGATGAGCGAGACCTCTCCGAACGCGAACAATGTCCCGAATTTCCCGCAGGACGCGTACATGGAAGGCCCCATGATGAACATGGAAAAACTGGTGCAAAAGCCTGAGAATCTCGGACTCCGCCCCAACTGGAGTCGGTTCATGCAGGGCATGATGACGTTCGTGCGCGTTCTTCCGCCCGATCAATACGACCAGATCGTCACGGCGATGCGCAATGCGAATCGGCCAGGTGATCCCTACGCTTCGATTTACGACGCGCAAGGCAAAAGCACACGCGGTAGTTTCCCCCAATCAGGCTCCGGTTCGAGTTCGAGGAGCGCAATTGGGGACTTGCCTTCGACCCGACAACAAGTACAGCAGACCCGATAGGTTCTTGGAGAAGAGATGAAGATCAAAGGATTGGCGCTCAGTATCGCATTGGGCGGCGCCGCTTGCATGGCGCAAAGCCAGCAGCCGATGCCAGACATGCCCGGCATGAAGATGAACCCCCAGCAAACAGCGCCACAAAAGCCTAGTCAACAATCGATGCCCGATATGCCCGGCATGAACATGGGCCCTCAGCAGGCGAAGCCGCCGAGTCCGAACCGCACCAGGCAGCCTGCGACTCCCTCGGCCCCCGACATTCAGAGTATGGGAAAGAATGGAGCGGACGCCCGAGCCAAGGCAGCTGCCGCAAGCGTTGAGCAATCCTTCCAACAGCAGGCCAGGCAGCCGCAGGGCAAACCCGCAGCTGACAGCGATGCCAGTTCTATCAAAGTCCCGATTCAGGAGATGCAAGAGCCGGAAGCGATCGACTTCAGGACGGGAAGCGACATGCCGGCACCGGAACTGCTTGGCGACATCGTGAAACGCGACCCGATGTCCCTCGAGCAGTTCCTCGCCTTCGCGGACAAAGCAAACCCCACGCTCACTCAGGCTCAGCTAAACGTGGATCGTTCCAACCAGCAGGCCCGCCAGGTGAGCCTGCCACCGGACCCAACCGTTGGATACAGCGGCGATCATATCCGTGGCGGCGAGTATCACGGGGGCGAACAGGGAGCCTTCTTCACTCAGGAGTTTGTCTTGGGTCGCAAGCTCGCCTTGCGCCGAGACATCTACCGCGCCGAAGGCCGTTCCAATCAATATGCGTTGGAGGTACAACGAGCGCGTGCTCACAACGATGTGGCCCGCGCTTTCTTCGATACGCTCGCTGCCCAACAATCGGTTGTCATTCATGATCGCTTGCTAAAAGTGGCGCTTGACGCCGATACGAACGCGCATGAACTCGCGCGCATCGGTCAAGCAGATGCCGCTGCCATTCTGACCGTAGAGGTCGCGGCAGAGCAGGCCCGCGTGGATTTCCTTAACGCACAGCGATTGTTCCTTGCTCAATTCTCAAGGCTGGCGACTTTTGCGGGGCAGCACACGCTTGAAACTCACCCGTTGAAGAGTTCCCTTGCTGAACCGCCGGGCTTCAACCCCGAGGAGTATGTGCAGCGGAATGTTGAGGAGAGTCCGCTCGTGAAGCGAGCGCAAGCAGACGAGGCGCTCGGAGAGGCCCGCCTGAAAGACGCCAAACGCGAACGTGTACCCAACCTGAACCTGACAGCGGGCGAGTGGTACTCGGGTGAAGAAGTCATGAGCGGACGTAAGGCGGGATGGGAGAGTTTTGCTCAGGCAGGCGTGCAGCTGCCGCTTTGGAATCACAACCAAGGCAACGTCGAAGCCTCGAAGATCCTGCTCGACCGTGCCCACCGCGAGGTGGAGCGCACCAAGCTGTGGACTCGCAATCAAACCGAGCCGCTTGCCCAGCAGTACATGACCGCCCACTTCACTGCGGAGCGTTACCGCGACGAGATGATCCCACGTGCCCGCCGTGCGTACGAACTTCAGGTGACGAAGTACCAGCAGATGGCGCAGGAATACCCTCTCGTCTTGGCAGCCCAGCACATGCTCTTCACGCTTCAGCTTGGCTATACAGCGGCGCTTAACGAGCAGTGGAGAGCAGCTATTGCTCTTCAAAACTATGCCCTGATGAATGGCCTAGACGAGCCCATCGGCACGGGGACGGATTCGACCACAATCAACCTGCCGACTGCACCAGGAGCGAATCAGTGAGTGAAATGAAAGGGAGAAGCAAAATGATGCAGCGAGTGATCAACATCTGGGCCGCTATAGCTTTCGCAGGAATTGTCGCTGTTCTCATTATCTTCGGGGCGCTCTGGCACGGGGGCTTCGGCTCCCGGCCGGAGCCATCGAATATGGAAGCGAATGTTGCCATGAAAGCGTACGACAGCTCGACTCCAGGGCGTTACGAGAAAATGCAAAGCCCACTTTCCGTACATGGCGTAGACCTGATCGAAGCCGGAGGTCATTACCAGGAGCACTGCGCGGTTTGTCATGGCGACGACGGCAGTGGCACGCCGAAGTTCCACGGCATTATGTATCCTCGGCCCACGGATCTCCGCTCGGATGAAACGCAAGAGATGTCCGACGGCGAGCTCTATTGGGTTATCAAGAATGGCGTGCGCTGGTCCGGTATGCCTGCCTTTGGAAAGCCGGGCGACGACGACGAACATGCCTGGAAGATGGTGGCATATGTCCGCCATCTCCCGAAGCTAACTCCGGCTGAACAGCAGCAGGTTCAACAGAAAATGGAAGAGCCGATGAACCACAATGAAAGCTCTCACGACCACTCCCATTGAGGTGAATCGCGTTGGAGAACATGAGAGCGCAAAAGAGTGTTCAAACAGTTGCCGCGAAACCGAATGCACCCCTTCCTCAACTTCTGGAGCATCGAACGGAGTTTCTCGATTTCCTCACGCGCAGAGTTGGGGATTCTGCATCTGCCGAGGACATTCTTCAAACGGCTTACACGCGCGCGCTCGAAAAGGGCGAGCAGATCAAGTATTCGGAAAGCGTCGTCGCTTGGTTCTACCGGATGCTGCGGAACGCCCTGATCGATCACTACCGAAGGAATGATGCTCGCAGCCGCGCCCACGAGCAGTTCGCGGCGGAAGCTCCTCTGACCTACGAGACAGAAGTTGAAGCGAATCTGTGTACCTGCGTCGGCGCAGTGGTTCGGACGCTCAAGCCGGAATATCGGACCGCTCTTGAGCGGATCGACTTTGACGGTCAGTCGATAGCGGACTTCGCCCAGGCGGAGGGTACAACGCCCAACAATGCTTCCGTCCGGCTGCATCGAGCTCGCCGCGCCGCAGCCAGGAAGCTCACACAGGTCTGCGGTGCATGTGCCGACCATAAATGCCTCGACTGCACCTGTAAACGACGGGTGTAAGGAAAATCGCGTAGGCGCGTCTGCATGGGTGAGGAGAAAAAGCCCATGTGTTGCTGCAGTGGAATCAAATCAAAGAAAACAGAGCCAATGGTGAAGGATGTCGTGTGCGGGATGGGGATCGACCCGAAAGAGGCTGCGGGCAGGAGCGAGTATCAGGGTCGTAGTTACTATTTTTGCGCTCCGGGATGTAAGCGGAAGTTCGACGCCAACCCTCAGCAGTACGCGAAGTAAATGCATAACGGCGCTGGGCTGCGATTACGTAGCCCGGCGCACCAGGAGCGCATGATGGCTGAAGTAGCAGAACCCGAACTGGTCCGAGACCCCGTGTGCGGCATGATGATTGAGCCGCAGGATGCTGTGGACCATCAGGAATACAAGGGACAAACCCACTATTTCTGCAATCCTTCGTGTGCCAAGCGGTTTAGGGCCGGGCCGCAGGCATTTCTGAAGCGGAAAGACCCGCAGCCCGTTTCGTCCGCTCAAGAGCATGTCGAGTACATCTGTCCCATGGACCCGGAGGTCCACAAGCTCGGTCCGGGCGCTTGTCCGAAGTGCGGCATGGCGCTAGAACCGGCCACCATCGCACCTCCCGCCACGCGCACCGAGTACACCTGTCCGATGCACCCACAGATTGTGCGCGCAGAGCCGGGCAACTGTCCCATCTGCGGCATGGCGCTCGAACCGCGCGATGTCACGGCTGAGGAGGTAAACCCCGAGCTTGTCGATATGACCCGGCGTCTCTGGATCAGCGTCGTTCTGGCTGTTCCTCTGCTTGCCCTCATGGTGTCCGGGCTATTCCGGTCCATGCCATTGCAACATCTCATGGCCGCCAAGGCATGGGCTTGGGTCGAACTCGCACTGGCGACACCTGTGGTTCTATGGTGCGGCTGGCCTTTCTTTGTGCGTGGCTGGCAATCCGTCATCCATCGCAGCTTGAACATGTTCACGCTGATTGCGCTGGGGACCGGGGCAGCCTATCTGTACAGCATTACCGCAAGTCTTGTGCCTTTCGTGTTCCCGCCCTCATTCCGCGCCGAGGGTGGAGAAATTGCCCTCTACTTTGAACCCGCGGTGGTCATCATCGCTCTGGTGCTCTTGGGACAGGTCATGGAATTGCGCGCCCGCAGCCAGACCGGAAGCGCAATCCGTGCGTTGCTCGGCTTGGCTCCCAAGACGGCTAGGCGGCTCGATTCTCAAGGCGGCGAAGCCGATGTTCCTCTCGATCAGGTGCAGGTCGGCGACAAACTGCGTGTCCGCCCCGGCGAGAAAATCCCGGTCGATGGAATCGTGCTCGACGGACACAGTTCGGTCGACGAATCGATGGTCACCGGGGAGCCGATTCCGGTAGAGAAGGAGGTGAACGCCAAAGTCACAGGCGGAACAGTGAACGGGACCGGCAGCTTCGTCATGCAAGCGGAGCGCATCGGTGCGGACACATTGCTATCTCAAATCGTCAAGATGGTAAGCCAGGCGCAGCGCAGCCGCGCACCGATCCAGCGGCTCGCCGATCATGTCGCTTCGTTCTTCGTACCGGCTGTCATTTTGATTGCCATCGCCACCTTCTTCATCTGGTATCTGGTTGGTCCGCAGCCCCGCTTCGCACACGCCTTGGTGAATGCGGTTGCGGTGCTGATCGTCGCTTGTCCTTGCGCCTTGGGATTGGCGACCCCCATGGCCATTATGGTGGGCACCGGACGCGGCGCCGGGGCCGGCATTCTTGTCCGCAACGCCGAAGCCCTAGAGACCTTTGGCAAGGTCAATACGCTTATAGTCGATAAGACCGGTACGCTGACCGAGGGCAAGCCCACACTCGCGGCTGTTGTCCCTGAGCCAGGTATCGCAGAGGCCGAACTGCTACAGCTCGTGGCCAGCCTGGAACGCTCCAGCGAGCATCCGCTTGCCGCTGCCATCGTCAAGGGCGCCGAAGCAAGTAAGCTCTCGCTGACCGACGTACAGGGGTTCAGCTCCGTAACCGGTAAGGGTGTACGAGGTAGCGTCTCCGCAAAGCAGGTTGCCGTTGGCAACGCGGAGCTCTTCCGAGAGCTGGGCATCGATCCCACCCCGCTTTCTGAACGCGCCGAAATGCTGAGAACAGAAGGCCAGACCGTGATGCTCGTTGCGGTGGATGGCAAAGCAGCAGGCCTGGTCAGCGCCTCCGACAAACTTAAGGCGTCGACGTCTGATGCGATACGCGCGTTGAAAGAAGCAGGCCTGAGCATCGTCATGGTTACCGGCGATAACGCAACAACCGCTCGGGCAGTCGCTGACAAACTCGGCATTGAGTTCGAGGCCGACGTGCTGCCTCAACGAAAAGCCGAGGTGGTCAAATCTCACCAGCAGCAGGGCGCGTTGGTGGCCATGGCCGGAGACGGTGTAAACGACGCGCCAGCCCTCGCCCAGGCAGATGTAGGCATCGCCATGGGAACGGGCACGGATGTAGCCATCGAAGCGGGAGGCATCACACTCCTGACGGGCGACTTGAGCGGCATCGTGCGGGCACGTCGCCTAAGTCAGGCCACAATGAAGAACATCCGGCAGAACCTATTCTTCGCCTTCATCTACAACATGCTTGGGGTGCCGTTGGCAGCCGGTGTGCTTTTTCCGTTCTTCGGCCTGCTGCTCAATCCAATGATCGCGGCAGCGGCCATGAGCTTCAGTTCCGTTTCAGTAATTGGCAACTCTCTTCGCCTTCGCACGACCAAGCTATAAGCAACTCCTCTTTATCTAGATCTTACTCGTATCCATCACAAGCAACTTTTTACTTCGCGATGGCGATGAGCACGTGGAAAGACCCTTCAATTGCGGTGGGGTGCTTCGGTGGATTTGGGTTCTGGGGCGTTGGGATAGGCGGCGGTCCGAGCTTTGCAGTGGAGAGATAGACGTTATGAGTCTTTGCATCCAGAGTCATCGTGCGTGCGCCCTGCTCTGTTTTCAGGTTCTGCGCTACAGCGTAACCGTTGCCGCGTTCGGCGATCACTGTCAAGGTTCCGTCCCCATTCGATGAGAATGCCAGCTTCGTTTTAGGATCGAAAGCTGCCGCGTCCGGCTCACCCCCGATCGGCAGAGTATTGACCAGCTTTCCGGTATCGGCATCGACAAGCGCCATGAGCTTGTTGTCGCAGGCGGCAAAGAGCCTGTTCTTCTGCCCGTCGAAGGCCAGGCCGGAAGGAGACTGACACGGGCTGAGCGACCATCGCGTTTTGATCGTTAACGATTTCGCGTCGATCTGGAGGATCTCGCTCTTATCCTCGATATTGACGTAGACATTCCCGCGAGCATCGCTGACCGGAAACTCGGGAATTCCTCCAAGCGGGATCGTTTTTTCAATTTGACCGGTTGAAGCCCGAATGACCGTCATGGAGCGGCTGGGCTTGTGACCCACAAAGAGTCGCCCGGTCGCGTGGTCGTACACCATGCTGTTCGGATTTGCGGCGGTCCTGATCTTGTTTGTGATTCTGAGTGTCGCGGGATCGAAGACGATGACTTCGTTCTTCTGTCCATCGCTCAAGAAACCCACATGCAAATCCTTCGCGAGAACAATTCCATGAATGAAGCCGAACCCGGTCAGCTTTCCAATTTCCCGATGAGTATCGAGATCGAGCACAACCACTACGTCGGAGTGCGAAACATAGAGGCGTCTTGAATCCGGGTCGGCTCTGAGATAGTCCCATGCGCCGCTGCCGGCGATAGGGACGGAACCCGCGATTCGGTATACCTGCGCCCATGCCGCGGAAGACATCATCACAACTGCAAGCGCTGCCACCAGAGTGCTCTTCATGTCTTCTCCGTGCTTGATGATAGCGTCTGAGGATGAATGCAAGCCTTCGTAAGGTCGTGATTCTGGTCGCCTTGCTCAACCTTGCCTACTTCGGAGTGGAGTTTACCGTGGCGCGGCGGATCGGCTCTGTTTCGCTCTTCGCCGACAGTGTGGATTTCCTGGAAGATACCTTCATCAATGGGCTGATCGCTTTTGCGCTCGGATGGAACACCATTCATCGCGCCCGCGTGGGAATGGTGTTGGCCGGCATTTTACTTATTCCAGCGCTCGCGACGCTTTGGACGGCGTGGGGCAAGATCCACTCTCCCTTGCCTCCGGCCCCTCTCCCTCTTTCCCTGGTTGCGGGTGGCGCCTTGATGGTCAATCTTTTTTGTGCGTTCTTGCTCGCGCGGTTCCGAGAACACAGTGGCAGTCTCACCAGAGCAGCATTCCTGTCAGCTCGGAACGACGCTATCGCGAATCTAGCCATGATCGTGACCGGCGCTATCACAATCTATACGCGCTCGGGCTGGGCCGATCTGATCGTCGGTTTGGGAATCGCAGCTCTCAACGCCGATGCCGCAAGAGCGGTCTGGAGGGCAGCATGGGAAGAGCACAGGATTTAGAGATAGTCAGAACTTCGCAATCAGCGTTATCCCACCCACCAGGAGAACTCCCCCAAGCGCTCTCCAAATGTTGAGCGGATGTTGATCCATGCGAAACCAGCCGAAGTGATCGATAGCTAAAGAAGCGATCAAGGCTGCCGTCACCGTAAAGCCCATAAAAGGTCCAGCGCCGACCTTGTTGACCTGAGTCAGACCGGCGTACACCTGAACGGCTCCGACGAGACCACCGAGTACGGCCCACCAAGGCAGGGATGCCAGATCGCCTGTGGTGGGCAGGGGATGAGGCATGATGAAGAACGCACCCACAAAGAAGAACGTGATGAGCGCAAACGAAACGGCTGAAGCCAGCCAAGGGTTCAAAAGCGATTTATGGAGTTGACCGTTCATGGCGGCTCCGCAGGATTGCAG
>CAXTPN010000093.1:0-5654 GCA_964246125.1 uncultured Acidobacteriaceae bacterium
CCGATGTCGTCAACGACGGCCCACAGGCGCTTGGGATTGCTGGGGGCGACGGCGATGCCGATCTTGCCGACGAAATCGTAGGTGGGCAGGCCCCCGGTGAGTTGGTGCCAGGTGTCGCCGCCGTCGGTGGATTTGTAGAGGCCGCCGCCGGGCAGGTTGGAAGGCGCGTAGACGGACCAGGGCGGGCGGCGCGTGGACCAGAGGGAAGCGTAGAGAGTCTTGGGGCTGGTGGGGTCGATGGCGATGTCGATTGCGCCTACGTTGTCTGGGTTGCCGGTTTTGAACAGCACCTTCTTCCAGTGGGCGCCGCCGTCGGTGGAGCGGTATACGCCGCGGTCCGAGCTGGGACCGTAGATGTCGCCGAGCGCGGCGACGTAGAGGCGGTTGGGGTCGGCGGGGTCGACGGCGATCTTGCCGATGTGCATGGTGCGTTCGAGGCCGATATGGGTCCAAGTGCGGCCCGCGTCGGTGGACTTGTACATGCCGATGCCGTAGGAGTGCTGCGCGCGAATGTCCGGCTCGCCGGTGCCCACGTAGACCACGTCCGGGTTCGAGGGCGCGACGGCGATGGCTCCGATTGAACCGATGGGGATGCCTTCATCGGAGATGGGGAACCAGGTGCGTCCGGCGTTTTCGGTCTTCCACACGCCGCCGCCGACGGAGCCGAAGTAGAAGGTGTCCGGCTGCGCCGCGCTGCCCGCGACGCCATAGGAGCGGCCGCCACGCATGGGGCCGACGTCCCGCCAATGAAGGCCGGCGAGGAGACTGGCGGGGTATTGACCGGGTGCAGGCTGCTGAGCGGGTGCGGCGAGCGCGAACAAGGGGGCGAGAACCGCGAGCGAGGCACGGAGAACGTTCATGGATTGCTCCTGTGGTTGTGTCTTGATGCTAACTGGAAGGCGCGGCTAAAGCGCAACCAATCGCGCAGCGAACTGGATTACGCGGACTGACGACAACAAGCCAGCCAAACTATTTCCGCGTCATCCGCCACTCCAGCACCAACCGCTCACTCCCCTTGTCATCGACCGCGTAATGCCGATGGACGAGAACATGACCGTTCTCTTCAAGATGCGCGCGCGCGTAAGTTTTGCGTCCCGGACGATCCGGATCGAGAGCCGTGGCCACCAGCACGATGTTCGTGCCGTCGAACGTGCCGTCGCTCTGGCGGATCGACATGGTCGTCTTCTGTGAGTCGTACCACACGGTGGTAAAGCGATTCGTCTTCGGGTCGAACCCCGAAATGCCGGTGCCGGTGCTCTTGCTTCCGTCAGGATCGAAGAAGGTGAAGTCCGATTGCAGAAACTTGCCGCCCTGGATCATATACTGCTTGCACGTGCCCTTGGTTACGGCAGGCTGTCCACTCGCCGGGAAAAATGTCTTCACCATGTCCCAGTCGCCCGCAAACTGCGCGAGCAATTTCTGACCGGCGCCGGCTGCGGCAGGCGGCTCGTATTCCTTATGGGTCTGCTGCGCGACCGCTCCATGTGCGAACGCAACTGTGGCCAACAACAACGCGACGCCTAACCATTTCCTCATATCGCCGGATGATATGCGAAGATCGCCCGCATTGCACGTCTTTTCAGTAAGCAAGCCCCGCGGCGCCTGGCCGGACCCCGGCATCAGAACGACACCTTGCCCGAGAACTGCAGCGACCGCGCCGGGAGCTGCGCGTTGACGCCATAGCTGGGCGTGCCCAGAGTAGCGGGTGCGACCGTGTTGGTGTTCCCATAGGTCCCCACGAACGAAACGAAGTTGGCATGGTTCAGCGCGTTGAAGGCCTCGGCGCGCAGGTCCAGCTTCACGCGCTCATGGAACAACGGAAACGCCCGGCTGACGAACGGATCGAACTGGTAGATGGGGGTGCCGCGTCCAGTGTTGCGCCCTACGACTACGCCGTTGATGACCGGCCGGTCCGTGGTTGCGCCGGTGTCTCCGCTGTTGGTTGCGCCGGTGGTGAGGTTGTAGGGTAGGCCTCCGGCCAGCGTAGCAATGCCGCCGACGTGGATGGCGAGCGGCGCGATACCGAAGCCGCTGAGCACCACGCGGTTGCGCTGGTCGTAGATGGCGTTGCCGTACTCCGTGCGCCCGGTCTGCAGCGGATCGTTCGGGTTTTGCCCGGTGGCATCGGGATCGACGTTATCCTGCGTGTGTGACCAGGTGTAGCTGGCGAGCGCCTCGAAGCGGTGGCTGAAGACGTGGTGCAGGTTCACGTCCAGCGCGTTGTAGTGAAGGTAGCCGTCGTTCACGTCGGACTGGATGAGGGCATAGGGCGGCACAACGCCGGCTCCATTGGCGGGGCAGGCTGTTCCGCGTTGCGCATAGAAGGCGATCCAGTAGGGCCGGGTGCAGTTGGCCGCGTTGGCGGAGCGTGTCTGCCCCTGCGCCGTGCGGACGAACGAAGCTGGCGCGTCGACATCCAGCGGCCGCACGTTGCGCAGCTGGTGCGTGCCGACATAATCCATGCTGAGCACCCAGTTCGGCGCAAGCTGCTGCTCCATGCTTACTGTGTACTGCTCCGAATAAGGGTTCAACAGCTTGTTCGGATACCCCACCAGCGTTGAGGTCGGGAAGAACTGGTTGTAGTAGCTGCTCAACCCCGGCCGCAGATAGAGGCTACGTAGCGGGACCGCCGCACCCGCCGGAAAGCTGGGCAGCGGAGCCGCCGCTACACTCGTGGGAAAGCCCACCTGACCGGCGTTGGCCGTGTAGTTGAAGACGCCAGTCGGCCCCGTCAGCGCGTAGTTCGCCTGCGAGTTGTCGATGATCTGCGAGTGGTAGATGCCGAAGCCTCCACGCAGAACGGTCTTTCCCCCGCCGGTAAAGTCGTACGCGAAACCCACGCGCGGCGCGAAGTTCAAGGTGGCGTCCGTAAAGGTCTGGCGCTCGTAGCGCAGGCCGGCGTTCACGGTCAGCTTGCGGCTCGCATGGAAGTCGTCCTGCACGAAGAGCGACCACAGCGCGTCGTCCACGGTGTACGCCGCGTTGCCGTAGCTTTGCGTATAGCTGGCGACGTTGCTGACGTTGTTCAGGTACGTCGAGCCCTCGCAGTACGCCTGAATTTGTGCGGGAGTCGGCGTCCCCCCCGGCCCGGGGCAGGCGTAGTAGGTGAAGCGCCCCAGATAGATCGGCCCGCCGAACTCCTTGCTGTTGCCGCCGGTGTGCGCGAACACGACGTCGCCGCCCACGTTGAGCTGGTGGCGGCCAAAGGTTGCGGTCAGCACATCGCTGCCCTGGTATTGGCGGTTCAGCAGCAGCGCGGACTGCGAGGTGCCGCTAGTGAACGTGGCCAGCCCTGTGATGGGAACCACGAACTGTGTGCCGTTCACCACGGGGTCGAACTGCGTGATTGGAGACGCCAACTGGAACTGCACGCGCGCGCTATTCAGCAGATTGGCCCGCAGCGTCGTCGTGTCGCCTAACTCTGCGGTGTAGGTGCGGCGGCGAAAGACGCGCGCCACGCTTGGCAGGGTCGCGCCGCCCACCGTGCCGTTGGGATTGGTGTCGAAGAAGGCGTCTACATTGCCGCGGAAGAAGGCGTTGTTGCGCTCGCTGAACTGATGGTCAAGCCGCAGGAAGCCGAGCCAATCGTGGTAGACACCGACATAGCTGCCGGGAGCCAGCGGCGAGGTGACCGGAGACGCCTTGTCTTCGTCGCTGTGCTCGGCGGCCAGAAAGAAGCGTGTCTTACGCACAAATCCGAGCGGCCCGCCAAGCGCGAACGACTCCTGCACCAGCCGGTCGTTGGTCACCTCGTTGCCGGTGGTGGCGTTGCTTGCGGTAAACCCTTCGAGCGCGGCTTCCGGCCCGGTGGGACGCCATAGCCCGGCTACCTCGCCGTGAACCTTGTCGCCGCCGCTGCGCGTCACCACGTTGACTACGCTGCCCGTGCTCGCGCCGTACTCGGTGGAGAAGCTGTTGGTCAGCACCGTCATCTCCTGCACGGAGGCGACCGGCAGATTGGTGAAGATCGTCTGCCGTCCCCAGGAGTCGTTGCCGGAGGCGCCATCCACCTCGAAGAACGCCTGCCGCCGCCCCGCGCCGTTGGTCGTGAAGAGGTTCTGGTCCATGAAGATGTCGCCCTGGTTGATGGCCGGACGATTGGCGGCGTTCAGCAGCGGAAGGAAGGTGATGCGGTGGTTGGGCAGCGGCGTCTCTTCAATCTGCTGCCGCTCCAGCCGGACGCCAAGCTGCGGCTGATCGGTCCGCACCTCGCCAGCCGCACCCGTAACGGTGACCTCGCTTTGCGCGCCTGCCACGTTCAGTTGCAGCAGGATGCTCGCGGTGCTGCCGCCCGCCAGCGTGGCCGACGCCACCCGCGCTTCGGCAAAGCCGGGCTTGCTCGCGGTCACCTCGTAGGCGCCGGCAACCGGCAGGCCCGCGATGGAGAACCTGCCCTGATCGTTTGAGTTCACGCCGCGCCTGAAGCCGGTAAGCAGACTGATGACGCTTACCTGCGCGCCCGCGATCGCCGCGCGCGTCGGGTCGACGACCGTGCCCATCAGCGTGGCGGTGTCGGGTGTCTGCGCATTCATCGTTAGGGGTATCGCGACAGCGACGATGGCCAGGAAACGTTTAAACATTCATCCTCCAGTAAGTGAAGCAGGGTTGATCTCACAAAGGTGAAGTACGCCGCACGGATCGTATAGCGCTACGGCTCGTCTCCGAGCTCGATCTGGTCTTCAACCGAGTGGTCGATGATCTTGGTGCTGAGGGTAAGCAGCGGCATACCCTGCCTGCGCAGCGCGTCGTTCAAAGCCTTGACGTCGCTCGCCTTGATGGCATTCCAGCGCTCGAGCAGGTCATTTAGCGGCTTCTTCATGCTTTCGTAAGCCCCAACCTGGGCTGTGGTAGGAGCCATATCAGCGCTCTGGATGGTGTGCTCCATGCGCGCGAGTTGCAGGCGAAGGGTGGTCAGGTTCGGCGGACCTTGCGGGCCGCCGCGCCCTCCGCCGCCGCCTCCGCGACCGCCTTCGCCGCGACCTCCGGTGAGCTGCGTCAGTTTGGATTCGAGCGACGGGGCGGCCCCGGCTACGGGAGGCGCTGCCTGCTTGGCGGCGAGTTGTTCGCGCAGCACGGTAATCTCATGCAGCGCCGCGGTCGCGCGCAACGCATCTTCATAGATGCCTTTTGAGATTCTGAACTGCTCGTCGAGATCAGCCATGGGTGTCTTGACGCGCGGGTCCATGACGACCGTGAACGGCTCACTTAGAGTCTTGCCGCCGGCGATCAGACGCACCGTGTAGGCGCCGGGCAGGACGAAGGGTGACGAGGCCACGGCGGGCGTGTCATAGGGCACGGCCTCGTCAGCGTCCGGACCGGTGGACATGCCGGGAACAGCGGGATAGCGCAGGTCCCACAGGAAGCGATGGTGGCCGGCGCTGGTCGAGAGCACGCGCGGCGGCCGCGCCCACAGGATGGGGTCGGGGTAGCGCGGGTCGAGCGGCGGCACGGGGTCGTCGCTGCGAACGCGCGCCACGACTTCGCCCTTGCTGTCGACCACCTCAAGCGTGAGCACGCCCGCGAACTTCGACCCGACATAGTAGTCAAGCATCGCGCCGTCGGGTGGGTTTTCCCCGGTGGCCATGTCGGGAGGCCAGGGCGTGGGCGGGTTCATGTTGTTGCGGATGCGCATGGCAACCTGCGGAGTGTAGAGA
>CAXTPN010000093.1:5664-9436 GCA_964246125.1 uncultured Acidobacteriaceae bacterium
GTAGAGATGCAGCGGCTCGCCCGCGATTTTCGCGGCAAGCTGGCGCAGCGGCGTGACGTTGTCCAGGATCAGGTAGCCACGGCCGTGGGTGCCGGCGATCAGGTCGTCGTCCTTCACCTGCAGGTCGCGCACGGAGCTTGCAGGCATATTCAGCCGCAGCGATTGCCAGTGGTCGCCGTCGTCGAACGAGACGTAGACCTGGGTCTCGGTGCCCGCGTAGAGCAGGCCCTTGCGCTTCGGGTCTTCGCGAATCGTGCTGGTCGCTGCGCCGTCTGGGATGCCGTTGTCAATTTCGGTCCAGGTCTTGCCCGAGTCGTGCGTGCGGAAAAGATGCGGGCGCATGTCGTCAAGGCGCAGCGTGTTGACGGCGGCATATGCGGTGCCCGCATCGAAGTGGCCCGCGTCCATGTTGAAGACCTTCCAGAAAGCCTTCATCGCGGGCGGCGTGATGTTGTCCCAATGTCCGCCGCCGTCGATGGTCGTCCAGATGAGGCCGTCGTCCGTGCCGGCCCAGATGCGATTCGCATCCAGCGGCGACAGGCCGAGCGCATAGATGACGCCGCGCCGCGTCGGCTTGGCTGCGGGCGTGTCCTTGTAGTCCGAGACGCTGGGCGGCAGCTCCCAGGTCTCGCGGCTCAGGTCGGGGCTGACCTGCTTCCAGTTCTTGCCCTGGTCTTTCGTCAGCCAAAGCGTATTGGTGGCGAAGTAGAGGCTGTGCGGATCGACCGGGGAGAATTGCAAGGGCTCGGTGCGCAGCGCGCGGTAGCCGGCGGGCGGGGCGATATTTTGAATCTGGCCGGTGCGCCGGTCATAGCGTGTGACCTTGCCGCCATAGACGATGTCGGGATCGAGCGGATCGGGCGCGGCGTAGCCGTACTCCTCGATGCCCGCCGGGTGCCAGTCGTGGAAGGTGATGCGGCCGTCGTCGCTGCGGCTTGCAACGCAGGCGGAGCCGCTATCCTGCTGGCCGCCGCAGACGCGGTAGGGAAAGGCGTTGTCGGTGGAGACGTGATACATGGCGGCGGTGGCCTGGTTGTACCACTGGGTCCAGGTCTTGCCGGCGTTCTGCGAGATGATGACGCCCTGGTCGCTGGCGAGCGCGATGATATCGGTGTTGTTCGGGTTGATCCAGACATTCTGATAATCGTCGCCGCCGGGCGCGCCGCGCAGCCCAACCCAGGTCTTACCCGCGTCGGTCGACTTCCAGGTCACGACGGTCGCAACGTAGACCGTGTTGGGGTCCTTCGGGTCAACCTTCGGGACGGGCACGTCGCCGCCGCCGATGCGCGCCTCGGGGCGGGTGTCCTCGACCGGCGCATGCACCCAGGTTTCGCCGGCGTCGTCGGTGCGCATCAGCAGCACCGGCCCGCGCACGGTCGCGATCTCAGCATAGATCTTCTTCGAGTCGGAAGGCGCGATGGCAAGCTGAACCTGCAGGATATCGTCGGGCAGGCCGTGCCCGGTCAGTTTCGTCCAGTTCTCGCCGCCATCGGTCGAGCGGTAGAGTCCGCCGTCCGCGCCGGTCCAGGAGCCGTTCTCCCACGGCGCCTCCTGGCGCTGCCACATGCCCGCGTAGATGACGTTGGGGTTGTGCGGATCGATCTGCACTTCGGACGCACCGGTGCGGTCGTTGGTGAAGAGAACGCGCTTGAAGGTGGCGCCGCCATCGCGTGTGAGATAGAGGCCGCGCTCCTCGTTCGGGCCGTAGGGGTGCCCCGTCACCGCGACGAAGACCTTGTTGGGGTCCTTCGGGTCGATCGCTAGCTGGCCGATCTGCTGCCCGTCGCGCAGCCCGGGCAGGTGAGTCCAGGTCTTGCCCGCGTCGGTCGATTTGTAGACGCCATCGCCGGTCGAAAGATCGGGCCGCTGCAGGCCTTCGCCGCTCGCGACGTAGACGATATTCGGGTTCGACTCGGCCACCGCGATCGAGCCGATGGAGCCGCTGGGTTGCGAGTCCCACAGCGGCTGCCACGTCGCACCCGCGTCAGTCGTCTTCCACACACCGCCATTCACCATGCCCAGATAGAAGGTCGCGGGCTGGCTGGGTACGCCGGCCAGCGCGCGCGTGCGCCCGGCGCGCATGGGGCCGATCTCCCGCCAGCGCATGTCGGAGTAGAGCTTCGCGTCCACCGGTCCCGCCTGCGCAAGACAATCAATCGCAACTCCCACCAGTACAGCAGCCGACAGCAAACCGGCGCGAATCTTCATCGCATCTCCTCTTCACTTGTAACTTCTTCAATACTCTCGGATACAGCAAGGACGGAAATGGGCTTGGGAAAGATGCAGGCTCATCCGTACGAAAGCAGTAGCGTTTAACACTTCCTGTTGAGTAGGCTCACTCTACAGCAATTTCCTCCTGCTGCGCTGAAATTTCGACACGGTCGACCGCGGAGTTCCTCTGAGCCTGTTCAGCAGCCTGCCCATCACGATTCTCGACCTGTGCGCCTATCTCGGCCTTGGAGCCGTGGGCGCGGCTACCGTCAACCTGCTGCTGGGCATGCTGATGTCGCTGCGCTATAGCCCGCTGCGCATGTGGCCGCACCGGCGTGTCAACCTCTTCGCGCTGCACCAGTGGACGGCCTACCTCGCGGTCGCGCTGACGCTTACGCATCCTGCCGTGCTGCTCCTGTTGCGCGAACCGCGCTTCCGCCTGCTCGACATCCTGTGGCCGCTGCATTCGCCGTTGCAGCCCAAGCTCAACCTCGCCGGAGCCGCCGCGCTGTATCTCCTGCTGCTGGTGCTGGTCTCGTCGCTGCTGCGTACGCGCATCGGCAGGCCGCTGTGGCGAAGCCTGCATTACCTCGTCTTTCCTGCCGCCGTGCTGCTCTTCCTGCACAGCATCCTGACCGACCCCAACCTGAAGGACGGCCACCCTGACCTGCTCGACGGCGGCAAGGTGTTCGTCGAAGCTGCGTCACTGGTCAGCTTTCTTGCAGTTGCCATTCGATATCGATGGCGCGGCCGCGGGCTACGACCTGGTCTACGGCCGCGCGCCGGCTGACTTAGAAGACCACCTTCGCTTTCAGTTGCAGGATGCGCGGCGAGTCGTCCCCGCCCACGCCCGAGAAGATGCCCGAGGGGTTGATCGTAGTGGTGATCTGGCCGAAGCTGCCGGAGCTGAGCGAGCCTGTGGGCCGGGCGAAGTTGAGATGATTGAGCACGTTGAAGGCCTGCGCGGCGGCTTCAAAGTGGCCGCCTTCCCAATGCAGCGGGATCGACTTGGTCACGGCGAAGTCCGTGCTGACGTACATCGGCCCGCGGAAGGCGTTGCGCGGACCGTTCAAGCCCAGGCCGATGGTCGCCGGGTTCTGCACGAATTGCGACTTCTGAAGGCAGACCTGCTTGCCGTAGCCGCAGGATGCCTGTCCACCGCCGAGGTAGGTGGCAAGCAGCGATCCGCCGTACGCGCCGGTCTTGTAGGTATTGATCTTGTTGGTGGTCGCGGTGTCGATGGCGGTAAACGGAAGCCCTGAGTACGCATACGCCGCGCCCGAGACCTCCCAGCCGCCGTAGAAGACGTTGCGGAACGGAAGCCTGTACACATAGTTGACGATAAAGTTATGGCGCTCGTCAGTTGTGGCCGGGCCGTAGTACTGGTTCGGGTGGTAGGGGTCAGGCGGCGCACCGATGTCGACCGTTCCCGTGGAGGTGGTGGTGCTGAAGCCGTTGGCTCCCGTATCCAGAATTTTGCCATAGGTGTAGCCCGCGGAGATGACGCCGCCGCTACCGAACCTCTGCGTGACCGTGGTGACCAGGCCGTTGTAGTTGTTGG
>CAXTPN010000094.1:0-9378 GCA_964246125.1 uncultured Acidobacteriaceae bacterium
CTACAACCCTTAGCCTCGTATCCGCCACCAGCACCGGCACGCAATCCGCAACCTGAATCCCCAGCAACAATCCCGGCACATCCGTAATCAATCCATCTCCCTCACAGGTCGCACTGTCATCGCCACTCCGAACCACTTTCACCCGCGCTCCATGCACCTGCCGCACCGTCACCAGCTTTGCCGAGCCCTGACCCGCAACCTCTTGCAAAAATAACGCCCGATTCTCCGCCACCCGCGCTGCATCGTCATCCTTTGTAAACCCCAGGTTCAGCTCTCCGGGGCCGTAGACAAGCGACCGTCCACCCGCTCGACAGCTGAATCCATGCCTCAGCCACGCCCACCTTTCCCAACCCGCAACCCGCACCGGCTTCACGACCACCTCATCAACATCATCTCGCATCACTCACTGCCCTTTCAGGCCATCTTGCGTCTAACAACTCGTGAAAATCATCTCCTTATTTTTGCCGCGCATCGCTTCATTCTTGACTTTCATGCCCTAAGTACAGCAATGTCACCACTTACTGCTGCCTTCCGGTCGCTTCTCCGCCGGTGTTTTCCTTCCGTTCCACCGCCCAATCCATTTGCATCCTGCACGGGCCGTCTGTAAGATACGCCCTTGCACCAGCGAGATCACAATTGACCAGCAACATACAGCATCTTCGTTCCCGCATCGGCAAGGTATGCGTCGCCATCACCGGCTCCACCCCTGCTGAACTCATCGAGAAGGCCTCAGCCGCCGTCAAGGAGAACCCCTTCCTCGAGTTCCGCCTTGATTACCTGGAAAAGCCTGCTCTAGCTCTTCCGAAGATCAAGCAATTTCTGGCTGACAACACCGCCGCCACGGCAATCGTCACCTGTCGCCGTGCGGAAAGCGGCGGCAAGTTCGAAGGCACCGCCGCAGCCGAACTCGACATCCTTATCAAGGCCGCGCAGCCCGGAGAGTTGCCCGGCTGCCACATCGTAGACATCGAGCTCGAGTCCGCCGAGTCGCTCAAGAAATCCGACCTTCAGAAGCTGCGCGACACCGGCGTCGCCATCATCGTCTCCTATCACAACTTCAAGGAAACGAAAGACCTTGACGCCATCTACGCGCGCATCGAGCCCTTCCAACCCGACTTCGTCAAGATCGTTCCCACCGCAAAGTCTCTCGTCGACAACGTCACCTTGATGCGCTTCATCGAGCGCATGAGCGACCACGCCGCCATTGTCGGCACCTGCATGGGCGACGCCGGCATCATCTCCCGCGTTCTCGGCCTGCGTGCAGGCTCCGTCTTCACCTTCGCCGCCGCCAACGTCGGCGAAGAGACTGGCCCCGGCCAGATCGCCGGCAGAACCCTCGTCGAGACCTACCGCATCGAGGAGGTCGACGCCGCCACCAAGGTCTACGGCGTGGCCGGCAACCCCGTCAACAAATCCCTCTCGCCCATCATGATGAACACGGCCTTTCGCCGCGAGACCGTCAACGCTGTATACCTCGCGCTGCAGACAGCCAAGGTCTCCGATCTCGTCGCGCTCATCGAGCAGATTCCTATTCAGGGCGTCTCCATCACCATGCCGCACAAGCAGGAGATTCTCCCCTACCTCGAGCACATGGACCCGCTCTCTCAAAAAATAGGGGCCTGCAACACCGTCCTTCGAGCCCCCAGCTCCGACGGCCAGCCCGGCAGCAAGCTCTACGGCTTCAATACCGACGTCTCCGGCATCATCGCCCCGCTTGAAAAGCGCATGTCGCTCGCCGGAGCGAAGGTCCTCGTCCTCGGAGCCGGAGGATCGGGGCGCGCCGCCGTCTTCGGTCTGCGAGACAAGGGTGCCGACGTCTTCATCCTCAACCGAACCCCAGAGACCGCCGCCAAGCTCGCCAAGCAATCCGGCGCTAAAGTCATCAAGCGCGAAGCAATCCCTAAAACCGCCTTCGATATCGTCATCAACTCCACACCCGTCGGCATGGCCGGCAACAAGGGCGCTCAAATCCTCACTTCCGCCGACTTCGACGGTGCGCTCAAGCCCAAGATCGTCTTCGATCTGGTCTACAACCCAGCCGACACGCCGCTGATCCGGCTCGCCCGCCAGCGCGGCCTCAACGTCATCACCGGGGTCGAGATGTTCGTCCAGCAAGGCGCGCGCCAGTTCGAAATCTGGACCGGCAAGCCCGCTCCCGAGGAAGAGATGCTCCGCGTCGTCGTGCATGCGCTCCGCCAGCAGGCCGAAGCCGCGGGCACCGCTGCCGAAGCTACCCAGAGCCGCGTCGTTTCGCACCCCAAAGAGGCGCTGCCGGAGCCCGCCGCGCCCGTGCCGACGAAAGCAAAGTCCCGCAAAGCCTCCTAGACATTACCTGCCTGCCGCTCGCGAATGAGCCGCTCAACGTTCCCGTTGCGGCACAACGATGTCGACCCCGTTTCCGGCATCACGCACTTCAATCAATAGCTGGCGATTCTGGTACCTGACAGCACTGGCAACCCCGTTGACAGTGACTGATTCCGGTCGCGCGGCCACGCCATTTACCTCCAAGGCGACTTCCTGCCACCACGCCGGGTAAGAGCCTTCGTGCTTGCTCAGGCGAATCCTCAACTCACCCGTCTGGGTCGACACCTCGCATGTGAACGACATCCGCAGGTAGCGGCCCTGCTTGTAGGCGTAGCTAGTGCCATCGTCCTGATACAGGCTTCCCGCGCAATGCTCCCCCGGGAAGACACGCAGAGTCAGCGGCCCCCGCGGCTCTTCCATCGTGCTTTGCACCAATGGCGCAATCGGGATCATCGCTCCCGGCCGCGCGAACACGGGTAAGCTCGCCAGCTCCGGATGAATCTTTACCGCGGACACCAGCGCCCCCGCCCCCGCCTCAGGCTGGAGACCGCCCGCGGCACTCTGCGCCAGTCCCTCACCCACCTTGCCTCCGGTCCAGTAGTCGTACCACCCCGGCGAGGGCAGCTTCGCGTCGTAGGCATCCATCTTGTCGGGAAAGGGCGGTGCCGCCACCAGCAAGTCCGGCCCGACCATGAACTCACCCGACGCGTCCAGATCGATGTCCAGCGGATGGCCGTCCGGTGCCGCTCCCGGATATTCGAGGAACAGCGGCCTCAACAGCGGCAAGCCCGTACGCGTGTTGTCCTCCATCACGGTGTAGAGATAGGGCAGCAGCTTGTATCGTTCCTCAATGAACCGCCGCCGAATCTGCTCCTGTTCCGGGCCGTTCGCCCAGGGCTCGTGGTCGCCCGTGCCCTTCTCGGCATGATCGCGATCGATCGGCTGAAACGCTGCAATCTCAAGCCACTTCGTCAGTAGCTCCGGCGATGGCGTGCCGGCGTATCCGCCCACGTCCGCTCCCGCCAGCGAGAACCCGCTCAGACCCAGATTCTTCAACATCGTCGTCGTCAGCCGCAGGTGGTTCCAGGTCGCCGAGTTGTCCCCGGTCCAGGTTGCCGCGTAGCGCTGCCCCCCGGCATACGAGGCGCGCGTCAGCACAAACGGCCGGGCGTCCGGCTTCAGCGCAAGCTGCCCATCGAAGGTCGCGCGCACATTCTCCTGCCCATAAACATTGTGGATCTCGCGATGCGTAGCGGTCCGCTTCGCAAAGCCGGGCTCGTCGATGCGATGAAGTGCCTCATCGGGTATCGTCAGGTGCGGCGTAAACACCGAGGGCTCGTTCATGTCATTCCAGAACCCATCTACACCCATGCGTGTCAGGTCCTTATAGAGCGAACCCCACCACGCTCGCGTCGCCGCACGCGTAAAGTCGGGGAAGACGCTGGGGCCGGGCCACACCTTCCCTACATACAGCGAGCCATCCGCATTCTTCACGAAATGGTCTCCAGCCGCGCCGCTCTCAAACGGCGCGTAGTTCTGCCCCGGCTGGTCCGCGATATGGAGGTCCGTGATCGCGACCACATGCAGCTTCTCCCGATGGAGCGTCTCGACCATCCCCGCGATGTCAGGGAACGCCGCCGTATCGATCGTGAAGGGCCGATTCTTCAGCTGATAGTCGATGTCTAAATAGATCGCATCCACCGGAATCTTGTCCGCGCGCAGCCGCTGCGCCACCTCCAGCACGCGCGCCTGCGTCATGTAGCTGTAGCGCGATTGCTGATACCCCAGAGCCCACAATGGCGGCAGCGGCGTCGGCCCGGTCAGCCATGCATAGCTCCCCAGCACCTGCTTCGCGCTCGGCCCATAGAGGATGTATTCGTCCACCGCCCCGCCCTCTGCGCTGTACTGCATCTGCCCCTCGACCGTCTTACCGAAATCGAACGTCGAAGGCCAGGTGTTGTCCAGCAGGACCCCCATCGCCATGCCCGCGCGGTAGCTGAGGTAAAACGGAATGCTCTTGTACAGCGGATCGGTCGACTCCTGCCACGCATACGCATCCGTGTTCCACAATCGGAACGCACCGCCCCGTCGATCGAAGGCCCCAGTCTTGTCGCCCAGGCCGAAGTAGTGTTCATCGCTCGGCATTGCCTTCGATACCAGCACGCTCGCGCCGTCGAACGCAATCGGTCGTGTCTCCTGCTGCACTACCTTCCCCGCCGCATCCCGGATGGTCAGCAAGCCTGTCGCCCGCGCCACCTCCACTCGCAGCGTCTTCGTATGAAACCCGACCAGTGCGTTGGTCGCATCCTGCACGACGCTCACAGCCGCCGCGCGCGCCTCCGGCAGCACCGCCCAAGAGGCATCTTCCGGCAGCTTGCCGTCGCGTCCCATGCGGATCCGCAGCACGTCGTCACGCAAAGCGCTAATCCGCATCACCAGGCCGCCGTCGCGCAGTTCCACGCCATTGACCAGTGGTTGCAAGCCCGTTACCCGAGAAAAGGAAACACTCGGGGCCGCCGCGCCGCTTTGCGCCGGCAGGAAAGCACCTCCGGCGCCCATGACCACGCAGAGAACTTGCACGGCTGCCAATCCTGCACGCATAAGCTTCACCATCCGCAGCTCGAATTCAACTTCAGGGCCCTGCGTCAATTGTCGCGCACACCGGCAGAAAGAAACAGAAGTCATGGCCGCGACGCGTTGCAGGCTCGCGGCCATTCCCGTCGACTTAGAAGTCGAACTTCAGCGACACCTCGGAGAGCCGCCGTCCGATCGTCAGTGGAGCAAACCCGAAGCCCGACGCTGGATTGTACGTCGCGCTTCTCGTCGTGGCGCCGTTCGAAGTATCCGCCAGCACCAGCGTAGTCTGGCTCGCGTACCCCGTGCCGAAGCTGTGCAGCGGATGGTTGATGAAGTTGAACGCCGCATACCGGAAGCGCAGCCTGCGCTCGCCGCCCAGGCCGAAACCCTTCTCCAGCGTCAGGTCGCTGTTGAAGTACGCCGGACCGTGAACGTAAGGCAAGATGTCCTGGCCGTTAGTGCCCAGCGCCGGCACTCCAAAGCACGCGCCATTGATGTACTGGTTCTTGCCCAGTCCAGTTCCCGGATTGCACTTGAGCGTCGGTTGCAGGCTCACGTCCGGCGTCCCCAGAACCGCTTGGTTGCTTACGCTGTAAGCGCTATTTCCATTCCCAATGGTCCCCTGCAGGTAAAAGTTAGGCGAGTAGCTTACCCCGGTCTGCATATTGCCGCCGCTCTGCAGGTTCGTGATGCCGGAGATCAGCCAATTGTTGACCACTCCCCCCACCAGATGATCCTGCACCAGCCTCCCGAACTGATACGAATAGGAGAAGTTGACTGCCTGCGTCCGGTCGAAGTTCATCGGCCCATAGTTCGCCTGAATATTGAAGGGATCGATCGGCGCGGTAAAGTTGAAGTCCGCCGCCGACCCCAGAATGCCCAGCGCCTTCGAGAACGTGTAATTGACGTTATAGGTCAGGTGTCCGCTCTGCTTGATGAACAGCACCTGCATCGCGTTGTAGTTGGCATAGGTGTTGTGCTGCGGCACGATCACGGCGCCGTACAGCGGGTAAGGACGCGCCGACTGCACGCTATGGTCGCCCGGGTAGTTGTAGAGATTGTCCAGCATTGCAGCCTGCTGCGGCGTACAGCCGCTTGCATTGCAAAATCCGGGCGCCCGCGCATCGATCGCCGCGGCAGCCGCCGGCGTAAACAACGCGCCCACCGGCAGCGCGTTGATGTTGTTCAGCGTCACCGCCTGCGTCGTCCCGTTGTTCATCAGAGAGTTGCTGTTATTCCCTACATACGAGACCTGCAGTATGCTTCGCTTCGGCAGTTCCTGCGCAATGCTCAAACTGTAGTTGTTCGTCACCGGATCGGTATGGTCGCCCGGCAGCAGACCCGTAACCGACGAGATCGGCACCGTGCTCGCCTGCGTACCTCCGCCCAGCCCGTAAGTCGCCGGGTTCTGATGAACCGTGCTGATCCCGGCGAGCGTCGCATTCCCGAAGCCCTGAAAATCCGCGGTCTTCAATCCCGAAGAGGTCAGGAACGCGCCATTCACGTCAGTCTCCGCATCATGGAAGCGATACACGCCCACCCCGCCTCGCACCACCGTCTTGCCCGTCTTGAACACGTCCCAGGCAAAGCCCGCTCGCGGCATGTAGAACGCGGGAGTCGACCCCGTACCGGAGTTCTGCACACCCGAGTTGATGCTATGCCACTGAAACCCCGGATATGGGTTGGTATTCGCGTTCTGCACGCTGTTATACGCGCTCGGATTCCAGATCGCCGCGCCCACCCCGTGCGAGTCCGTCCACGCCCCGAGATGGCTGATCCGCACCCCGAAGGTGACCACCAGGTTCGGCTGAACCCGCCACGCATCCTGCGCATACCCGTCGATGTTCCAGAAATAAACATCCGTCTTCGGCAGGATCGACTGCTGATGGTAGTCCTGCACCTGCCCTTCCAGGAAGTTGGCCAGACTGTTGCCGCTGTTGAAGTGCGTGTTCGGATCGTACGCCGGGGTTCCATTGCCGTACTGGCCCGCATAGGAATGAAATGGCGTCCCCGCGCCGCCGTAGTAGTAATCCTGAATCGCGCCATTCGTAACGGCATTGGTCAGCGCCTGGTTGTTCGTCACGCGCTCACCGAATACGCCCACCTTGAAGGTGTGCTTGCCCGCCACCTTCGTCAGGTTGTCGCCCGCGTTCGGCTGCAGCTTATGCAGGTACAGCGGCCCCAGCGAGAAATCCGGCCACAGCCCTAGCGGCAGCCCGCCGTACTCCGCATACGTCCCCAACTGTGGGTACTGCAGGCTTCCGTTGTCGAAGATGCCGTTGTAGGGATATCCAATGGTCGACTTCAGCAGCGCGCTCTCATTCTTGGGAACGAAGTTCTCTGAAAAGTATGTCAGCGTCCCATACAGTTCGTTGGTCAGCGTAGGCGTAAACACCGTCACATAGTTCGCCGCGCCGCTATGCACAGCAATGTTGTTCAGCAAGCCCCCGCCCGGCGTGTTCACCGAGCCCAGAATGCTGCCCGGCTGCGGCGAATAATATGGAATCTGCGGCTGGCCCTGTGAACCCTTCTCAAAGCTGTAGCGCACGAAAAACAAGTTCCTGGGGCTGATCGCATAATCCATGCGCCCCGTCGTCTGAAAGATGTTGTTATCGACCAGGTTCTCCGTCTGGTAGTTGAACCCCGCGGCGTTTGTCGGCATGTTCGGCAGCGGCAGCGTGCCGTTGATCAGCGCCTTCGCGCCCGGATCGATAAACGCCGCGATATTGCCGTTCGTCAAGGCCGACCCATTATCCCCGACCGTCGGCGTCTGGCCGATCTGGTAGTACGTGCCCTGGTTGGAGTAGTTCGGCCCAAGATAGTTCATCAACGACGCTGTGCTGAAGTCGCCCGCCCGCATCGCCGCCGTCGGCACCAGCGCCTGCACGATCGCGCTGCTCGCCGACCCATACGCATACACGTTCTTCTGTACATCGAACTCCGCGCCTGCGAAGAACGTCAGCTTCTTCGTGCCCGGAACCGGCCCGCTGATCGTCACCCCGGGGTACAGAAAGCGATCGTTCGCGCGGGGAATCCCACTGTATTTCAGCAGCGAGTCGTTCGAGTTCAGCTGCGCAATCCGCGCAAACGTATACAGCGACCCGTGGTACGCCTGCGTGCCCGACTTCGTCACCCCCTGGATGATCACCGGCCCGTTCGCCTGATCCACACCGAAGTTCGAGGTCTGCACCTGCACCTCGCTCACAAACGAGTCGTTGATATTCTGCAGGTTCGCCCCCAGGCTGCCCGCGTCAGTGAGGTTAGCGCCCTCCAGCTTCAGCGTGATGCCCGCCCCCGGCGCCCCGTTCGACGCATACGGCGTCGGCTGCCCGATCGTTACCTGCGAAAAGTCGGGAGCCGAATTGGTCGAGCCCAGACTGCGAATCGCAAACCCCGGCAGGATTCGCTGCAACTCCGTCGCATCGCGCCCCACCACCGATAGCCGGTCCAGGTCCACCGCGCTGATCGTCGCACTCAACTGCCCGCTATCCAGCGGCAGCCCAGCCGTCGTCTCCTCCACGGTCACCGTCGTACTCTCCGACCCCACCTGCAACTTCACCGGCGGAAGCCCAATCGCATCGCCCGCATTCAGGTGAATGCCCTGATTCACCGCCTGCTGAAATCCGGGCCGGTTTACGGTGATGCTGTAGTCGCCCGGTTGCACCGCGGAAAAACTGAACACTCCCGCGCCGTTGCTCTTCAGCGTCCGCACCTGCCCGTTCGCGGTATTCTGCAGCGCCACGCTCGCGCCCGGTATCACCGCGCCGGTCTGATCCTGCACCACCCCGCTCAACGCCGCCGCCCCTACCTGTGCGCCCACGAACGGGCTAAAAAATGACGCGAGAAGTCCCCACCCAACGACGAAGATCCACTGCGCTACAAACCGGCGAACACCAGCCACGCGGCCGGCAACCATCAAATCGCGAATCATACTGCCTCCAAAAGCAAGTGTTTCCTTTAGAACCCGGAACGCTGCCGGTCGCCGGAGGGAACTTGTATTCCGGCAAATCCTTTATAAGCTCCAGCCTTCCCGGTCGCCAGGCTCCTTGCGGCAAAGTACCGATTCTTATCATGTAAAAGGTGAGTGAAATGTGTGCCTTAACGTACACCAGCGAACAATGACAACCCGTTTTTCAGCGGCATATAATCGTTCGGGGTTGAATCTAGGATTATGGCCGCATACACCAGCGTCTGCTACACGGAGGAAGAAAAAGCTCAAATCCAGCAGCAGTTGGACCGTCTGCTGATGAATATTTACTTTTCCAACAGCAAACGCTTTCCCAGCTTTCTCCGCTTCATCGTTCGCGAAGAGCTGGACGGGCGCGGCGATCTGCTAAAAGAACGCACCCTGGGCATGGAGGTCTTCGGACGCGGCCCCTCCTACGACACCACCTCCGATCCCATCGTCCGCGTCACCGCCGCGGAGATCCGCAAGCGCATCGCCCAGTACACGCGCTACCTCACCGTGTTCCTGGCGGCGTTCCAGGCCTACGGCAT
>CAXTPN010000095.1:0-4396 GCA_964246125.1 uncultured Acidobacteriaceae bacterium
GCCCAACTAACCCCTGGTGCCATTCATCAAGCGTCACGATCACCTGCGCAACCAGCGCCGGCCAGAGAGAACTCTACAATTCGCCAGACCTGAACATCCTCTACAAAATGGTATCCATGTGCAATGCGCTTCCTAAAGGCCACGATCCGCCCCACATTCAATCGCGTTTAGCCTGCCCCGAAATGCAGCCTGACACTGATATTGTGCCGCCACACGCAGAAAAGCCCCGCCAGAGCAGGGCTTCTTCGCATACAAGCTTCAGCGGATACTAGGCAGGCACCGAGGTAACCTCAGCCGCGATGATTGAAACAAACCGCCCCATCTGCCCACGATCCTGAAACTTCACAATACCCGATACCTTCGCAAACAGCGTGTCGTCCTTGCCCCGCCCGACGTTTAAGCCCGGCTTCAGCGGTGTCCCACGCTGCCGCACCAGAATCGATCCGCCCGGCACAACCTCGCCGGCAAAACGCTTCACGCCCAGGCGCTGAGCATTCGAATCGCGTCCGTTCTTCGACGATCCAAGTCCTTTTTTATGTGCCATCTCTCTCCCTCATAATCTTGGTTGTCATTCCGCACCCTGAGCGTAGCCGAACGGGGAAGGAATTTGCTTCTAAGCCAAGCATGCTGATCCGCTATGCCTAAGCCGTAAAGCTCTTGCCGCCCACCGAGATCTCGCCGATCTTAATCTCCGTGAACGCCTGCCGATGTCCCTGCATGCGCTTGTACTGCTTCTTGCGCTTGAACTTGAATACGAGAATCTTATCGCCGCGCCCCTGGCCCACGACGGTTCCAGTCACCTTCGCGCCATCCAGCGACTGCTCAAAGCTGCCCGCTTCACCGCTCACGGCAAGCACATCCGAGAACTCCACCGCGCCATCATCATTCGGTCCGTTAGCGCCAGCCAGCTTCTCCACCTTCAACACGTCGCCCGGAGCCACGCGATACTGCTTTCCGCCTGTGCGGATCACTGCATACATTGCCTTACCCTCATACGCGGTAACGGTCGCCGGCTGCCGCCGATCAAGACCCGCTTCCCAGCGCGTTCTTAACTTCAGAATGTATCCGGCACAGGTTCAACCGAACCTTACGAGTGTACCACGGCCTCGCGCCCTGCCCCCCGCTCCGCGCTCTGAAACAGATACACCCCCAGCACGCAGATCAGCGGTTCCAGCGGATGTCGAAACCGCGCATGCACCGTCACAACGTAATACGGCAGCGGCAGCAGCAGGAACGCCCAGGCCCACAATCTCGCTCCCGGCACCCTCCTCCAGAGCGCCAGCCCCAACCCCATCAGCCCGGCCAAACTCACAAACGCAAAATTGAGCACCCGAAAAAACTCCACATACCAGGCATCATCCGCAGGATGCGGCACGCTTACCCAGAAAAAATCCACCCGCTTCAGCGTGTTTCGCACAAACAGCCACCGATCGCTCCGGATAAACCTGCTCGCCGCTGCCCCACGCATCTTCACATACGCGACCTCCCCCATGCGGGCATACAGCCGCAACTGCTCCCGCGATTGAAAGGGATGGTTGTACTCCATCAGAAACCCATTCGCTCCCGGCCCATTGCCCATATACATCTCGGCCCCAAAGTTTCCACGCAGCGGAATGAACGTATGAAATGCCTCATAGTTCCGCCACGTCCACGGCGCAATCGCAGCTACGAAAAGCAGCCCCGCCAGGACCGCCCCACCCATCGCTCGCCTGAACTCCAGCCGCTTCCAACTGCCCATCAGCACCCACACCCCGCACACCGGCAGAAAAAGCAGCAGCGTGGAGTTTGAAAGCGCAATCAGCCCCCACGCCGCGCCAAACCATAACCACCGCCGCAGCACTCTCACCTCCGGCTCAGCCCGCATCCGCATTGCTAGCACCACCATCCACGCAAACAGCGCGGTCGTAAGGGTCATCTCCCAGACCCAGCGCACCGCATACTGCATCGCCGCCGGATACAGCGCCCAGATCCACCCCGCCCAGCGCGCGTTCTTCACCCCGGCAAACCGCGCCCCCAACTCCCAAACCGCCATCGCCGTCCACGCGCTCAACCCGCAGTTGATCGCCAGAATCACCCATGCCGACCCCCGCGTATACACACCAAACACCTTGAACACCGCCGCCACCAGCAGCGGATACACCGGCGGCAGCCACGCCGTAGGCCCCGTGTGTTGGAAGTAGACATTTGAAAACGGGTCCGCATACCCATAGCCCTTTACCAGCGCCTGCGCGATCCGCCCCGCCTCAAACCCAAACCCAAAGTTCCCCTCAAGCGGCTTGATCCGGTATGTATGCGCCACCGTCATGTACAGCAAACGCACCGCCAGCGCTACCCAGAACAAGTTCCTCGGAGCCTTAGCACCATCCCCATTCGCCCCGAAAACCCTGCGCGCCCGTTCAACCATGTGCGTCAATTCTAGCTGTCCCTCTGCGGCTTCTCCTTCACGTCCTCTGCGTTCTTCCTTTGTCCTTGCCCCTGCATCCACCTAAGCTCCAACGATAAACTCCTTCCATGGCACCCCAAATCTCCGTCCAGAAGCTCCACCCCGATGCCCAACTCCCCCTTTACGCCCACCACGGCCCCTTCGGCGACCTCGCCGCCGACCTCCACGCCGTCTCCACCTGGACCCTACAGCCCGGCGAAACCGTCGCCATCCCCACTGGCTTCGCATTAGGCTTCCCCGCTGATTTTGGCGGGTTGATTGAAGACCGCTCCGGCCTGGCCCTGCGCGGCCTCACTACCCTCGCGGGCGTCATCGACCCCGGCTATCGCGGCGAGATCAAGGTCGTCCTTACCAACCTCTCTCCTATCCCCCAGTCCATCTTCCCCGGCGACCGCATCGCCCAACTCCGCATCGTCCAGCGCATCCAGGCCGCCTTCACCTTCGTCGATACTCTCGATGACACCGCCCGCAATACCAACGGCTTCGGCTCAACAGGCTCATAAAAAGTGGAATTTGCGAAACGCACGTTATGTGCCAAACTATGGTTGATACGGACCTAAGTTCAATCGTTTGAATATTTTGCACAGTTTTGTACGGGGTGGGGGGTACCATGCGACAATCTCCCTAGAGCCATGCCAACTCAGGAAGCCAAACCCGTACCTGCCGTGATCACGCCGGCGCTCCTGAAGACCCACAACATCACCCCCGACGAGTACGCCCGCATCGAAGCCGCCCTCGGCCGCACCCCATCGCTCACCGAGCTCGGCATCTTCTCCGTCATGTGGTCGGAGCACTGCTCCTATAAGTCCTCCCGCGTTCACCTCAAGCGCCTCCCCACTAAAGGCACACGCCTCTCCGGTCCCGGCTCGGTACTACAGGGGCCCGGGGAGAACGCCGGCATCATCGACGTAGGCGACGGTTGGGCCTGCGCCTTCAAGATCGAGTCCCACAACCACCCCAGCTACATCGAACCCTACCAGGGCGCAGCCACCGGCGTCGGCGGCATCCTCCGCGACATCTTCACCATGGGCGCACGTCCCCTCGCCGTCATGGACTCCCTCCGCTTCGGTCCGCTCCACGGCAACAACCCATCCGTCGACTACGCACGCAACCGCCACACCATGACCGGCGTTGTCCACGGGGTGGGGGGGTACGGCAACTGCTTCGGAGTCCCCAATCTCGGCGGCGAAACGCGCTTCGAGCCGTGCTACTCAGGCAACCCTCTGGTCAACGCCTTCGCTCTCGGCCTCGTCCGCAAGGACGAAATCTTCTACGCCAAGGCGGAAGGCGTAGGAAACCCAGTCTTCTACGTCGGCGCCAAAACTGGCCGCGACGGCATTCACGGCGCCACCATGGCTTCCGAAGAGTTTACCGAAGGCTCCGAACAGAAGCGGCCCAATGTTCAGATGGGCGACCCCTTCCTAGAGAAACTCCTCCTCGAAGCCTGCCTCGAAGCCATGAAGACCGGCGCGGTGCTCGGCATCCAGGACATGGGCGCCGCCGGCCTGACCTGCTCCACCTGCGAGATGGGCGCGCGCGCGGCGTTAGGGGTAACGATTGAATTGGACAAAGTCCCGCAGCGCGAAACCGGCATGTCCTCCTACGAGATCATGCTCTCCGAATCTCAAGAGCGCATGTTGCTCGTCGCGGAAAAAGGCCGAGAAGCCGAGGTCCTCGCCGTCTTCACCAAATGGGGTCTCGACTGCGCCGAAGTGGGCATCGTCACCGCCGACGACGTCATGCGCGTCTTCCACGGCGGCGTGCTACAAGCCGTAATACCCAACAAAGCCCTCACCGACGATGCTCCCGTCTACCATCGGCCCGTAGGCACCTGGACGCCTCCCGTCCCCAAAGACCCGCCCGCCTGGGTCCTCGAAGAACTCAAGAAGCCCCGCGACTACACCGCCGACCTCAAGAAGCTGCTCGCCAGCCCCAACATCTGCTCCAAAGCCT
>CAXTPN010000095.1:4496-9350 GCA_964246125.1 uncultured Acidobacteriaceae bacterium
CGAAGCCTGCACCGCCCTCAACATCCCCATCACCGGCGGCAACGTCTCCCTCTACAACGAAACCATGGGCGAAGCCATCTACCCCACCCCCGTTATCGGCGTAGTCGGCATCCTCGACGACGTAACCAAAGCCATCCCCAGCAGCTTCGCGGCAGCGAACCAAGTAATCGCAATTCTAGAACCAAATGAACCGTCCGCCTTCGGTCAGGTGGAAAGTGATGAGGATGCAATGCGAGTCTTCGAAGCCTGGACCGAAGCATCTTACCGCCGCTTTGGCTCTTCCGATTACGTTAACTCCTTCTTTGGCACTGCATGGGGATTGCCCTCCCCTGTTTCAGTGTCCGGTGAAGCGAAATTGCAAAAAGGTTTGGCCTCGCTTGTCGGAGCCGGCCTGATCACCTCAGCAAAGGACATTTCCGATGGCGGGTTCGCCGTAGCCTTGGCGCAGATGGCCTTCCACAGTGGAATCGGAGCTACCGCATCAGCGGGCGGACCCAATCCGGTTCTCGCGCTCTTCGAGGAGCCTGCGTCGCAAGTCATCGTAACGTTCGCCGAACCGGACACGCAGAAAGTTCGTACTCTCGCAGAGTTCAACGGGCTCTGGCTGAACATCAAGGGCGAGACTGAGGGCGAACACATCATCATCGGGACGATAAGCGGCATCGCGGTCGAAGCGTCTGTAAAAGATCTTCGCACTTCACACACCATCGCCCTCAAATCCCAACTAGCCGAAGAGGTCCTCGCATGACCTTCCCCTCCCCTTTGTCATTCCGCAGCGCAGCTAAACGATCTGCTTTTCTCCACCTCACCCCCACACTCCACCGTATTCAGTGCCTCGAAACAATCATTCCATCACCCGTGATCCTGGTCAGCTCCGGAGACAAATATGATTGACATCGAAAACTACAAACGCGCTATCGCATGGCTACGTCGCAGCCTCAACGAACTCCAGCAGGAGCCAGAGAACGACGCCACCCGACTCGCCATCCTGCACCGCTTCGAAGTCACCCACAATATCTCTGAAGCTCTCCTCCGCGAAGCATACGTCTCGCTCGGCACTGATGAACAAGCTCCTTACGTCAGTCTTCGTGCGCTTCTAAGCCGCGCCTCCGAAGATGGGATCCGCCTTTCCACACCCAAACAGTGGTTGCAATATGGACTCATTCTCGAATCAACCAAGCAAGCCTGGTTCGAGACCGCGACCGTGAACCTCGAAAGCGTACTCCCCATCCTGTCGGGCTACGCCGAGGAACTCGATGCGTTCGCAGAAGCCCTCAAGCGAAGGATGGCAACGCTTGCCTGATTCCCTCGCCACGGCGGCCGTCGTCGCGCCCGAAGACAATGCCACACCCTTCGACAAGCTGCGCGAGCACTGCGGCGTCATGGCCGTCTACAACCACCCCGATGCGGCGCGGCTGACCTACTGGGGACTTTATGCGCTGCAGCACCGCGGGCAGGAGTCTGGCGGCATCGCCTCTGCCGACGGCACCGACGTTCGCGACATCAAGGGCATGGGGCTCGTGTCGGAGATATTCACCGACGACGTGCTTGCTAAGCTGCCCGGCCATCTCGCCATCGGCCACACACGCTATTCCACCACCGGCGACTCGGCGCTCTTGAACGCGCAGCCTATCTCCGTGGATTCCACCAAGGGCCTCATCGCCATCGCGCACAACGGCAACCTCATCAACCTTGGGACCGCGAAGACGCGGCTGGAGCGCGATGGCGCCATCTTCTCCACCACCTCTGACTCCGAGATCATCGTCCAGCTCATCGCCCACTCGGGTTGCAACACGCTCATCGACTGCATGGCCGAGGCCCTTCGTCAGGTGGAAGGCGCCTTTTCCATCGTCATGATGACGCGCAATCGCATCTTCGCCGCGCGCGACCCCCACGGTTTTCGCCCGCTCTGCATGGGTCGTATCCCCGGGGAGGACGGCGCTCCCGACACCTTCTGCTTTGCCTCCGAGACCTGCGCGCTCGATCTGCTCCATGCCAAGTACGAGCGCGATGTCGAGCCGGGCGAGCTGGTCATGGTCTCCGAAGACGGCGTCACCAGCCGCATCTTCTCCAAGGGAACTCCACAGGCATCGTGCATCTTCGAACACGTCTACTTCGCCCGCCCGGACTCCAAAGTCTTCGGCCGCTGGGTCCAGACCTCCCGCGAAGAGATGGGCCGCCAACTCGCGCGCGAATCGGGCGTTCCGGCTGACCTGGTCGTGCCCGTTCCCGATTCGGGCGTCACGGCGGCGATTGGATATGCGGCCGAATCAGGTATTCCGTTCAACTTCGGACTGATCCGGAACCATTATGTGGGACGCACTTTCATCGAGCCAACACAACGGGTTCGCGATTTCGGTGTGCGCATGAAGCTGAACCCCTCGCGCGCCCTGCTCGAGGGCAAACGCGTGGTTTTGATCGACGATTCCATCATTCGCGGGACGACCTCTAGGAAAATTGTTCGCATGGTGCGGGCGGCGGGGGCAACAGAGGTACACCTTCGAATCTCCTGCCCGCCGACCATTGCGCCGTGTTTTTACGGCGTGGATACGCCGTCGAAAGAGCACCTGATCGCCGCTAACAAGACTCTCCAGGAGATTTGCGATTACATCGAGGCGGATTCGCTGGCTTACCTCTCCCTCATCGGGTTGACGCATTCCTGCACTACGGGGGACCCCCCGTCGGGGCTTTCCCCGGGTAGCTTTTGCACGGCTTGTTATACGGGCGATTATCCGACCCAGCGGGTCGATGTACGGGAGATTCTGCCTGCTCGGACTTATGCATGAGGATGGAATTCGAGGCGAACCTCCCCCCTCCCCCCTAAAGTATCCAAAGTATTCAAAACAGGCTACTTAAGTCTGGACTTAGGTCTACGGTTTTACCCTGGAGTTAACATGCATGGCCGGACGAAATGAAGGGTCCGGGATGAGACTCTAAGGGCGTCAAGTTTGCCCAGATAAACGCAAAAAGAGGAGCCGCTTGGGCTCCTCTCTGTGCGTGTTGAAGGTTGAACTACTTCTTGAAGCGACGACGCACCGCGCCGGCAACACCGAGCATGCCGGTACCGAGCAGAACGAGTGAACCCGGCTCAGGGGTGGTCGAAACAGCGGCGGCAGGAACGAAGCCACGGTTGGTACCCGTTTCGCTGTCAATCAGGCTGAAGTTGGCGGAGGTGAAGTTGGTCGCGTTGGTCTGGATGACGAACGTGTCTGAACTCTGGCCCGGATTCACATGTCCGTTTCCAACGAACAGGAAGTTGATGGTACCGTTGGACTCGTTCGCGCTGCTGGGAACCACGCCGGTACCGGCGAGATAGCCGACATTGGTCGAGAAGGCACTGAAGCCGGACGCGAAGCCGTTGGTCGCCTCTTCGAGAGCGTCGGTGCTGCCCGCAGAGTTTGTGAAGGTCATCTCGAAGGTAAGGTCGCCCGCACCAAACGGGTTGAGGGAGTCTGTATAGACCGACTCGTTGTAGGTGGCGGTAAACGTAGACGGAAGTCCATTCGCACCTGCGCCACTAATCGTGCCGGATGCGGAGGCTACCAGGGTGGTGTTGCCTACGGTGGTGACACCGGGAGTAACGCTAGCGCCGTTATTTGTGACGGGAACGGATGTAGCGTATGCAGAGACCGAGGCGAAAGCCGCAGCCAAGGAAATAAGGGAGAGGAAACGAAGGCGCATTAGAGACTCCAGTACGAAATTGTTACTGCGTACCCCACCTTTCTACGGGTATCCAGGTCAGTTATAGCGGTCCACTGACGACATTCTGTCTATCGACGACAAAATGTGAGTTTGGATGATCGGAGCAGGTAGGGATTTGTTCATACAACTAGAGTGTAGAACGTGACGGCATTGTCCCGGCGCAATGATCTTCGGCTTTCGCACATAGTTCCCAATTCGGAACGCTACAGGCGCGACGAGCACGCTGAGAAGCAAGAGGCCCTCGCTGGGGGCGAAGGCCTCCGGGGACTGTGAGTGGGCGCTACTTGTTCGAGCTCGACTTCTTTGCACTGGATTTCTTCGCTGGAGTGGAATCAGCGGACTCCATCGCCTCTTCGGCGCTCATGTCCATCTCTCCCTCTGCCTCGCGCTCGTCTTTTACCGAATCTTTCTCGGACTTCTTCTCCTTGGCGTCCTTCGGCTTCTTCTCAGGAGGATTCTTTTCGTCGCCTTCCTGTGCCAGAGCCTCTTTGAGCACGGTCTTGGCCGCGTTCATCACGAGCTTGCCCGCATTCAGTTCCTGGGTCAGCGTCTGGGTGAGGAGACCGACGATCTCGGTCTCGCCGAGGGTTTTGGCAATTGCGATTGCCGCCGAGTAGCCGGCAATCTCATAATGCTCCACGCGGACGGCTCCGCCGATCAGGCCAACGTCGAAGAGCGCGCCTTCTTCATCCTCCTCAAGCGCCTCCTTTACCTCTTCGATCGCCCCTTCCATTCCGGAGCAATGCTTGCCTGTAGGCTTCTTGCCGAGCAGTTCGAAGACCTGCTTGAGCCGCTCGACCTGGCCCTTGGTCTCGTCGAGATGGGTCAGGAATATCTGCTTCAAGTTAGCGCTCTCCGCGCCTTTTGCGACCTTCGGCAGCGCCTTCACCAGCTGGTTCTCCGCGCTATACAGGTCTCGCAATTCGTCGATCAACACTTCACGCAGGCTCATGGTCATCTCACATTCAGTCAATCTGGGGGCTATTATCCCGCTCTTTATCAGAGTGCCGCGGCACGGTGATGGTTGGTTTTGCATACGACGATGACGACGTCCGGGAGGCAATCTAACCTGACCGCGCGGGGTGAGCCTCAAATGTAAAGAAAGATACAGGGGGTCCTTCGCTGCGCTCAGGATGACGTGAGGAGCTAAGG
>CAXTPN010000096.1:0-4815 GCA_964246125.1 uncultured Acidobacteriaceae bacterium
TGAACTACTTTTGAACTGTCCCGGATACTGAGCGATACAAGAGTGTGATCCGACGGGTCTAGAACGAAACGTCTTGGATCTCTTCGAGCGGTATCGATACTGTTCTACCAGTTGCTCTTCCGTCCAGCGTTGTCGTTGCCGGAGCGGCCTCCGTCTGTCACTGCTTCAGCAGTTCGGCCAGACGCTGCTTGGTGCTGTTGTTATTTCCTGATTCCATGTGAACCTCCTTTGGCGCGCCATTGTACACATGGATTGTGGTGGGTAAAGGATTTGTGGCGAAGGGCTGAACGGAATTTGAAGGTGGCCGATCTCCGGATTGGGGCGCCAACCGCATCGGCAGGGGATGGGATCAGAAAGCACCGTGGGCGCGGACATAAAACCCTGGCTGCCATGGCCATGGCAACGATATCCCATATACGATGGATTGCCATGTCGAGTGGCGGAATGGAAAGCGCCTATGCCATTGGTTGTGCAGAAGTTGAATCGCCATCTGCTGCTGATCGCGTTGATTGCGTCAGTGGGCGGTCTGCTCTTCGGGTTTGACACCGCGGTCATCGCGGGAACGACCGGGGCGCTAACGTCGGTGTTCCACCTTTCGCCTGTGTCGCTGGGCATAACCGTGTCGCTTGCGCTGTGGGGGACGGTGCTCGGGGCTGCGCTGGCTGGAACACTCAGCGACCGGTTCGGACGGCGCACCTGCCTGCGCGCGCTGGGCCTGCTGTATGTGGTCTCGGCGCTGGGTTGCGCGCTGGCGTGGGGATGGTATCCGCTGCTGGTCTTCAGGTTCCTGAGCGGGCTAGCGATCGGAGGCTCTTCGGTAATCAGCCCGACCTACATCGCGGAGATTGCTCCAGCGCAGTGGCGTGGGCGCCTGGTCGGAGCGTTTCAGTTCAACGTGTGTTTCGGTATTCTGCTGGCGTATTTTTCGAACTATCTGGTTGGCTCTTTTGTGCATGGACCGACCGACTGGCGTTGGAAGCTGGGCATCGCGGCTCTGCCGGCGCTGGTGTTCTATTTCGCCCTGTTCGCGATTCCCGAGAGTCCGCGCTGGCTGGTGGGAAGAGGGCGCGATCGTGACGCGCTGGCCATTCTCGAACAGAATGGCGAAGAGGATCCGAAGGGCGAGTTGCTCGATATTCAAAACTCTCTGGTGCAGGCAAAGGGCCTTCCCGATGAGCGCGTGTTTCAGTGGCGATATCGCCTGCCGATCTTTCTGGCGGTTTCGATTGGCATGTTCAATCAACTTTCGGGAATCAATGCGATCTTGTATTACCTGAACAGCATCTTTCAGAGCGCCGGGTTTGACCAGGTTTCTAGCGACTTGCAGGCAATGCTGATCGGCTTTACCAACCTGGCGGCGGTGACGATTGCCCTGACGGTCATCGATCGCCTGGGAAGGCGGCAGATGCTTCTGATCGGCTCTGTGGGTACGGCGGCGTGCCTGGCTGGAGTTGCGGCGATCTTCAAGGTTCATCGTGGGCAGGGCGCGCTGGTGTGGCTGCTGGTCGGCTTTATAGCATTCTTTTCCTTCTCTCAGGGAGCAGTTATCTGGGTGTATATCAGCGAGGTGTTCCCGAATCGCGTGCGAGCCAAGGGACAGAGCATCGGAAGCTTCACTCACTGGTTTATGAACGCGATCGTATCGATTCTGTTTCCCGCGGTTGCGGCGAAATGGGGGTCGGCTCCGTTCTTCTTCTTCGCGGGGATGATGGCTTTGCAGTTTTTCGTTGTGTTGTTCTTCTATCCGGAGACGAAGGGAGTGAGCCTGGAGGCGATGGAGGGCTTGCAGGCAGGCACTCGAGCTCATTGAGGAGAGTTCGATTTCAGCACTGTTTGTTCAGCTCATTTGTTGCCATCGCAGAATGCGGTAGAGCCTGGGCGCGGCCTCGTTCTGGAGTAGCCTACCCGTAGCTGTGGATGCATTCCAGGAGAGTTCAATGTTCTCGCCGGATGCTAGTTTCATGCTCCAAGGCAGAGTTCCGTTTCCGTAGATACATACGGTGAGTTCCCTGCTTTCAACACTTGCGGCAGAGGCGCCGACGGTCGCAATCGGGAAGACTGAACCGGATTTGATGAAGACAGGGATCTTATCGAGGGAGGAGGGCAGATCGAGCTTCGTTCCGCCTGCGAAGGGTTGGCCGGTCCAGAAGTCATGCCATTGGCCGGGAGGCAAAACCAGAGTGCGCCCAGGTTCGCCGGCAAAGAGGGGAGCTACCAACATTCGATCTCCGATGATGTAGGCGTCGTCGACAAGTTGTTGGGCTGTTTCTTCGGGATAGTCGAGCACGAGCGCACGGAAGGGTGGAGTTCCGTCGGTGGCGTATTTGGAGAATGCGGAGAGTAGGTAGGGCACAAGCTGCATGCGCCAGTCGAGGATCGCACGACAGCGTGCCTCGAGAGTCTGCCAGTTATCCGCGAGTTGGTCTTGATTGTTCAACTTCGCGTTCAGTTGTTTCCACGGTGGATTTTTGATGTACCACGCGTTGACCATGGCGAGGGGTGAGAATACCGCCGTCTGGAGGCGGCGAATGAGGTCTTCTTCGCTAGCTGCATCTCGCACCTCCGGGCACCAGAGCAGGCCGGAGAAGCCCGCGTTTACCAGGCCGCGGACGAACTGGCGATGGTCGTAGAGATCGCTATACAGCACGAAGGGGTAAGGCGATGCGAGAGCTCCACTGGAGCGGACCAGGCTGTAAGTGGGTTGGCTGCGGGCCTGAAACTGCTTCCATATGGCGTCCTGGTAGCGGAGCCCGAAGGCGGCGTGCATCTGCTCGCCGTCGAGCCCGGAGGGGAAGCTGCTCATATCAGGGAAGGACCAGCCCTCAGTGAAGTCGGAGTTGTCGCATTCATCGAGCTTGAATCCGGAGACGCCGGCATCGATGAGTTCCTTGCCGTGGTAGTCGCCGAAGATTCTGCGCGCGGGCTCAGCGGCGAAGTCCGGGACCAAGCCCTCCCAAACCGCGTAGTCTCCGGCGTAGGGCACCAAGGCCTGAAAGATGGGCGAAGAGGGATGGGTGAACGCATGCTCCCAGAGGTTCACCTTGTAATCCTGCTTCGCAGCCTCGTGCAGGAAGGCCTTCGGATCGGGAAAGCGTTTTTTATCCCAAGCGAAACTGCACGAGTACGCATGCGTCTGCCAGCCTGGCTCCAGGCCGAGTACGTCGCACGGAATGTTGCGCTGTCGAAACTCCCGTGCGAGCGCGAGCACGGCGTTATGGTCACCATGCATCTCTGGTCTGTACCAGAAGCCGAGGCCCCACTCTGGCGGGAGGACGCCGCCACCGGAGAACAGATTGTAGCGCTGCACCGCCTGCACCATGGCGGGGCCGGCGAATAGATACATGTCTACGCCGGTTGCGTGCGGCACTTCCACTAGAACTTTGCCGTCCTTGTCTCGGTCGCGCTGCCGTGTCTCCTGCGGTGTGTTTACGGACACGGATTCAGCGGCGATGGGCTGCGTGGGCTTAAGGTGCGCCTCGCCACAGTAAAACTCCGCGTGGCGGAAGGTATCGACTAAGACGCCGTAGCCGTGAGTGGTGACATAGAACGGAACGGGTGCGTGCGAGTCACCGGAATCACCCTTTGGGTCTGCGTTGACTCGGATGATTTTCTTGCTGCTTCGCTGCTGGAAAGAGAGAAGCTGGAGTCCGAAGCCATACATCAGTTCTCGTGGCGCGAGTGGAAGCGACAGCTTGCAGCCTCTTGTCGTGAGGCTGCCAAGCGGAGCTGCGACGGGAGGGGCGGAGACCTGGGGTAGCGAGTTGAGCGCGAGCAGCGATGGGGGTATGAGGCGGGTCGCGACGGGAGTATAGGGCTCGGGTTGGCCAAGAGTGGCCCTCCAGATTCCCGGATGGATTTGGTTCCATGTCAACTGCTCCTGTTTGACGGCAAGAGGCGCGCTTGCCGCATTCGCGGAGAGCTTAAATATGCTACCGGCGGCTACCGCTGAGGTAACACTTTTCGCGAGTTGCCGCCGGTTAATTGTGGACATGAAGGGGCCTTATCCGCACTTACATCTTTGACTAGAAACGCAGCTTGAGGGCGAACTGTAGATCGCGCGGAGCGTTAAGCGCGGAGGTAACCTGCCCGAAGCTCTGCGACCCGAAGCTATTGTTGGGGAAGCCGAACTGGACGGAGTTGAACAGGTTATACGCCTCCGCACGGAAAGTTGCGGTGAAGGGATGATCCGCGCTTCCAAGGGCGAAATCTTTCGAAAGCACGGCATCGACGTTGTGGATCGCTTGCGTTCGCACATCGGGGAGGTACGGTCCTACGTTTCCGAAGGTGAACGCGGGCGCCGCAGAGAAGACGGACGTGTTGAACCATCGAGCGATGGTGGGATGACTGAGGTGGGCGCTGGCACCGGGCGCTATGACCGCGGGGCGGCTGACCGAAACCGGAAGGCCACTCTGGAGGTTGGTTATCTCGCTGAGGTTCCAGTCGCCTAGTAGGGTGGTCACGATACGGTTCCCGTGCTGGCCAAACATGCGGTTGCGTCCATAGGGAATGGAGTAGACGAAGCTGATATGGGCCTGATGGCGAATGTCGAAGGGAGAGAAAGATTTTTCCGCGCGGCGGTTATAGTTGTCCAAAGGCGTGCGAACATCGTCGATCGCCTTTGCCCAGGTGTAGTTCGCGAGGAGAGTGAAGGTAGAAGATATCCGCTTGTCTACCTGAGCGGTACCCGCGTTGTAGGTGGAGGATGCGTTGGGCGCGTAGACCTGGCTGATGGATGAATATTGCGGAAATGGGAGCAAGGATTGACGAAGCGAGATTGTCGGTTGAGCTAATACGCCGGTCGCGGCGCTCTGGCCG
>CAXTPN010000096.1:4825-9316 GCA_964246125.1 uncultured Acidobacteriaceae bacterium
CCTGAGAATTGAGGGCATTGCCGAGCGCCAGATATTGATCGGGCAATTGATCGATGTTGTAGGTATTAAGGATACGCGTGCCCTTGTTGCCCCAGTAGTGCAGGTCCGCTACGAAGCCACGCGGAAACTCTTTCTGCATGCCGAAGCTCCATACCTGGCTGTAACCGTTATGGAAGTTGTACTCTGGGGCCGTGATGCTTTGGCCTACGTTCACTAGCGGATTCCTATCGTTGAGGGCAGGCAGCAGTCCTTGTGGAAAGGGATTGCTCAATGTGTTGAAGGGCGTTACACCATTGTTCAGGGTCGCTGTCATTGTGGTGGTTCGCACGGCTTCAACGGCGCCTCCGTTCGTTCCTGCAATATGCCGGGGATAAAAAAATATTCCATAGCCGCCACGAAATACAGTCGTATTATCTGCTTTATAGGCAAAGCCTAAGCGGGGTCCGACGTTTGTCCAATCTGTAGATTGTTGGTCGATGGGATTCGAGCCACCCACCCACTGCACGATTCCTTTCAAATTAGGCAAGCCGACCAGTGAGGCAAGCGGACTGGTTGAGTTTGGATCGAAGTACGCCAGGCGATTGTATTTCTCGCGGTCACCTATGCCCACGTCCCAGCGGATGCCTAGGTTGAGCGAAAGCCGGTCGGTCGCACGCCAGTCATCCTGTACATAGACTCCGTAGTAGAGGCCCTGCGTTGAAGTCCTCTTCAATTGGTTCACGCTGCCCGAGGAGACGTCGCCCAGCAGGAAGGATGCAAGCCCATAGCCGACGGCCGTACCGGTCTGCGTTGGCGAAGGTCCTTGAGTATAGATGCGGTTGAAGTTGAAGACACCTGAGGGAGAGGCGTTCTGGCCTTCGTTGAAGTGAATATTTCGTATATCACCACCAAATTTGAGACTATGTCTGCCGCGCTGGACGTATACGACGCCTAAGGTAGAAAAGACGTTCCTGGGTTGAGCATTGACGATAGCATCACCACCGTTTGAGGTCCCTGTGATGTCTCCGATGTTGAAGACGGGAAACTGGGGGGCGAGCAGAGCTGTATATGCGGACGGGAACCCGAGGCTGCCTACGTTGAAGCCGTTGGACCGGCCAAGTTGAACGCCAAGGGCGCGGCCGAAAGAGAACAGGACGTCCGCGAGGATATTGGGCGAGACCACATGGTTAAGATCGACGACGGCCTGCGTGAAGTGATCGTTGATCATGCGTCCACCACCAATCGGAAGCGGCAGCGTGCCTGCGGATAGTCTCTGATCTTGCTGCCTTGAGTAGCGGGCGAACATCTTGGTCTTATCCGAGAGCGTGAAGTCGGTTCGAATGTCGTACTTATCGCTGTTCGTAATCGACTTAGCCGAGAAGATATAGTCGTTCTGGTTGGTGCCGTTCGTTCCGGTGCGGTTGGGCAATGGATAGAGCGCCATTGTCGCGGCAGCAACAGGGTCGATTCGGTTGGATGGAATCTTGTTGCCGGGAAACTGCGTTCTCAGAGTGGTGCTGCTCAATGGATCGTAGATCGCAATGAGCGTTCCGCTGGAAGTAAATGTTTGGGAGAAATCACCCGTTCGTTCCAGTGCGGTAGGAACGGTGGAAATCGCGGTGTTGGGATACCCCTGACGTAGACCTTCGTAATCTACGAAGAAGAACAGTTTCTTTTTATAGATTGGACCACCCAAGTCGCCGCCGAACTGGTTGCGTGCGAAGGATGGGAGCTTTACACCGTTGGCTTTGTTGAAGTATGTATTCGCATCCAACACGCTGTGACGTGTAAATTCATAAGCAACTCCGTGAAATTGGTTCGTACCTCCTTTAGTTACAAAGCTGACGATGCCACCTGAGGTGCGGCCAAACTGCGCGTCGTAACTGTTGGGAGTTACTTTGAACTCCAGCACCGAATCGATGGGCGGATCGATAATGTTCAGGCCATCGCCGGTGGTGTTTGGCGCTCCATCGAGCAGGATTTCCTGCGTGCCCGATCGGCCACCTCCAATGTCAAAGTCGTCGCGGTAAAAGCCGCGGCCGATGTCAGGCGCACCGCCGACACCGAAGTTTCCACCGAACTGAACGCCGGGAGTCAAGCCCACTAACGCAAAGGGGTCGCGCACATTCAAAGGCAGGCCTTCGACCGCCGTTGCGGGCACCAGATCGGCCAGCGTTCCGGTCGTCGTGCTCAGGGCGGAGGGAGCCGTCGTAACTGTGACTTGCTCACTGGCGCTGCCGGGATCCAGGGTTGGATTCAATTCAAGAAGCTGATTCAGAACTAGCGTAATTGAACCTTGAGTAAATACCTTAAATCCTTCGTGTGAGTAGGAGACGCGATAGACCGCGGGCGCGAGACCTACCAGATGATAGTTTCCCTTTGCATCTGTCTTGGTTTGCGTCGTGATGGAAGTCGCGACGTTGGTCGCGGTTACTTTTGTGTCGGGGATGACGGCGCCAGTCGAATCCTTAACTGAGCCGGTAAGCGCTGCTTCACTGGCCTGACCCAAAGCGCTTGCGGAGATGGTCGAAAGGATTATGAGAAGAAGTATCTTATTCATTGTTTTCATTTCCTTACTTCTGGAGTTTATTCGGCGGAAAGAATCTGGCCGCGGCTACGAAGAACTGCCTGAAGCCGGGCTATGTCGATGTGGTGAAGCCTGGTTCTGGTCTGGACGGCTAGCGCGGCTGCCGCTCCGGCGCTTTCACCAGCCACCATGTAGGTGGGTTCGACTCGGAAGGAGGCATAGGCGATGGTAGAAGCGGAAATACAACTTGTTACCAACAGGTTAGAAGCTTCGCTTGCCTTCGGGAGTAAAGCTCGATAGGGAATCTGCCAGGGATCGACAGGTTGACTGAGATAACCTTCCGTGAAGACTTCATTTTTGACTGTCGGAAAGAGATAAACGGCATGTGACACCCATTGCACCTCTCGTATGTCGATGTTGTAACCACCCACCCCAATTGCGTCCCGCTTTGCGCGGGATTGCTGCAGGTCGGCCTGGGTCAGTATGTACTCGCCTAGCATTCTTCGACCTTCACGCACATAAAGCTGGTTGGGCCAGTGGCCGGTATCCTTGAATTCATCCTTGGGCAGGCCCCATTCGCGAGCTGATGTTTGCAGAGGTTCTGGAACACTGGGATCGTTCTGCAGGAAGTAGATGAGACCCTGTGCCCAATGCAGGTGCGCTTCGGCGATCTTCGCGCGCAGTTCGGGAGTGCCATTTGGGTAACCGTAGTTCGCCCCAAGGAAATTGAGCGAGACAGGTCCGTTGCTGTTTGCGTCACCTTTACCGTTGGGGATGCGATTAATACCCAGAACTCCCTTGATGGTGAGATCAGGCTTGCTTTGAATGTAGCGTTTCAGCAACTCATAAGTTGCGGGATCGTAACTGGTTGGAGCTGCAACCGTGATCCGGTTGGCTGGATTGTCGGTGAGAATGACGCGGTAGCAGTAGGACTGAAAGCGGCCATCTCCTTGCCCTGTGGAAGCGAGATCGCTTTCCGGGGTAATGTGTGGATTGAGGCGTGCAGGGCCTCCGTAGCTGCCGGTCAGACCATCGGATACGACGGCGGTGGAGAACTGATGCACGCCAGGCAACAGGTCCATTCGCCCGGCCAGAGACTCGCCGTATTTGCTTCTGCCCTCGCGACCTACGGTGTACGCGACACCCGCTGCTTGCATGAGGTCGCCTTCGTATGAGCTGTCGATGAAGACCGCGGCGGTAAAGGAGTGGCGGTTCGCGGTGCGCAGTGCGCGGATCATGGATCCTCTGCGGTCTACACCGTCGATCTGCTCGCCTGCGAACAACTCCACATGCGCCTGCGAAAGCATCGCGCGAAATTCTTCTTCAGCGACATGAGGTTCAAATGACCAGCCTGTTTCTTGTCCGTAGTGCGTTGCGAGCTGCTTGAAGAACTTCAATGTCAATCCGCCAATCAGGTTCTCCTGACGGTCTACATCCGTGTGGCTGAGGCCGCCAGAGACCATGCCGCCTACATGGTTTCCGGGATCAAGAAGGGCGACTCGAACGCCCATCTGGCTGGCTGCTGTCGCGGCCATGATTCCGCCGGGCGTCGCGCCATAGACCACGACGTCGAAGTTCCGCACAGATTCTGCCGCGAAAGAGTATGTAGGCAGCAGTGCGCCTGTGACCGCAATGACGATCTTTGCGAGCAGGGTGTACGGGACTTGCATGAAGACCTCGGTCAAGGGCAGAGAAGCGAGTGATCGTCACGGGTTTGGCTACAAGATCCTGGTGACGATTGTCGTGCGCAGGCTTGGATAGCGTTATCCCGGATGTGCGCATTTGAAGCCCCTTGAGGTCTCGTTGTCAAGCCTAATTTGTGGAGGCGACCCGGAGCAGCAGCATTACCGGGTTGTTCAGCCGAGGGTGTGAGCGGGTCCGGCTTACAAGATTAGCTACGATCCGGGTTGCGTGGAACGGCAGAGGTTTGAAGCTTGACGAGTTCGGGCTCGGGGAACTTGGTCGGGCCTAGGACGGCGATGCGA
>CAXTPN010000097.1:0-6479 GCA_964246125.1 uncultured Acidobacteriaceae bacterium
AATAACGACACCTTGCGCGCGGAAAAGTTATTCGAGAGACTTCCGCGCGCTTTATTTTCGGTATCGAGATCGAGCAGGGTAAAAGGAATCCGGTCCAGTGACGAGCCCGGCCCGGAGAACGCGGCCTAGTCGGCGTTTATGCAGGCACCTGTACCGGTAGCGCAGTAGTACTGGCGTCCCGTGCGAAATTGGGTGATGTGATCTATGTCGCTGGGTCGCGACCCTGCCGACTAATAAACATGATGCCCGATCTGACACCCGCACAACGCCGTCGCCGCAAACGGTTCGACATCGAGTGCGAACTGCGCTACCGCCTCATAGATCACCGCCGCCACCTTCCGCAACAGCTTGGCCGCACGCTAAACATCAGCAGCAAAGGCATCCTGTTCGAAACGAACATCGAACTGCCGGTTGGGAAGCGGGTTGAGCTGTCAATTTCCTGGCCTGTTGTCCTAAACCAGCGCTGCCGGCTGAAGATGGTCGCCGTCGGCCGGATCGTTCGCTCGGACAGCGGGAAAGCCGCTGCGACCATTCAACGATACGAGTTCCGCACTCAAGGCTCGCCAATATTCGTTAAACCTGCGTTGAGTTCGACTACATAAACGTGCCTGCGCCCCGCCAGTCTGGTTTAAAACCGCGAATGGTGTGGACTTCCGCCTGTCTTGGTGCCTTCCGGCTATACCCGAATAGATCTTCAGAATCCGGCTGTCGATTCGGCTGCGGGATGGAAAGTTCTGTAGGCCATAGTCGATGCAGTTTTGCAGACGTATAGACTCTCATGCGGTGGTAACCGTTAGAACCGGAAGGGCGGCTTCGCCGGGAATGGCTCAAGAACAGCGGTGAGCAGACGCAGAAGTAGCATGTGCTGACAGGCCGCCGTGCGCGCCATCTGCTTCGACTCAGACGGCGCGCGACGTTCGGGGGCGAGAGGAAGGGGAAATCCACTCCCGCGTTGAGCAGTATACACCCGGCCGCAGCAATGTGCCTTGTCGTCGGGTAGTGTCACTCCAGGCCACCAACGGGAAGTTTGCCTTCCCGCTCCGCCGCCGTTTACGCGCAATGCTTCTACGCACAGGTGCCTGCGCGCCTCCAATTCTGGTGTAAAACTGCGAATGGTGTGGACTTCGCCTGTCTTGGTGTCTTCCGTCTATACCCAAATAGATCGCGAATATCGGCTATCGATCGGCTTCGGGGTGGAAGTTTTGTAGGCCATAGTTCGATGCAGTTTTGCAGACGTATGGACTCTCATGCGTGGTAATCGTTGAAACCGTGCCTCCAGGTAGCCTTCTCAAGAACTGATGGTGCGGCAATTGGAAACGAAAGGGCAGCTTCGCTGGGAATGGCTCAAGGAAAGCGGGGAGCAGACGCAGAACTAGCATGTGCTAGCACCTACCGAAATGCTTCAGGATGCAGAGCCAAAGGCAAGAAAAACGTCAGTATTCCGGCTATCACGCAGGCCCACTGAGCAAGGGTCAGACCCTTTATCCGGGTAGGCTCAGGGGAGGGATTCCAGTTCGCCTCACGCTTGGCTGCGCGGTCACACGCAGCTTTCCAATAATTGTCTGAAGAAGAGTGCATACGTGTGTAGTAGCGGCGTAGGACTATTGTTCTCTCGAACCAAACCAAAACGACACCCTAAGAAAGCTGATCGGTCGATTCGGGAAACGGATCGATCTCCGGCTGTTCCGCATCAGGATATCCGCTCCGTGGCGTAAGTTAAGGCAGTTCTTTAAAAGGCAAAAAACCTGAGATAAATCTCAGAGATCGGGGACAACTCCAGGCGTGCGATTCGAGGTAGAGCGGACCAGACTTCATTGGAGGCAACTACCACCGCCTCCTGGCGATTACCTCGGGAGTGGGCCAAAGGAACGCCCGTGACGCAGCCTTAAGTGAACCATTGAGAGTATTTGGGTCGTGGAACTACCTTGATATATAGAAATCAACCCGTGCGACCTACAGATCGTGTCTGCTAGGGGGCACGGGCTCAGGTCTTATGTTTCGCCTCCCCTAACACTGGAGTATTAGCTGTTAACAATAGTTTTGTGAAGACAACCATGATACATAGCCGCTTTTGTATACTACTACTTAGCTGTTTAGCTGGGCTAAACATGAGTGCCCAAGTGCCTACCCCTCCTCCTCAGTCTACAAGCGGTCCGGGTGGCAGCAGCTACGAATATTCGTCATTTAACCAGTTTGGACCGTACTATGCCAACCCGTTGCAGCAAGAGCCGTCTGGCGCATTTTATATCTTCGAGCCTGTGGGATCCGGTCAGCCCGCCGCATTACCCGTGGTTTTGCTTCTTCATGCATCTCTGGCAGGTCTAGAAGGGTATCCAAACGGTGATAGTCCGACTAATTACACCTATTGGATCGAGCATGTGGTTCGCAAAGGCTATACTGTGGTCTTTCCAGCTTATGATACTAACTTGCCACCGCCACGCTTAACCACAAATATAATTAGCGTCTGGACCGCGGCACTAACATTGCTGCAATCCGGTGAGGCGGGTTTGGTCCCGCCCGTTAAAGATGGTTTGGGAATTCAAACCGCTTTTATTGGTCACTCGCTGGGCGCTTATGAATCGTTTGCCGTAGCCCAGCAACTGACGGTAAACTCAACGAATGGCATTCCGATTCCGCGGGCGATCGCGGCCTTTAACCCTGGCATTGGCCATAGTGGGTTATTGCCTGTTGATTTCAGTCAGATTAGCGCTTCAGTCGACGTGATCTTAGTAGATTCCGACGAAGACACAACTGACATTCCGGCCGCCGAAGCAATTTGGAGTTCAATAGGAAATGCGATTCCCGCTGGGAACCGTGACTTCCTGCAAGTGATATCGGACTCGCATGGCGTACCTGCACAATTGGGAACTCACTTTTTCCCCGACACCAACGGCCTGATGGATGATGACTCTGGGGTGGACGACCGGGATTACAACATTACCTGGAAGCTCAGTGTAGGCCTATTCAATTGCGCTCTATCCGGAACTGACTGCTCGTACGGCCTAGGTCACGGATCGATAAATCAAGTTAACATGGGCAATTGGAGTGATGGCACGCCGGTTAAGACGCTTGCGCTACAAGACTGAGCAGGCCTCTACGAAATTGGGTCTGATATAGGATACCTGCCGCTTCCCAGAGTGCTTCGATGGCACCCTTCGTGCGCGCACAGCAACCGCCTTGGCTGCCCGCACTCTAGCAGGCAGCCGAAACTGTCGAGTCAGGATCGTTAAATGGCAGCAGTTCGTAAGCCCGGTCCTACTGATAATCGGCGCTATAAGGCACATTCAGCCTGTGGCCAGCTTGAGGGACTCGAAAAGTACTGAGCCACTGTCTGCAGTAGAATATTTTTGGTTATCGGCTTTCGAAGATACTGCGTACACCCTGAAGCAAAGAGTTCGGCGACAGCACTCGGGGATTCGCATGCCGTTAGCGCTGCAATTGGTGTCGGACGGAGATCATTGTGAGCTTCCCAAAACCGAATGGCCCTAGTGGCCTCGTATCCATTCAGATCCGGCATTTGTACATCCATCAGCACGAGATTGAATGCGGTCGTTTTGAACGCGCGTACCCCCTCTCTGCCGCCCTGTGAAACGGTCAGGGCAATTCTCGGATCAGTCAGATATGCCTTCACTAATGCTGCTACGTCGCTGCTGTCGTCTACAAGAAGCACATTACAAGTCTTAGAGTGGCTGTTGTTCATTAGTAGCTCCTTAGATATGCCCGGCTAAGCGTAGGATAATTTTCATGTCTCAAATAAGAGAGCGGGGCGTCGCCCCACCGGTGGGCTTCGCCGAGAGTCGCCAAAAGTATGGTGGCCCCCGTTTAAGCACGCTCGTGGACTGTTTCTATGAACATCGTCGCTCAACCGTTGTCACTGTTCTTTACTCGGCTTCATGTTAACGTTATCGGCAGAAAAGCGAGAAGCATTGCTACTTTGATGGAGCGATTTTGCGCCGTGCGAAATGGCCGCACAATAAGCCTCACCGGTTCTGTGGTTGGCAAAGCCGAGCCGCCAGTGCGCTCACCTCTCGGGGTTGACATTCAGCAGCAACATTCATGGTTCACAACCCACCGCAATGTACCCTCGTATGCTTGCAGGCCGGTGTTAACTCCACAGGGGAGAGAACAAGTAGCGAAGAGACACGATTTTTAATGGTGTCGGAGCCGCGAGCCTCAATCCAGGTTCATGGGAGGAATCATGTGAGGGAAACCGATCCAGCTGATACGAAGAGCACCCCCGTCCATTCCATACCTTTGCTACTCAGACGATGCGATGTCGAGGTACAGCAACCAGCACCGAGGGACGGGACGCTTATCGACGTATTGGGCAACACTCGCCGATCCGAGGAGTGGCACCTGCAGTCGTGCCGATGGGCATCGCCGCCGGTAGCAAACCAATGATCGCCATGTGCATTGGTAAAGTCCGTTCTCTATGGAACACACAGCTGCCCGCTGGGGCGCAACAATCCTGAGAGAACCTCTGGCTAATCACCACCTAAATCAGACTGGGTCCTTGAAACCAGCCAGCACGCTATGTACATGTCGCTTAACTACAAACACGCACCGTCGAACTTGTACCAGTCCAACCGAAGCCTTTCTCCGCACGCGGTTATCGAATGGACGGCTCGGTTGTGTGTCGCCTTGTGCCTGTTTGTAATCAGCGCGTGGGCCTTGCATCTGCCGAAATTCGCCGCTCTCATTCCTGACTCGCCACCCATGGTCCTAGACACCGCGGTCGGCCTCATACTGGCGGCGACCGGCATATTGCTAGTAGGCCGCGACCACCACAGAGGTGTGACCGGCATTGTAGCGACGGTGCTGCTTTTGTGCTTAGTGAAAGTGGTTGGCCGAACCTCAGGTAGTTCGTTGCATCATTTGGTATTTCCTTCTTCCGAAAGCCCTGGAATGGCGAACGGTACTGCGGTCGCGCTTCTATTATTAGCAATGGGCCTTGTGATTCTCACTCGCTCAACCACCACAGTGAGACATTGTCAGATAGTTGCTGTTCTGGGGGTAGTAATTGAGACCATGGCGCTTCTAACAATCATAGAACGACCATTCAGTCTCACCATAGGGCACTCGTGGGCGGTGTTTTTCTATGATATTTCGTTTCCAACGGCGTTGTGTCTAAGTGCGCTCGGGATTAGCTTGATGTCTTTTCTCTGGGCGAGGCTCAAAGACAGCCCCCAGCAAGTGTACTTAGCCGGCTCTGTGCTGTCGATTGTGTGTTTCGGCTTTCTGTTGTCTGGCCTTGGCGCAGCAATGTGGGGTTTATCCAACAACGTTATTGGTCTTCGAGCACAGCTCCGTAGTATCAATGATCAGCTCAAACAAATTGATTGTTTAGCCGACGCTGTGTGGAAAAGCGACAGTGGCACACGGGGTTATCTATTAACTGGTGACACACACGATTTGGCCAACGCGCAGGCCGGAGTCAAACTGTTTCAAGAGATATCCGGATCGGGTGCGCTTATTGACCAAACCTTTGTCAACACAGCTCGAGAAGAGATGGCAGCACTCACGAGCGCAATCCACCTCGCTGTAGGAGAGCATCATAGCCCGGACCGGTCATACCAGAGTGGGTTGGTGCTGAGCCTTCGCCGGATGCAATTGATTGAGTCGCTTGCAGCTAAGAGAAAAGACCTGCTTCGGGAGAAGCGACAGCACACGCTGGACGAGATTGGACGTGCCAGTGTGCTTGTCCAGAGAACCCTACTGGTTACTTACAGCTTCGCTTTACTACTTGCCGTGTTCAGCCTGATGGCCATTAGAGGTGAAAGTAGGCGCCGATCGGGAGTAGAAACGGCGTTGCGCGAGAGGGAAACGTCTCTTGCGGATAGCAATCGTGATCTAATGATCCAGACGAATAGGGCAGAGCAGGCCAATACGACGAAAAGCTTGTTCTTGGCTTCAATTAGTCACGAAATCCGTACTCCCATGAACGCAATTCTGGGCATGTCTGACCTCCTGTGGGAAGTCGCAACTCGATCCGGAGCAACGACGGTATGTCGAGGTGTTTCGGCGCGCCGGCAATACGCTATTGGATCTGATCAACGGTGTGCTTGACCTATCGAAAATCGAAGCGGGACATCTAGAACTAGAATCTGCTGTGTTCGACCTGGAAGGTGTCGTCGTGCGAGTCCTGGAATTGCTGAGCGCAAAGGCTCAGGCTAAAAACATTCTGTTACTTCACCGAATAGCACCAAACGTGAGTAACAGAGTGGTAGGCGACGCACATCGCTTACAACAGGTGTTACTGAACCTGGTAGGAAACGCACTAAAGTTTACCGAGTCGGGTGAGGTCGTCGTGCACGTTCAAAACAATTCGGGGGCTAACGAGACACTCGACTTCAGTGTGTCCGACACCGGAATCGGCATTTCTCCCGAGCAATTGATAAGCGTGTTTGACGATTTCAGGCAAGCCGACTCCTCAACGACACGGAGATATGGGGGTACGGGGTTGGGGCTTGGTATTTGCC
>CAXTPN010000097.1:6489-9179 GCA_964246125.1 uncultured Acidobacteriaceae bacterium
AGTTGAAGCAATGGGCGGTCGCCTGTCAGCGACCAGCGAAGTCTCTCGTGGAAGCGTATTCCGCTTTACAGCCGTGCTCAAAGCCGTGTCTGAGCACTCCCGGACCGAGCCGCCTGAGCAACTAGGAAACCTTCACGGTACTCGTATACTCGTCATTGATAATAACGCTACTAACCGGTTAATACTCCGAGAAACGCTTTCTTGCTGGGATATCGTCAGTGTTGAAGTCTCGAGCGCTCGAGAGGGAATGGACGAATTGATCCGCGCGAAACACGACCTACAGTCATTTGCCATGGTGTTACTAGATCGAGAAATGCCTCACGTGGACGGATTCGCAACTATCCCGCTCCTTCGGCATGTGGAGCCCGCGATACCCATTGTCATGCTCACGTCGGACAGTCGCCCTGGTGACAGCGGAAAGAGACGCGAAAGCGGCCTCGCCGGTTATGCGGTCAAACCTGTGAGTCGTGCCGTGCTGCTTCAGCTGATCTTCGATGCGTTGCGTTTCGTTACGCCTACTGAGCAGCTGACGCCGCCCACCGTCTCGACGTCCGCAGATCTTGAACATCCTATGAATATTCTCATTGCTGAAGACTCTCCCGATAACCGCTTTCTTTTAGAAGCCTATCTGCGAGATAGCAAGCACAGGATCACCATTGCAGAAAACGGTGAGCAGGCGGTTGAGCAATTCACTGCTGGAGCGTTCGATATTGTTCTGATGGATATGCAGATGCCCGTCATGAACGGGCTAGCTGCTACTCGCGCTATTCGAGCCTTTGAGCAGCTTCACAATCTCCCCCAAACCCCAATTGTCGCCCTTACAGCAAACGTACTTCTTCAGAATGCTCACGACAGCTATGACGCTGGATGCAATACTCACGTTGCCAAACCCATCTCCAAACAGAAACTGGTTGAAACCCTGAACACGTACAGAAAGCATGCGCTACTAGCCAAAGCTACGGCTGAGATCATTGACCCTCCGGAAGGTCTTGAAGAGTATATACCGCTCTACATAGCCTCGCGCCTAAGTCAGATTCCCACTGTGCTTCAGTACCTCAAGCACTCGCAATTTGAAGAAATCCAGACCATAGCGCATGACCTGAAAGGAACTGGGTCTTCCTTTGGATTCCCGGAACTGACGCGACTCGGCGAGCAGATTGAGCGCGCTGCTGAAAAGGCGAGCGCCGTGGACATCAGCCAGCTCCTTCTACAGATGCGTGACTATCTGGGTCGAGTTCAGATCAGACTGACATCTAGAAGTGCAATTTAAAGAGTGGTCGTTGTGTGCTATAGCCGGCTGCAAGCGATAACGGCCATGTGACTACCTGGCGACACGCTCGGCGGTGCCTGGTGATCAATCCGGTTAACAACCACTGTGAAACCTGGAGCGTGTATTGCGAGTGAACGGCATTTGGTCTGTGTCTCTTGACAGGAGAGAAAGCAAGATGGCTCGGATGATGTGGCCGGCTCACTGGCTGCTGTGGCCTACATACACACAGGCAGTCACTCCTATGGCGAGACACCTCATCAGGGCCGCAGCCGGTCAGAGAGGATCGTCGCCTGTCTAAAGGGATTTCTGCCGATGTGCAAATAGCTACTGTGAAGCGTTCATTGTGTGGTGTCTATTACGGGCGCATTCCTGCACGCACTATATACGCCCACAATGAAATAAACAAACATTCCCGGATACACGCTCCGTATACTGTGTCGTAAGAGCGGTGCAGATCGCCGGTAATTAAGAGAACATCAAGTATAAGGCAGTGTGAAGCGCGGCTGCCAGCGCCTCAATGAAGGTCGGCGGAGGCGGAGGTGGAGGCGGCAACTTAATCGGCCGGGCGAGCAGGTTAGTCGCGGTGAGGGTTGCTAGCTGCACGACGATTAGCAGTGTCTTTCCGGGCCTATGGTTGTGTAGAGCAGTACGCATATTTGTCTTTACGCTTGTGTAGCCGAGAGACGATTCCGCTCAGCCGTGAGAAGACTTTTGTTTCACCATGCGCAACACCTTCCCAGTTGCACCATAAGTCTAAAGAGTTCTGTGTTCTGACCGATTAGCAGTGTTAGCGATACAGTGAGGACCTGGGCGTTTACACCGGCTGCGGCAGACGAGTGGCAGAATGGTGTCCGGCCAAAGCTGAGATCCCGCCAGTGTGGCCCTTTAGACTAGACCGTTCCGGAGACGAAGTAGTTCATGCCTACCCAAACGTTATTAGTAGCACACCCGACCACCGTCCAACGCACACAGCACCCCAACGAGGACGTGTTGGAGTTGTTTATTCTCAAGCGTCTTCCAAAGACACCGACTGCCGTGACGGCGGGGCCATACATGAGCGAAGTGCGAATACACGTTCAACAGTGTGGCTATTGCCAACAGCGAGTAGATAATCAGACTCGCTTACTTACAATGATACTCCGCGCGCTCGCAGTGGAGCGTGCGAGTACCGAGTCAGTGGAGAAGCAGCCAGTAAGAACGATTGAGAGTTATAATTGACTATCCACGCGAGAACAATACTGCGGTGTAAACACTCGGCCTGTAGTGTTCAAACACCATCTATCCTTAACAGTAGTACTTATATGCGCGGCCAGTGTATCCTCGGGTAAAGGCTTTGTCCTAACCGTCTCACAGCGCGGCATAACGAATACGCAAGCCGTTCTTACTTATTCCGTCCCGGATTCAAATCCCTGTACCGTCC
>CAXTPN010000098.1:0-6225 GCA_964246125.1 uncultured Acidobacteriaceae bacterium
AATCTGTGGAAAACTGGCCCACCCGCATAACCAAGTCCAGACTTAAGTCCTTTAAATCTCCACTTTGGATACTTTACGGGGGGAGGGGGGTCTAGCCACACTTTATCCACAGGCCTCAAGCGGAGACAGTGAAAGTGTCCTCAGAGCGAGTGACCGCGCGATAAAGAGTATCGCGCTCAAATGGCACCCGGCCAGCCTCTTCGATCAGCCTCACTAAATCCGCGCGCCGCAACCCCTGGGGCGTGCTCGCACCCGCATCATGGTAAATCTTCTCTTCGATGACGGTGCCGTCGATGTCATCCGCCCCGAAGCGCATCGAAATCTGGGCCATCTTCGGCGTCACCATCTGCCAGTAGCTCTTGATGTGGGGAAAGTTATCCAGCATCAGGCGCCCAATCGCAATCTGCCGGATATCCAGCATGCCAGTCGATTTGGGAATATGCGCAAGTGCCGTGTTGTCCGGGTGAAACGAGAGCGGGATAAAGGTCTGGAAGCCGCCGGTATCGTCCTGCACGGCCCGCAGCTTGACCAGGTGATCCACCCGGTCCTCATCGTTCTCCACATGTCCATAAAGCATCGTCGCATTCGACCGGAATCCCATCCGGTGCGCCAGCCGCGCCGTCTCCAGCCACTCGCCGCCGTCGATCTTGTGGTCGCAGATAATGTGCCGCACGCGGTCTGCAAAGATCTCCGCTCCGCCTCCAGGCAAAGAATCCACCCCCGCCGCCTTCATCGCCGCCAGAGTCTCGGAGATCGTCAGCTTGGCGCGCCTGGCCAGAAACGAGACCTCCACCATCGTGAATGCCTTAATATGAACCTGCGGGAAGCGCTGCTTCAGCCCTCGCACCAGATCCATGAAGTACTCGAACGGCAGGTCCGGATGCAGCCCACCCACAATGTGGAACTCCGTTACCGCGTCCGTATACCCCGATCCCGCCGCCTCCCATGCTTCCTCCAAGGCCATAGTGTAGGTACCCGCCTCCCCCTTCTTGCGCCCAAACGCGCATAACCGGCAGGAGGCGACACAGACGTTCGTGGGATTGATGTGCCTGTTCACGTTGAAATAGGCGACGTCCCCGTGCATGCGCTCTCGAACCAGGTTGGCAAGCCACCCCACGGCAAGGATATCGCCGGAGCGGTAGAGCGTAACGCCATCGTCGAAAGTAAGGCGCTCCCCTGCCTGGACCTTCTCCGCGATAGGCAGCAGGGCAGGATCGTCAGTCTGAAACGAGTGCCGGGGTTTCGGTGTGGCGACGTGAGTCATGGCATGATTCTAGTCCTGCCATGCCCTCCGTACTAGGGAGTCGGGGGTGGTGCCAAAACAGCCGCCCCGGAAGGTAAACCCCGAATCGGCGATATCGACATTCGCGGTTGAATGACCAGCCCGTCGAAGAGCGTAGCGGCTACAAGATGATCTCCTACCGGTCTGGCGAACCGAAGTGTCCATCCCGATTCGTAGTAAGCGACTGACCTTTGTGGAAGCTGCACTGTGAAAACAATTCCGTGATTTCCGGCAGCAGTAACCGTAACGGCACTCGCCGACTCGTCATAGAAGATGCTATTGACGGAGTTAACGTAAAGGTTTTTGGGGGTAGACCAGGCACTGCCGCCATCTGAGGAGACGAAGACGCCCTCGCGGCTGCCGACCCATATTTCACCAGATGGCTCTACCGCGATCGCGGAAACCTGAGTAAGATCCCGAGGCAGCTTGACGGGTGACCAGGTTGTGCCTGAATCAGGAGAAAACTGCACCGAATGCAGCGACGCAGCGACGACGTTTGCTTTGGCGGCAGCAAGAAGACGCCAGTCGGAACTGCCCTCAGGCCCGGCCGCCGTCCAGGATACGCCGTTATCGCTGCTCGACAGCAGCCCTGCCGACGTAGCCGCTAAAAGTGAGCGGCCCGCCGTGACGATAGAGTAGACGCCGCCATCGAAAGTTGGTGGCGCGACCTCTACACCAGACGGTGGCGGCGCAGGCGAGGTATCAGCATAAGCTATTCCGGTAGTTTTCAATGACGCGGAGCGCTTGGCCGTGGCTGCCACAGTACCGTGACTACTTCCACCCGCGCCCTTCCGCATGGCAGAGGATTGTGCCTTCTTTCGAGAGACCCTCAGTGACGTGTTGGATGTTGGATGTTTGGCACTTCCGAGCGCGGCCTTACGTCTTGCGAGTGAATTCGTTTTAACGGAGTTGCGTTGTACAAAAAGATTGCGCCCGATAGGTACGGGTGCACGAGTCAGGTTGGGGACCGAAGGATGTGTCGTAGCAACGGTGGGCGGACCAGCTGGTGCGTTCTCGACGCGCTCCCAAGTTTGGGAGGTGGAATCCAGGCGGTAGATGCCATGTGCTGTCCCGGCAATCATGGTGCCGTCCGGCGCCTGTCCGAGCGCAAACACATCGCGGCCCTGCAAACCATCACTCCGCTGAACCCAATTAACTCCCCCGTTATCACTCTCGAATACCCCACCCCAATCCTTGTCGTTTACGACGCCGACGAAAAGTTTGGACGAGTGGTTCAGGTCGCGCTTTAGGGTTGTTATCTGACGCGCGGAGAAGCCCCCATTTGAAGAATGGAAAGTATCGCCGCCATCATCCGATGCCATGACTCCCCCTCTATTAGTGGCAAGAAGGACCCGCTGCGGATCTGCCAAGTCTACCAAAACATCATTGACGATGATCTCCGGCCCTGTGGTGCGGGTCCAGCTCTTGCCCGCGTCTTCGGAGCGGAAGAGGCCCTCCGTTGTCCCGGCGAAGACCGTATCCAGATGGTGAGGATCCTGTAAAAGGACGCGAGTGCGGCGGGCTGTGGAAGGAATACCCTGCACCTTGTGAAAGAGGCCGCCAGCATCGTCGCTCTTGTAGATTCCAGAGCAGGCGCTGGCATACACGGTCTGCGGAGAGGTGGGATCGACGATGATGGAAAACACATCTGAATCGTCGATGATGCCTTGTTTCATGGACTCCCAGTGCCCGCCCGCGTCAGTCGTCTTCCAAGGGAGATGCCACGTTCCCGCGTAGATCACGCTAGCGTCTTTAGGGTCGATTGCGACCGACTGAATCTCGTGGATCTCCGTGCTGTCAGCGGGGCTAATTCTGTTCCAATGCTGACCAGCGTCGGTCGAGCGGAACACTCCCTGAAGGCTGCCCGCAACCAGTACCTTTGGATCAGAACGCGAAGCAGTCAAGGCGCGAACGGATTGGCCGCGCATCTCGGCTTGGTTCAGCCAAGTCATTCCCCCGTCGGTAGAGGTAAACAGGCCCCCATCGGGGTGATCGATAACCCATGCGCCGACAAGCAGGTGTTTAGGGTCGGCGGAATCCACAACAATTGAGTCCAGCACCAGATCATCGCGCTTGCCAATCTGTGCAACCCTGACCCAGGAAGAACCGGAATTGTGCGACTCATAGATCCAGCCATTCGCGGTCCCCAGATATAGGTGGGCGTGATCGCTGGGGTCAGGCGCGATGCGGCGTGCATCACCGCCATCTGGGCCGAATGGCAGCCAAGGTGCGGCAACAAGTCGAGCCGTCCAAAGAACGACAACGCAGAGAATACCTACAGAAAACTTGCCAGATCTGAGCCTGCCAACCATCAATCGTTTCAACTCCCAGTCGATCCGTTCAGGTTAGACGTACAGAACGTTCAATGCATGCGTTCAGATCGAGGCACCTTCCTACAACACAAAGGCTGGTTGAGCCGAAGCCCAACCAGCCCCTGTGCCAAAGAAGAGGATTAGCTCTTCTTCTTGTGATGCTTCTTTCCTGCGGTTGCCGTGCGGGGTTGAGCCACAACCGTGCTCTCATCGACGGGCGTTCCGCTCAAGGAGGACGTATCGGCACCAGATGGAACAAGCGTCGTCGTGACCGTCTTGCCGTCGGTGGTTCCGGTATAGACCACAATGCGGGAAGCGTCGAGACCCTTTTCTTTTACGAGGTAGTCCTTGGTGTTGACAGCACGTTCAGCAGCCAATTTCGGACCTCTCTTCTCGCTCGCCGCGGAGTTGCCGGTGAGGTAGAGTTTCGCATCTGTGGAGCGCTGCAGGTTGAGTGCGAGGTCATCGAGGCAAGCCTTGCCCTCATTGTCCACGCGAGTCGGACGCTTGGTGTCACGCTCGAAGCTAATCGTGCAGAGGCTGGTCGACGTGGGTGCCGCCGCCTTCACCGGTGCTGGAGCGACTACCGTGACCGTGGTCGTCTGCGATGCAGTTTGGCCTTTATCGTCGACAACGTTGCAAGTAACGGTGATGGGGCCAGGCGCTGCTCCGGAGGTGGACAGAGTCGCGGTTCCCGTGGTGCCGCTGACTGTTCCAGCAGTAGCGCTGTAGCTGTAGGTCAGAGGACGATTCTGCGGGCTGACACCGCTTGCAGTAATCGTGGAGGAGTCGCCAGGGTTGACTGTGGACGGATTGGCGGAGCAACCGATGGTGGGCGGCTCAAACGGCTTTACCGTGAAGTCGGCGGAGCAGTCTGCCATCATCCCAGGCTTTGAACCTTCGGAGACATGGCCTTTGACCGTATAGGTGCCGGGCGCAAGATCCTTCGTGTCGATGTTTGCGGTGCTGCTGGTACCCGACGCCGTGCCGCCTGTAGAGGTCCAAGTGTAGGTAGCTGTCTTCTTCGGGTTGAGGTTCAGTGCGGTTCCTGTCGCCGTAACCGGATCACCGGGAAAGACCGTCGTCGGTGCAACCGTGCAGGTGTAGGTTACAGGGGGTGGCGGGATAATGTGGCCGAAGTGCGTCAGGATACCCGTGCTGAGATCGACACCAGAGAGATTCGCACGCCCGCCAAGAACACCGGTGGTCGGTACAGAGACTGCAGGACCGAAGTCTGCGTGAACGTACTGATAGTCGGCCTCAAACAGGCGCAGAGAGAACCTGTTGTTCAGAAAGGGGAGATCGTAATCCATCCCGCCCCCGGCGGTAAGTGTCGCGCCCCACCGGTAAGGCTCGTGATAGATAAACGGATTGGACTGATTTGGACCGCCCAGCTTCGCTCCGCCTACCAACCCGTGAGCAAAAAGGGTGAAGTTCTGCATCGGGGCACGCCCGATCAAACCCGCACTGGAGGAGTAAAGGCCATCGTTTACCCCGTCCGGGTGCGCCATGAAGTTGATCTCGCCGCCGACGTACTTGTTAAAGTAGTATGCAACGCTGCCAGCTGCCCCGAGGTTGATCGAGGAGTAGTTGATGCCGGCGGGCTTCACCTGGCCATGCGCGCCATAGTAGCTGAATCCGGTGAAAACGTCCACACGCGAAGGGTTAGGCCCCACCGGGGCGGTTGTGCTGGGTGCAGTCTGCGCACTCAGGCTCGCGACTCCAAGGCTGACTGCGCATGCAGCCAGTCCGAACCGGCCAATATGACGAAACGGGCGATAAACCATTCGACTTCCTCCGCTGAAAATATACTTCAAGATTTTTGAGCCTGGGTCTTACTGAATTCCAATCGTCCCGGTCTAACAAAGTCTACCCTACATGAACCAACTAGCTACAACAAAATGCAAGGACTTACTCACTTCAGGAAAATGTACCAGCGAAGGTATCGCAATGGGCTGCATGTTTGAAAACGGTACCTCTCCAGTAAATCGCCGCGTCTGTTGAAATGAAGGCTCGCACCGGAACCTCCGGCGGCCGATCGGCCTCAGGAGAGATTCAGAGTCCGACGAACGGTTCCCCGTTCGCTCTGGATTTTTTCCTGAAGCAAGGTGATGGCATAAAGAAGCTGCTCTGGGCGAGGCGGGCATCCCGGCACATAAATGTCCACCGGAATGATCTGATTGACCCCCTGCAGCAAAGCGTAATTGTTGAAGACACCACCTGAAGTTGCGCAGGCTCCCATGGAAATGACCCATTTTGGTTCGGGCATCTGCTCGTAAAGGCGGCGGATGACGGGGGCCATCTTCTGTGAGACCCGCCCGGCAATGATCATCAAGTCGCTCTGACGTGGTGACGGCCGGAAAACTTCGGCTCCAAAACGCGCAATGTCATAGCGAGACCCGCCCATCGACATCATCTCGATCGCGCAGCAGGCCAGTCCAAATGTCATGGGCCAGACTGAATTTTTACGCACCCAATTGATCGCCGCATCTAGCGAGGCAAGTACAACGCCTTCCGGCTGATCGTAGCCCCAGCTGACTTCCTGAAGCTTTTCCCGATTTTGAGCGGAGCTGTCAAGCGCCCCAAAGAAGTAGCGATCGTTGCCCCTCGAGTTCGGAACGGGTCTTCCAT
>CAXTPN010000098.1:6235-9043 GCA_964246125.1 uncultured Acidobacteriaceae bacterium
ATGGTTGGATCATTATTGCGACAACAGGCGCACAGAGTCCAGAGTCTGAGCAGATGCCGCAAGGTAGAATCAGCGGGCATTCGATGCGATGGCGGCCAGCAAAGATCTACGAAGCGATTCCTGAAAGGCCGGCTCGAGCTTGGCCAGGTTCTGTGTGATGTAGAAGACGTCGATCGCCATTTCGCCCTCCGTGTCGACGAGCGCGACTTCAATATTGCACCCGCACTCAGCAAGCGTGAAAGCCAGCGCGCGCAGCAGACCGGGGGTATCCTGCGCGATGACCTGCAGCAGCGTGCTTTGGCTGGAGGCAGCGTCGTCGAAATCGATGCGGGATTCGACCCGCACCTTCGGTGCTCTCCGGCGCGTGCGGCGGCGGGAGCCCAGCAGGGCCTCTAAATCGACGCGACCGAGCATGATGTCGCGAACATTGTCGACAAACCGGGTGCGCTCGGATTCGTTCAGTTCAAGGGTGCGAAAGGTATCCATAAAGCGGAAACTGTCGACGACCACCCCGTGAGCGTTCGAAAAAGCATCTGCCGTGATGATGTTCATTCCCCACGCCGCCAGGGCGCCAGCCATGGTGGCGAAGAGCATGGGACGATCGCGAGTGACAAGTGTGAGCTCGATCAGGCCGGGAGCATAGCGAAAATCCAACTGGTTATGGTCAGCCTCAAGCGCTCCGGGCGCATTGAGCTTCGCAGCCATCTCGAAGTGCGCCCGAATGTGGTCAGGGGTGCGGGTTTGCAGATAGCGCAGCGGCAAGCCTTCCAGAAAATGGGCGAGTTCGATGCGGCGGTCGCGGAGCATCCCGTGAACTTTGAACATGACGTCGCCCAACTCGGCGTCCATCGCCGGGGATACGCGCTCGTCATCCACGTTGCGGTCGAGGAAATTAGAGGTGGCAATGTGCAGCCGCCAAAGATTTTCGGCCTTCCAGGGCGTCAGCGCATCAGGATGAACGGCGGCAACGTCGGCATAGGTGAAGAGAGTCAGCATGCGCAGACCCTCAGGTGTGGGCACCCGGGTGGCGAAACTTCGGATGGTCTCTGTATCAAAGACATCGCGGCGCAAGGCAGCGGACATTTCGAGGTGATTGCGTATCAAGTCGAGGACCAGCCCCGCTTCGTATGGATCGAGTTCCAATCGTCCCAGGACGCTCTTTGCCAGGCGAGTCGATTCGAGCGCGTGTCCGGAACTGGAGTGGCCCTTGCCGGTGTCGTGCAGCAGCGCGGCCAGAAAGAGCAGCTCGGGGTGGGGAAGATCGCGCAGTATGGATGCGAATCGGCCTGGCCATGGAGTTTGCGAGGTCTTTGCCGCTGCCTGGCCGGCCAGTGCATGCAGGGTATCGATCAGCACGAAGGTGTGCTCATCCACCGTGTAGCGATGGTAGGCGTCGCGGATGACCAATGCGTCAATGCCGTGGAACTCGGGGATGACGAGTTCCAGGATACCCAGCGCATGCATTGCGCGGAGAGCGTGGCCGGCGAAGGGACCAGTCAAAATTGCCTGCAGGTGCGCCCACAGCGCGGCGCCATCTTCAAGATTTGCCGAGAGTCGCGGAAGCGCATCTTCGAGACGCATTTCAGCTTGGCGGGAGAGGGTTGCGCCGGTGCGCGCGATCGTCGTGAAGATGGCCAGAACGGTATCGGCGTCATGCTCCGGATAGGGTCCGCCTGCCTGCTGAAGAAACGCAATTTGTCCCTGGCGTATCTCGAAGCCGTGATGCTGCGGAGCGAGTTCAGCACGACCTAAGACGCTGAGTGGGCGCAATCGAGGCGATGACTGTGGCGGAGATGCCGACTCGATCGTCTGCGAGATGCGGCGAATGAGGGTGCGGGCATGGCGAAAATAGAGGCGCATCCAGTACGAGGCGTCCACGCCTTTCCCCTCCCGCCCCGCGCGCGAGATACCGAGCGGCGCGGCGGCGGCTTCGTCCTGGGTCTGCCAATCCAGCGTGTTGTCGTCGCGGCCGTGGCGGAAGTGCAGGAAGGCGCGGACCAGGAGGAGGAACTCACGGGCCTCGACGAACTCCGGTGGAGGCGCGTCTTCGGCGGTTTGGGCGAGGCGGGCGAGCCAGGCGCAGACGTGAGCGTCGCGGAGGCCGCCGGGGCACTCCTTGACGTTGGGCTCCAGGTGGAAGATGGTGTCACCGTACTTGGCGTGGCGGATGCGGGTGACGTCGAGGAGGCGAGTGACGATCCGCCTGCGGTCCCGAGCCATCACCTTGGGGACGGAGGTGCCGACGAGCTTCTCGGTGAGAGCGGCTTCGCCGGCGACGTGGCGGGCGTCGAGCAGAGCCAGGGTAAACTCCACGTTCTCGGGGTCGAAGCGGGTGCATTCGGCGAGGGTTCGGGTCATGGGCGAGAGGCGCAGGCCGGAGTCCCAGAGGAGCTGGTTGAGGCGGCGGATCGACTCCTTAACGGCGCGCTCCTGCACGCGGGCGTCGAGCAGGAACATGAGGTCGACGTCGGAGTAGGGCAGCAGCTCGCCGCGACCGTAACCTCCGACGGCGACGACGGCGATTCCGGAGGTAAGGATCGCGTCGGTAGCGAGCAGGTTGGACCAGAGCGTCTGGACGAGGGCGTCGACGGCCGCGGCGCGCGTATGGACGGCGACCGAGCCCGAGGCCGGATTCTCGACATGGAGGTCGAAGTCGTCGCGAATGGCAGCCATGCGCGCGTCGTAGAGGGAGCGAAGATTCGGAGCTTTCGGATTATCCACAGCTCAGGCTCCTCCTCAAATCAAGGTCTAGACCCCCCTCCCCCCTAAAGTATCCAAAGTATTCAAAACAGGATACTTAAGTCTGGA
>CAXTPN010000099.1:0-8974 GCA_964246125.1 uncultured Acidobacteriaceae bacterium
CGCCCGCCGAATGAACGTGTCGCGCCCGTTCATCCTGCGGCCGGTGGCGACCGCCTTGTTGATGGTTGCCATTCTGCTCGCGGGTTCGGTGGCGTATCTGCAACTGCCGGTGTCGGCGCTGCCGCAGGTGGACTACCCGATCATCCAGGTGCAGACGTTCTATCCCGGCGCCAGCCCGGAGGTGATGGTCAGCTCGGTGACGGCTCCGCTCGAGCGCCAGTTCGGCGAGATACCGGGTCTGGCGCAGATGACGTCGACGAGCTCCGGCGGCGCGAGCATTATTACGCTCGAGTTTTCGCTGAACGAGAGTATCGATATTGCGCAGCAGGATGTGCAATCGGCGATCAACGCGGCGTTTACATTTCTTCCGAAGGATTTGCCGAATCCGCCGGTGTACAGCAAGGTGAACCCGGCGGATGCGCCGATCCTGACGCTTGCCCTGACCAGCAAGACGCTGCAGTTGAGCAAGGTCGAGGACATGGCGGACACGGTGCTGGCGCAGAAGATATCGCAGCTTTCGGGCGTGGGCCTGGTGTCGATCAACGGCGGACAGAAGCCGGCAGTGCGCATCCAGGCGAATCCTACGGCGCTGGCAGGGTATGGGCTGAGTCTGGAAGACCTGCGCACGGCGCTGGGGACGGCGAATGTGGACCAGGCGAAGGGCAGCCTGAGCGGAGCGCGGCAGAGCTTCACGATCGGCGCGAACGACCAGTTGCTGACCAGTGCTGACTACGCGAACGTGATCATTGCGTACCGGAACGGATCGCCGGTGCGGCTGTCCGATGTAGCGAACTCGATCGACGGCGCGGAGAACCTGTACCAGGCGGCGTGGATGGGGAAGGCCGCGGCGCCCGCCACGAAGAATGAGCCAGCACGGTCGGAGGAGATGAATCCGGCGGTCATCCTGAATATCCAGCGGCAGCCGGGCGCGAACATTATCGGCGTGGTCAACGAGGTGCAGAAGATCATGCCGCAGCTGCGGCAATCGCTGCCCGCGAGCGTGACCCTGGAGGTGCTGACGGATCGGACGAATACTATCCGGGCGTCGGTCAAGGATGTGGAGTTCGAGTTGATCCTGACGATTGGGCTGGTTGTCATGGTGATCTTCCTGTTCCTGCGGTCGATACGCGCGACGATCATTCCGGCGGTGGCGGTGCCGCTCTCGATTGTAGGGACGTTTGGCGTGATGTACCTGCTGGGCTATAGCCTCAACAACCTGAGCCTGATGGCGCTGACGATTTCGACCGGCTTCGTCGTGGACGATGCGATCGTGATGATCGAGAACATTTCGCGCTATCTCGAAGAGGGAGACGGACCGCTGGATGCGGCGCTGAAAGGCTCCGAGCAGATTGGGTTTACGATCGTGTCGTTGACCGTGTCGCTGATCGCGGTGTTGATCCCGCTGCTGTTCATGGGGGACATCGTAGGGCGACTGTTTCGCGAGTTCGCGGTGACGCTGGCGGTCACGATCCTGGTATCTGCGGTGGTGTCGCTGACGCTGACGCCGATGATGTCCGCGAAGCTGCTGAAGCACACGCCGGAGAATGAGCAGGGGTGGTTCTACCGGAAATCGGAGGAGTTTTTCGAGTATGTGATCGCGCGCTACGGGGTGGGCGTTCGCTGGGTGCTGGGTCACCAGACGCTGACGCTGCTGGTGACCCTGGCGACATTTGCGCTGACTCTGTTCCTTTACATCATCGTGCCGAAGGGCTTCTTCCCGGTGCAGGATACGGGCGTGCTGCTGGCGATTACGGAGGCTCCCCAGGCGATCAGCTTTGGGGCGATGGGAGACCGGCAGCAGCAGGTCGCGAACATTATCCTGAAGGATCCGGATGTGGAGAGCCTGTCGTCTTTTATCGGGATCGACGCGCAAAACTCTACGCTGAACGAAGGGCGCATCCAGATCAACCTGAAGGATCGCGAGACGCGCAGCGCGACGGCTGAAGATGTGATTGCCAGGCTACAGCCGAAGGTGTCGCAGATTGATGGGATGCAGACATTTTTGCAGCCGCTACAGGACCTGACGGTAGAGGACCGGGTGAGCCGCACGCAGTATCAATACTCTGTCGAGGATGCGAGCCCGTCTGAACTGGCGTACTGGTCGGACGCGCTGGTGACGGAGTTTCAGAAGCACAAGGATGTGCTGGTGGACGTGGCGAGCGATCAGCAGTTGGATGGGATTGAGGCGCATCTGGTGATCGACCGGGATACGGCGTCGCGGTTGGGAATTACGCCGCAGAATATCGACGACACGCTGGACGATGCCTTCGGGCAGCGGCAGGTGTCGACGATGTTCACGCAGCAGAATCAGTATCATGTGGTGCTGGAGGTGGCGCCGAGGTACGGGCGCAACTTATCATCGCTGGACAATATTTATGTGAAGAGCTCGAACGGAACGCAGGTGCCGCTGTCTACGTTTACGCACTTCGAGCCGCAACAGGCGTCGCTTGCGATCAATCACCAGGGGCAGTTTCCCGCGACGACGATATCGTTCAATATCGCGCCGGGCAAGTCGATTGGGGACGCGGTAACGGTGGTGAACAAGGTCAAACAAGACCTGCAGATTCCGGCGAGCGTGAGCGCGGCGTTTCAAGGCTCGGCGGCGGCGTTCGAGGCATCGCTCGAGAATGAACCGCTGCTGATTCTTGCCGCGCTGATCGTGGTGTACATTGTGCTGGGCGTGCTGTACGAGAGCTACATTCATCCGATCACGATCCTGTCGACGCTGCCCTCGGCGGGCGTGGGCGCAATTCTTTCGCTGATGCTCTTCCATGTGGACCTGAGCGTGATCGCGCTGATCGGGATCATCCTGCTGATCGGCATCGTGAAGAAGAATGCGATCATGATGATCGACTTTGCGCTGGAGGCCGAGCGCGATCATGGCATGGAGCCGGAGGAGGCGATTTATCAGGCATGTCTGCTGCGCTTCCGGCCGATCATGATGACAACGATGGCGGCTTTGCTGGGGGGCGTTCCGCTGGCGCTGGGCACGGGCACAGGTAGTGAGTTGCGGCGCCCGCTGGGCATCACCATTGTGGGGGGCCTGATTGTGTCGCAGGTGTTAACGCTGTTCACGACGCCGGTGGTGTACCTGTTCTTCGACCGGATCGGGCGCAAGTACCTGCATACGAAGGAAGCAGATGATGAGTTTCGCGCGCATGTGCATGAAGGGGAGCATCCTGTGCCGGCTGCGGGAGATTGAGCACGACTGTTCTTGGTTGCTAGTTATTAGTGAGGATTGGTTTGGACGAGCGGTATGCACAACCCGGCGATAGAGCTCCCCGCGATGGCGTGCGGCCCGGCGATGCGCTGAAGGCGTCTGGCCGCGACGCGGATCGAGGGGGTGATCGCGTGCCGCAGGACAGCGAGCGCTCGGGTGACGCGGCTCGGCTTGAGGAGGGGTTCGAGGGCACGCAGGAGCCGCTGGGTGGAGTTGCGGGTGTTCATTTTTCCGCGCCTTTCATTCGCCGCCCGGTGGCGACGTTTCTTCTGAGCATTGCCATTATTCTGGCGGGCGCGGTGGCGTATGTTCTGCTGCCGGTTTCCAGTCTGCCGCAGGTGGAGTTTCCGGTGATCAGCGTGGGCGCTTCGTTTCCGGGGGCGGACCCGGAGACGATGGCTTCGGCGATTGCGACGCCGCTGGAGCGGCAGTTCAGCCGGATCGCGGGCATTAACCAGATGACGTCGAGTTCGTCTACCGGCTCGGCCAACATCACAATGCAGTTCGACTTGAACCGCGACGTGAACGGCGCGGCGCGGGATGTGCAGGCGGCGATCAACGCGGCACGCAGCCAGTTGCCTTCGAACCTGCCGTCGAACCCGACCTATCGCAAGATCAATCCATCAGACTCGCCGATCCTGATGCTGGCGATGACCTCGGACACGATGACGGTACCGCAGCTGTATGACGCAGCCGACTCGATCCTTGGGCAGAAGGTGGCGCAGGTCCAAGGGGTGGGGCAGACGTTTGTAGGAGGAAGCGCGAAGCCGGCGGTGCGAATCGAGGCGAATCCCTTCCTGCTCTCGAGCTATGGGCTGGGTCTGGAAGCTTTGCGAGCGGCAATTGCATCGGTGAATGTGAACCAGCCGACGGGCTACCTGAATGGTTCGCAGCGGATCAGCGTGACGACCACGGACCAACTCTTCGGCTCGGCGGCGTATGCTCCGCTGGTCGTCGCGACCAATCGCGGGCCGGTGAGTTCGGCGAGCGCAACGACGGGGCTGCCGGCGAGCCAGACTTCAGCCGTAGCCGCCAGCGCGGGCGGTTCGGCCTCAGGCACGTCTTCGGGAAGCGGAACGACTTCGGCAGTATCCGCTCCAACGGCACCTGCCTCCAACGCACCGGGCAACACGCCCAGCGTGAGTGCAAGTACGGTAACAGCCGCCGCGAACAGCAAAACGGGGAGCGCTTCGGGGGCGGCAGCCGGCCAGGGCATCGTCCGCATCCGGGATGTGGCGGAGGTGATCGACAGCGTTGAGAACATTCAGACCGGCGGCCAGATCAACGGGAAGCCGGGCATTTTGCTGTTTGTTTTCAAGTCTTCGGGAGCAAATGTGATCAGCACCGTTGACAACGTGTTGGCGCTGCTGCCGAAGCTGCGCGCATCGGTGCCGCCGGCAATGAAGATCGACGTGGCGCTGGACCGGACGACGACGATTCGCGCCTCGGTGAAAGATGTGACGCGTACCCTGATCATCTCCATTCTGCTGGTGATTATCGTAGTGTTCTTCTTTCTGCGAGAGGTGCGCGCGACGCTGATTCCCAGCGTCTCCGTGCCGTTGAGCCTGCTGGGCACCTTCGGCATCATGTATCTGCTGGGATACACGCTGGATAACCTCTCATTGATGGCGTTGACGATCTCGACCGGATTCGTGGTGGACGACGCGATCGTGGTGATCGAGAATATCAGCCGTCATCTCGAGAAGGGGCTGTCAGCCTACGATGCGGCGATGTTGGGCTCGAAGGAGATCGGGTTTACGGTGCTTTCGATGAGCACCTCATTGATTGCTGTGTTCATTCCGATCCTGCTGATGGGCGGCATCGTGGGGCGACTGTTTCGCGAGTTCGCGGTGACGCTCTCTGTGGCGATTCTGGTGTCGCTGGTGGTGAGCCTGACGACGACTCCGATGTTAAGCGCGAAGTTCCTGAAGGCGCATGGTTCACAGTCCCATGGCTGGTTCTATCGGCTGGGCGAGAAGACATTGGGTTGGATGACACGGGAGTACGAGCGGGGGCTGCGCGCCGTGCTGAGGCGGCAACCGCTGGTGCTTGCGATTACGATCCTGACGTTCTTCCTGACGATCTTTCTCTACCGGATTGTGCCCAAGGGATTCTTTCCGCAGCAAGATACGGGCCGAGTGAGCGGGGACATCCGCGGGCAGCAGGATGTGAGCTTCGATGCTTTGAGGCAGAAGGCTTTGCAACTCACTGAGGTTGTAAGGAAAGAGCCCGGCATGGGGAATGTGATGATGTTCATTGGGGGCGGTGGGCCGGGTGGCGGCGGCGGCAATTCGGCGCATATCTTCGCCTCTCTGGCACCCGACGCACAGAGGCAGAAGGCGGGATTGACCCCGGACAAGATCATTGCGAACCTGCGCCGGAAGACTTCGGGAGTTCCGGGGGTAACCCTGTTTATGCAATCGGCGCAAGAGCTGAACATTGGAGGAAGGCAGTCATCGGCTCAGTACCAGTACACGCTGACGAGCGAGAGTCTTCGCGAACTGGAGACGTGGACGCCGCAACTGCTGGCCGCGATGCAGAAGCTGCCGATGCTGAAGGACCTGAACACGGACCAGTTGGAGAATGGGCTGCGCGAACAGCTAGTGATCGATCGCGACACGGCGAGCCGGTTGGGGGTATCGCCGCTGACGATCGATGCGACGCTCTCGGACGCGTTTGGGCAGAGGCAGGTCTCGACGACCTACGAGACGCTGAACCAATACCATGTGGTGATGGAGGTGGCGCAGCGTTTCCAGCGTGACCCGGATGCGCTCAGAAATATCTATGTCAAGAGCACCACCGGGGCCATGGTTCCGCTGACCGCGGTGACGCACTTCGAGTTGCAGCGGATACCGCTCTCGGTGAACCACCAGTCGCAGACGCCGGCGGCTACGATCAGCTTCAACCTGACCCCCGGTTCGAGCCTGAGCGATGCGACCGCGGCGATCGAAAATACGCGCATCGAAATTGGGGTTCCCTCCACCATTCACGGAGGGTTTCAGGGTACCGCGCAGGCGTTTCAGCAATCGCTTTCGAGCGAGCCGGTGCTGATCCTGTTGGCCTTGGTCGCCGTTTATATCGTGCTGGGGATTCTGTACGAGAGCTTCATCCATCCACTTACGATTCTGTCGACGCTGCCCTCGGCGGGAGTGGGTGCGCTGCTGTTTCTGCTGCTATTCAAGGTGGACCTGAGCGTGATCGCGATGATCGGGATCATTCTGCTGATCGGGATCGTGAAGAAGAACGCGATCATGATGATCGACTTTGCGCTGGTGGCGGAGCGCGAACACGGCAAGACGCCGGAGGAGGCGATCTTCGAGTCGTGCCTCTTGCGCTTCCGGCCGATCATGATGACGACCATGGCGGCTTTGCTGGGCGGGCTGCCGCTGGCGCTGGGGACAGGGACCGGCAGCGAATTGCGGCGTCCGCTGGGGATTACGATTGTTGGCGGGCTGGTGGTGTCGCAGGCACTCACGCTGTTTACAACGCCTGTGGTTTACCTGTTCTTTGATCGGCTGCGGGGGCGGGTGGAGGTTATGAGCCAACGACGGAAGACGCGGCGTGAGGCCCGAATCGCCGGAGAGGTGCAGCCGGTTGCCGGTGATTAGGGCTACCCTGAAGATTCCCCCCCCAATAAATATCCAAAGATTCGCTGCATGGCACAGAATCACTTTGGGCGTCCGCATCCGACTGCGAGCTCAGGCTGGGCGTGGGCACATCAGCGACGGTTACTTGCTGGTCCGTGGTGAAACTCAGAAGCGAGAGCTGCCGGGAGGAGGAGGCCTGTTCGGCAGCGCTGAGTCCGAAGCCATGTCTCGATATCCACAATGCTGTACGGGATCCGGAGTTGGATGCCAGCATACTGTTGGGTGTACTGGTTTGGGGAGAATGCGCGTCTAATGAAGGATGACAGGACGCGGTTTGATGTTGCTGGCGATTTTGGGTGCAAATGTGCCCGCCGCGGTGCGGGCGCAGACCCATGTGGTGGCGAAGCCCGAGACCGTGGTTCGGGCGGTCGCGGTGTATGAGTGGACGGGCGAAGAGGGAAAGGCGACGGCGAGCCGCGTGGTGCCGGTGTCGGTCTTCATCAATGGCCAACTGGAAGACGCTGGAATCTATATGGCGCGGCCGGTTCCGTTCGCGCTTGACACGGGGACGGTCTTCGAACTGGAAAAAGCGGGCAAGCCTGAGGGAACGCTGGAGCTTGCTTACGCGCGGCATTACATCAGCAACGGCGGCGCGACGATCGACGATGGCTGGCTGGCGTATGGAGCGTTCCAGCCGAGGCCGAAGGACACGATGGTGGCGGCGAAGAAATCCGGTCCGCTGCCGCAGATAGTGGCGAGCGGGGGGAACCGGCCTCACTTTTCAAACGCAAACGGGAGTGACGGGGCGGATTCGGCGAAGACCGATGGTTCTGACGCGAAGAAGCCCGTGGACCGGAGTACGGCGGCGGGGGGCGGGACGACAGTTTCGGCGCAGGATGATCCGGACAAGCCCACGATGCGGCGGCGGGATAGTTCCGGCGCGTCCGATCCTACGGCAAGCAAGACCGACTCCGATTCGGCGAAGGACGATCCCGATCGGCCCACGCTGAAGAAACGCACGCCCGCGGACACGAAGGCCGCACGGAAGAAAAAAGATCAGGCGTCGGTGACGGGGTCGGGCACTCTAAACGACGACCCGGATCGGCCCACGCTGCACCGTGGCATACCGACGTCGCGAATGGATGAAGACCAACTGCCGCCGTTGAAGGGGTTGCCCAAAGACATGCACCAGATGGTTGCGATTTCGGATGCGAAAAACCGTCCCGAGCACGACTTTAGCCGGGGCTGGGAGAGCGACGCGGAACGAGCCGAGGTGACCGCGAAGATGGAGGAGTTGGCACGGGCGAAGCTGGCGCAGTACGACGTTGCCGCGGCTCCGGTACCAGCTCCGCCTGCTGCCGCTGCGAAGGCGATGCCAAAGACGGTGATCGCGGCCCGGACTCAGCGGAAGGTTACTCCGCCGCCAACGCCGGTCGCCGCGCTGTCGGATGAAACGCTGAATGCCTATACCCTGAGCTATGGCGGAGCCGCGACCTATGTATTTTCGGCTTCGTCGCCCGGCGTGGGCGGCGCGGTACGGTATGTGTCTTTGGTGGCGCAACGGGAGTTGCGCGGCCAACTGAAGGTGGCTCTTTCAAGCGTGACGGACTCGAAGCATCTGGACCGCACGCCTTGGATGCGGCTGGTGGATGCGGTGGACGCGGAGGCCGCGAACCGGGCGTCCTTGCTCTTTGAACTGCGTGCGCAGAGCTCTCGGCAGTTTGGCTTGTACCGGGTGATCGGGGCGGCGGCGGAGCAGACATTTTTCACGGCGACGCCCGAGTAGCGCGTTGCGCTGGGGGCGAGCGACAGCGTAGGATTGCGGCCATGCTGGGTGGACGGACATGGGATAGCTGGATCGCGCAGTACTCGGAGAGCCATCAGCACCCGCTGAACCGGCTTACGCATACGTTTGGAATTCCGATGATCATGGCTTCGCTGCCCCTGTTTGTGGCGGCGATCGTCTGGCATCGGGTGGTGTGGGTTGCAGGCGGGCTGTTCGTGGTGGGATGGGCTTTGCAGTTTCTGGGGCACGCGATCGAGGGCAAGCCGCCGGAGTTTTTGAGCGATTGGCGGTTTCTGCTGGTTGGGTCGCGGTGGTGGGCGGCCAAGGTGAGGGGGAAGGCTTAGGGCACACCCAGATCCGTCAAGGCCTCACAATTCGAGT
>CAXTPN010000100.1:0-8938 GCA_964246125.1 uncultured Acidobacteriaceae bacterium
GTCCTCCGCAGACCTTGCACGGTATCGACGCAGTATTCTTCGCGAGCCGGAGGCGTTCAATTGCGTGCTCGAGAAGCGATTCACTCATATAGAAGGTGTCTCCTAATCCGCGCCTAGCTCCAGCGCAATCCTGTAAGATGAATCAAGACCGACATTACCACCCATGCATCCGCACTGCAGACTGGTACTCCGCAACAGGAGGCAACCGGTGAGAAGCAGCATCTGCAGTGTCGAATAGCGGATGGGATTTATCCTGAGGCGTTCGACCATCACGCCGCAACCTCGCCCGAAATGTTCAAAGGCGGTAGTTTGCCGACTCGGGCTACGATCCTTCTGAATGCAATTACGCGCAGTAAGAGTGCGACGCTCTGGACCATCAAAAACGAGCAGGCCGCTCCGAAGACTCCTTCTTTGCGGATCAAAGGGATGCCGAAAGCAAGGAAGCTGCAGATGCATGCAACGTTGATGGAGAAATCGATGTTGGCGCGTTTGAGGGCGAGCATTCCATAGGGAAACGACAGGCTGATTGCGTAGAACCAGAGACCCACCGCCAAAAGATCGACGATGGTACCAAATCCGCTAAATTTCGGCCCATACATTAGCCGGACCAGCTTCGATCCGAAGAGCACGAGCGCCAAAAGAATGGGGGAGGAGACGACTCCTGCAATGGCGGCCGACCGATAAACACTGCGTGTCAGACCGGGCAAGCCATAGAGGGCATAATCGTGCGATACCCGCGGACCAGCGTCATTGTTCAGTGCCAATACGATCGGGTTAAGAAATGCCATTACGCCGTAAGCCGAGGCCCAAGTCGCGGCCTCCACGGGGGCGCGCAGAGACGTGATCATCCAGGGATACTGGTCGATGCAGATCGACCAGAGCACGCTGCTCGCAAACAGCCATCGCCCCAGCGCCCAGTTCACGCGGAGTCCGGCCATAGCATGCTCGACGGAGAAAGTGATCGTCTTCCAATTGACCACCAGCCACGTCAGGCTCGCGCTCGATGCCGCAAGCCCAACTGCGAGCAAAGCCCTGGCTCCTGTAAGTTCATGCTTCCACGCAAGTATTCCGATCGACAGCAATTGCACCACTGCCAGTATGCCGTCCAGCACGAGCGCAAAGCCGAAGTGCAGTTCCGCATAGGATACGCGGCGCGCAAAGTCGCGAAAACAGATTATGCCGCTCACCAAAGCCAGCGTAAGCAAAACGACGCGCACATCGCCAGTTGAGCGACCGGAACCAAACTGGCTGATACCCAGGAAGATCAGCATACCGAGGCTGACCAGAGTCATCTGCTGGAGAATCGTGCTGCCCTTATAGAGCGCATGTTGCCCGGCGGTAATCTGCGGACTGGAGATGGTATAAGGAACCGTCACCAGCGCCCCCTGAATGGCCGTCACAAGCAGGATTAGGCTCAGTCCGGAAGCGTAAAGCCCAAGCTGCGCCTTCGCGCAGGTGCGCCCAATGACGATCGACGTGCACATGTTGGTGGCGCTGATGAGCGCCTGGTCGATCATAGAGAGGGAGCGGCGATTAGAGGCGAGCCTATATATAAGCTGCCTGACACTCGATCTCGTCGCGCCGTGCGAAAAAGCTTTCCAAGGGATGGGATCAACTTCAATCAATGACGGGAGAACCCCTTCGGATGGCAGTTTTCTAAATCTACTAAACTCAACGCGGGGCTTACTGTGCCGGATTGTAATAGACACCGGTATTGGCAAGTTTGACGTAACGCTCCACCTTACTCAGTTTGTTCTGCGGCACTATGATCAGGTCTCCCGGCTGCAGTACGAGAAGTTCGTGCCCTTTGGGTTGCGGCTTCTCGAGTTCCTTGTAGTCGACCAGTCGCGTCTCACCGATCACATTGTTCACTCGATGGATGAGCAAAATCTGAGTATGCTTCGCCGTCATCTTGAAACCACCCGCGATGGCCAGCCCGTCGATTGCGGAGAGCGAGCCTCGCAGTTCATATCGCCCGGGATTTGTGACCTCACCCATCACGGTGAAGTGCGGCTTGTCGAAATCCTTCAGGGCGAGCGACACTTCGGGATCGTTCAGCCGCACAGCCGCCTTGCGCGTGATGCGGTCCTGCGCTTCCTGGAGCGTTAAACCTCGAATAGGAATCGAGCCGATCAACTGAAGCGCGACCGAGCCGTCAGGCTGCACGGTGACCGACTGGTTAAACTCCGGAGATTTACGATAGAGAACTTCAACTGTATCGCCGGTCTCAATGCGGTAATCCGCGTAGGGAATCGAAGATGGCGGTGACGGAGAACTCTGCACCAGCGACTGAGAACTCTGCACCTGTGAGCAAAGATCGACGGACGCGGCGCCCACGAACAGTAATCTGAGCCAGAAAATTCGCATTTATCGACTCCTCCTGGAGAACAGAGTGTAGAGCCACTGGGGCAGTGGCCGCTGACGCTTGGTCAAGACAACGCCCAGCACAACCCCATTGACATTCTGAATGAGCTTCACAGCTTTTCGCATCTCCCCGGCCGAGTGCCGCCCGTCTTGCACCACCAGGACGATACCGTCGACATGAGCGGCAAGCATAAACACCGCTGGCGAGGTCTCCAGCGAAGAACAGTCAACCAGCAGCACATCGGACTCTTCCTTCGCTGCAAGGAAGCTGTCCGACGTACTCGGACCCGGGCCGAAGGTTCCTGCCGGGAACGAAGCCCGGCCACGAGGCCACGTCACGCACTCCACGGCTTGCATAAGAACAACCTTGGCGCCGACCCCCGTGAGAAAATTCCGGAAAGAGCGGCCCAGCGACGACACACCTTCCTGCGATTTGCAAGACACCAACCCAATCACGCTTGGGGCGCCTTCACGAAAGAAGAGGCTGGCAGTTAGCCTCACCAAAGGAGCCGCGGAGTTCCCGTCACGAGCTACTGAATCGCGCGCCGGCGAAATCGCGACGTTGGCGTCGCCGCCCACAAGCTCTTGCAAGGACAAGTCCCGCACTGTTCCCACTTTATTCAACCGTTCACCTCAAGACTTCGGCGACTAAGCTTGCTGCACCACTGCCTTCCCAAGTCGGAAAGTGGCGGTGCACTGCAGGAAATTTTGGCGTGGTCAATCAAAAGATGTCAGGACCGGAATCCCTAACTCGCTCTCGACAGCCGAAGCCCCGAACACCTTCTCCGACCACATTGTCGAGATCAGCCCAACGCCCAGGCTCACGAAGATGGCGAACAGAAGCCCTGTCACGTAGTTGAGCGGCGAAGGCGCGGGCAGTACGGGAACGATCGGAGGTGAGGCGACGACGACATTGCTGATTTTGGCCGCGTCCAGGTCCTCCGCAATCCCAGCCGAGATCGCCTTACCTCGGTAGAGGTCAAGACTGTTCCCAAGCTCCTTGATCTCGCGGTCCAGTTCGCCGACGACGACACTCGCTCGCTCCATCTTCCCGATATCGCTGCGTTGGCGGTCGAATTGCTCGGTCAGTTCCAACTTGCGGCTAGCCAGCCCTGCCTGCTGTTGCCGAAGGCCATTGGTCGCGGTGTAGAGGGCGACCCATACTGGATTTACGTCTGTGGTTTTGTCTTCGGAGCTAATATCCTTGGCGACCTTCAAGGCAGCTTCCGTATCCGCAATCTCCTTGTCTGCCTGCACCAGCAACACGTCACCCGGGCGAAACTTGGTCGCCAGTTCGGTTCTCCTGTTCCGCATGTCTGCGAGCATTGTATTCAGGCGTTCGACGGAATACTGGTTGGCCGAAATGCGATCTTGCGTCACCAGCCGAGGATCGACCGCAGCCTGCTGAATCCTCACCTGCGTCAATCGGCTGGAAGTTTCAGCAAGTGTCGCGTTGACGTCATCGAGGGACTTCTTGGTATCCTCCATCTGCTGTAAGCTCAATACCTGCTGCGCGGAAAGCTGGCTGTAACCGTTGGCCTCGAGCACAAACGCGCGCTGTTCCTGTCTTCTATGGAGTTGATCAGCGATCGACGCGCTCTTCTGGCGGAAGAAGGCCGCCGCTTGATCGGCGGTATGCAGGTCCGCATGTTTCGCGAGATACTCCTTCGTCAACTCGTTTAGTACGCGAACTGATTGGTTGCGATCCTCCGAAGTATACGCAACAGTGATCAACGCCGATTTTCGGACCGGCGTGACGATCAGATTCTTGCTCAATTTAAGCGTGGCCTTTTCGATCGCCGCAGGTCTATTCTGGCCCGACCGGCTCAAGAACTCGCTGTCCAAGCCGCAAGCCTCAACCACACCCTTCAGTAATTCCGAGCTTTGCAGCAACTCTACCTCCGAGTTGATGTCCTCTTCGGTGATGTCGCCGTGCTGAATTGAGTTTAGTTGTGCATCTGTGCTTACAAGAAGGTCAGCTCGCTCATTCCGGACCAAGAAACTCATGTGAGCTTCATATTTTTGGGGTTTGACGGCAAGAACAACGAGTACGCACGCAGTGACAAGCAGAAATGTTCCCAGGATGATGTACTTGGCTCGGACAAGGGTACTTAGAAGAGAGACCATGTTTAGGTTTTCTTGGGCAGGGTTCGTTCCTCAAGCTTTGCCTCCAGCTGCGCGCTAGTTGCATCGAGAGGAACTTGCTATCTGGATTTGGACCCATCCTTGTCAGGGTAGCTGGGGTTCTGCATACTGGTCAAGCAAAAACGGGTATTGTGAAGGGTTGACGGAGAGCCGTCGGGATCAACACCGCAGGAAGTGGTTCGCAGCGGGCCGCTGCTTCCGGGGCTACAAGCTCAACTCTTGTCCCTCGTTATTGATCCCCTGCCCTTGCTTGTTGCCCTCCACGGCGCGGGCTTGGGGATGCCGTGCGTACTCAAGCGCGGAATCTCGTGTGACTGGGTTTGCTTGTCTGTCATAGAACTGGCCCCGCACATCAATATGAAGCCAGCCTGCTGTGTCCCTGTGCTGGTAGCTCTGAATATTGCCCATTTCGCGCTTCCATTTGTAGCCCAATGCTTCGTTCCTCAAAGTAGTGTAAACGGGCGTATAGTGCCGCTTTTCCGCCTCCGTCGTGATTGAGGTCTTTTCTGTGATCGAACCGGCAGGCTGCTGAACAACGCGCCTCCTTTGTTCTTCAGATGATTGTTCCCCTATGCTGGTCATGGTCTGTTCCTTCGGTTTGATTAAGGTTTGTTCTAGCGGCGTTCCTGCGGCGAACACTACGGCAGAAGTCTTACCGATGTCTTTGCTTAGACGTTCGCCTAGAGTAGACGCATCGTTTGTATATATCCGCGCGTCCTGAGAAGCGCGGGAGATTGAGACGTAGGCGAAACGGCTGTTTATCAAATGAGGGTGGGCTGCGGTGTCCATGTTCACGATTACTCGATCTGTCGTCAATCCTTGGGAACTGTGGGAGGTGACGGCATAGCCGTGGTCGAAGTGACGCATCTGAGAGGAATCGAAGCAAAGCGATTGGCCCTTCTCTCCGTCCAAGCGGACGGTCACAGCGGTTCCCGTGATCTGTTGGATCGTGCCGAGGTCGCGGTTCTTTACGTCAAGATCGGGCCTGCTGGCGGTGAACTGCAGTCGATCTCCCACTGAGAAGTCCCGGTTGATCTCGCGGTAGGCGGTAATGCCTTGCAATCGTCTTGGGTCGTACGAAACGTGCTCACCGTCTGGAAGTTTAACGGTGAGCCGGTTCTGTTCGGCATCAACTGACATTACGGTTCCGTAACTGCCTTGCTCGATGCCCAGTTGCTTGCTGCCGCGAGTGTAATAGAGGAGGTCGCCGGGTTGGTACTTGGCGGCCCAACTCCGGTCGGCGCTTGTCAGCTCAGACCGTTGGGTGAGCACGTGGATCCGGTGATCCTCCTTCGAGACTGCTCCGGTGGATTTAAGCTCCTGCCGGATGGCTTCATTGATGCCCTGGCGACTTACATTGTCGGCCGAGACAACCAGCGTGTTTTCGGGCTTTGCCACGTAGTCCGTGGCAATTGCTTCTATACGCCGGTCGCGGTCGGGAATCTCGGTGATGCGGCCCTGCTGTTGGAGAAGTTCGACGCCAGTCGCGGTCTCGTTCCTCGACAGGTGTTCGACGGCACGAAGCAGTTCTGGGTCTTTCTGGCGTATGATCCGGTCAAGCTGCGCCGTCCGCAGCCCCGCGTCTTGCATCTGCTCGAAAGGTTTACCAGCGTCCACGCCCTGATGTTGGCGGGTGTCGCCGATGAGCAGGACGCGATCATGCGGCCCGATCTTGTCAAGGAACACCTGCATCTGCCTGGTGCTGGCGAGACTTGACTCATCGACCATGTACAGATGGCGATATTCGCCTCCCGTCCGTTCCACGCCACCTCGCGCAAGAAAGCCTTGCAGCGTGTCGGCGGAGATGCCCGCGTCTCGAAGCTGTCCTGCCGCGCGGCTGGTAGGGGCGAAGCCCTCCACGGTGTAGCCGCAACGCTCCGCCCCTTCCCGTATCGCCGAAAGGGTCGTAGTCTTACCGGTCCCCGCAAGCCCTTGCAACCCGTGGATGCGGTCACGTGTGGTCAAAACTTCCTCGATGACGGCGCGTTGTGCCGTGTTCAAAAAGTCGCGGGTAGCCGCATGAACTCTGGCCTGCCCATTGGACATGATCGGCTCCACGGTATTCTGTCCGCGCCGCATATGGTCCACGTTCGCCTTCTCCGCCGCGATGGTCTCGCGGGTGGTGAACTGGCTACCGGTGTCATGTTTGCGGCCCTCCACGGTTTGGAACTCGCCGCTGCCCTGCCTTCTCTCGAAGTTGCCGCGCACCTGGTCATACGTCAGGTCGCCCATACCGCGCCGCAGGGCATCGCGCAGAAGGTCGCGCTCGTCGGTCACAGCTTCCCGCTCAAACCTGCGCTCTTTAGCGTACGAGACCGCCTGTTGTGCGCGTTGTGGTACGTTCTGCACTCGGTTCTGCGTAAGCGTTTCGGCTCTAAGACGTGCGGCTTGCACAACCTGATCCGCTTGATTGCCGAACTCGGCGGCAATCTGCCGATGCGCGGCCAGAACCTGCTCAGGCGTGTGTATCTCTTTCTTGTCGCGGGTATTGTGGGCCGCGATCTGGGCCGCCTCCGGCCCGCTAAAGCCGCTCCGCGCGATGGCTTCCTCGATCTGCTGGCGGCGGGGACTGGAGGCCTTAAGGTACTCGGGCGTATAGCCTTTCACGTCGGGAGCACCGCTCTTACCCGCCTCAATCTCGTAGCCGAGATTGCGGAGGCGGAAGGTCAATTCAGCCTGGTAGACGGCGGTCGCAAACTGCTGACTATCGAAGTAGCTTTGCGGCTGAATGGCGCGAGTCGAGCCGTCCGGCCGCTCGGTCATGTTGAAGATCACGGCATGGGTGTGGAGCTGAGGAGCGGCATAGCCGTCCACCGGGCGGGCGGTGTCATGCTCGAACTTCGCCACGATGAACTTGCCGGTTGTCTCGGCTGGATGGTTGCCGCCGATCCGGGCTTGCGTATACCGCTCCAACTCGTTAAGAGCAATCGTGACCGCCTCACGATGCGCCTCCCGGACGCGGTCGTCGCCGCCAACGAGAGCGGTGAGCGAGATGGATTTGGGAGCGGAAAACGTCGCGTCCCAACCCGCGCGATGTTCAACCGGCTTCACGGTGGACCCGTCTGCGGCGGTGTACTCCTGGGCCTTGCGATGCTTGACCAGTTGTTCGGCGGTGTTGGGATGCTGTCCCTCGCTCAACCGGGTGAAGTGCTCCGCGCCGATGCCTCCGGTGAGTCCATATTGTTCCGCCAACCGGCCCTGCCACTCTCCAAGAATCGTGTCGCCTTGCTTCCAGTAGTTCTGCTCGGCGGAGGTGAACTCTTTGGCGTGGTAGGTCTGTGCTTGGCCGGAACTCAGTGGTTTCGAGATCGTCAGCACGGACTACAATTGCCTGCTTCCGACCACGGCTGGCTCTGGTCGTTGGGCTGGAGACACGGGATCGGCATTCGGCAAAGTGACGTCATCCTCCGGGTCTGCTTCAAGGTCGATGACCGGGCTTGCCGAGTTAGGACTGTCCTGCGCCTTCGTCACGGCTGCCTCTGGACGTGCGGCAGATTCCTTGCGCGGCAGCAGCGTCTTGGGATCGAAGCTGAGTTCGTCATCCTCGATGACACGCGCCACGAAGTCGGGAGCGATGATGGGCATATCGCTGTAAAGGAATGAGAAGCGGGCTACGTTGTTACCGAGCTTCAAGAAAGCGTGCTTGTCGGCGAGGCCGGAGATTTCGGAGTCCATGACCAAAGGCTCAACCTGCCGGTCCAGCGAGAAGTTCTTGCCTGCGCGCGTACCGTCGTAGTGGGTCTCCTTCATGCGTTCGATCTCGACTTGGCCGATGGCTTTCGACACCCACTCCGCCGCCTTCGGCTCGGTCGTCTTGAGGAAAATTTTGGTGGCGGGCTGCGAGAGCATCACCTCCGCCATGTGGCCATAGATCACTTCAAGCTGTGCCTTGCCCTGGAAGCCGAGTACGAGCGGGTTCTTGCTCTTGCGGTTCTCGGTGATGGCGGTATGCAGTTGGGGAAGCCGCTGCAAGCTGGCCAATTCGTCCAACACAAACCAGACCGGCTTCTGGTCGGGCCGTGGCGTGTTGAGCAGGCGGAGTACCAGCAGGTCGATCCATAGGCTGTGGAGCGGACGAAGGGCTTCGCGCTCCGCCGCCTTCGACGTGATGAAGATCCAACCCTTGCGCTCCTCCGCCCACTCGGTCGCGCTCCAGGTAGTCTTCGCCTCCGCCTTGGTGGGCAGCATACGAAGGCTGTCGGCGATCAATCCGAGCGAGGCGAGGACACCGCCGCGCTGCTGCTGGGCACCCTTGGAAAGGATGGACGCAAGCTCGGTGTCTTCGACGCGCTTGTCGATCTCGTCCGGGTCCGACATCCATCGCACAAGCTCCTGCGGACTTGGGCCGAAGGTGAGCAGATGAGCGAAGATCTTCTGCGGAGTTTCGGTAAAGAACTCCCCTTTCTTGTCGCTCGTCGGCTGGTAGAGC
>CAXTPN010000101.1:0-7937 GCA_964246125.1 uncultured Acidobacteriaceae bacterium
CTCCCCACACGGAAGGTGATGGAAGGCCATGACCCGATCTCCGACACTAAACCCTTTACAATCAACACCTATGGAAGCAATCGTCCCCGCCATCTCGTGCCCGAACACCCGCGGAGCCGAGTGCGACCCGGTATGAATTTTTTTCAAATCCGTCCCACAAACCCCACAAGTGTCGATCCGAACCAGCACCTCCCCCGCTCCAATCTTCGGCACCGGAATCGTCTCAAACCCAACAGAATCAACACCCCGGTACACCGCCGCCCGCATCATCTTCGGCACTTTGCTCATAGCTCCATCTCCCCTTCCAGGTCCGCAAACTCCTTTCGTTCTAAGAAGGCATTGACTTCAGCCGCCATCATTTCTGCTGTTTTCAAGCTGTTCTGTCGCAAATGTTCGAGGGAGCGCCAATACTTCGGACGCAACGCAACATGGGCAAGGAACTTGCCCATCGCGAGTTTCCCAGAGATGTCGATGAATGGATTCAGGTCTGGAAGACACGCATGCACGCCGTCAGACACTCCTTTAAAACAATACATTGGGATTCCCCGCATTTTGGCTAATCTCGCAACGGTTGCAGACTCCATATCTACGAGCAGAGCGTCGTAGCTCGCAGCAAGTCTCAGCTTCTCCTGCTCACTGGCAACCCCCACCGTGCTTACAATCCGCGCGGGTGTTTGGTCGGCACTCTCTGACGTAAAGCGCTCTCCAGTTTGCGCGTCAATCACCTCGAACTCTCCTGCATACGCGTGGCCAGGTGCAGCATCGTTCGTCAATGCTCCTGCCCACCCAAGCGAAAGAACCATATCAAGAGACCCGGTGAACTCAGCCGCAGCGAACGCTCTGCCCGCTGCCGCAGCACCCATGCCTGCACACGCTGCAATCAATTCATCTGCGCCACGCGTCGTGCGCCACATCGCGACGCCGCTTTCCTTATTAACTGGCACCTTCTGCCACCGCTTCACCAGCGGCTTCAGCTCCCCCGGCAGTGCGGCGATAATCCCAATCCTCAACGCCCTTTCTCCAGCGCAGGCGCATACCCATTCTCCACAAACCACTCCACAGCCGACCGCAATGCGCCATACACCGGCAGCACCTCAAACCCCAGCTCCCGCTCCGCCTTCGCCGAACTCGCGAACATCATCTTCCGCCCCATTCTTACGGCTTCCACGGTCGCCCGCGGCTCCTTGCCCCGCAGCTTACCCGTGATGATCTCGTCGAAGAACGCAAACGCCATTGCTACCGCATGCGGCACCTTCACGCTCGGCGAAGGGAGTCCCGTAATCGCCGAAAGTCGGTCCAGTATCTGCTTGAGGGTCAAATTCTCCCCTCCCAGAATGTATCGTTCCCCCGGCGTCCCACGCTCCAGCGCCACCACATGCATTCGCGCCACCTCATCCACGTCCACCAGGTTCAATCCTGTGTCCACATACGCAGGAAAATTCCGATTGAGGAAATCCACGATAATGCGCCCGGTCGGCGTCGGCTTCGCATCTGCTTTCCCGATTGGCGTCGTCGGATTCAGGATCATCACATGCTGCCCCGCCCGCGCCGCCGTTATCGCCTCCTGCTCCGCCAGAAACTTCGACCGCTTGTAATGCCCGATCATCGCCTCGATGGAAACCGGCGTCGACTCATCGACAATCGTGCCGTCCTTCTGAAACCCCATCGTCGCCACCGAGGACGTGTACACCACCTTCGCGACACCTGCCTCCCGCGCCAGCTTCAGCAACTCGCGCGTACCATCCACATTGGCGGCATACATCTCCTGCGGATCGGGCACCCACAGACGGTAATCCGCCGCCGCATGCACCAGCGCATCACATCCTGCCAGCGCGTTTCGCAGACTTTCCACCTGCCTCAGGTCTCCCACCACGCGTTCCGCGGGAATGCCCTCCAGCCCGGCCAGACTGCTCGTTTTTCGCGTCAACAACCGCAGCTCCGCCCCCCGAGCCGCATATGCGCGAGCAACATGTCCCCCCACGAACCCCGTCGCTCCGGTAACGAAAACTTTCATCACCCCCGCCTAAGCGTCCAGCCGCTCCGGCTCAATCTGGATGTTCTTCTCGCCCGCCGCCTTCTTCTCCCAATACTTCTTCACCCACGCGTCGAAGGTCTTGCCCGCGGCCGTATCGCGCCCGCTGAAGTCCAGTGCAGCCACATCCGCATACGCAATATTCAGCTTGCCCTGGTTGTCGGTGGGGATGATCCGTACAAACGAATCCGCCAGCGTGCGCCCCGTCCGGCGGTCGAAGAGATAACCCTCCACCCTGCCGCCATCCTTCAGCGTCACCGTGATATCGCCGCGGTAGTCGAATGCTTTTTCCAATGCCTCCCGAACCTCCGCCTCCGAAGCCATCGCTGGTATCCAGCCTTCGAGTTGCTCCCGCTCCCGCCCCGCTGCATGCTCCAGTTCGTCCGGGCTCAGGTGCGACAGCTGTTCGATCTTCGCGCCTTCCTGCTGATCCGTAGCCATGGCTAATCTCCTGAGACGCTCTGCAACTCAGCGCTCTTCATCGTGGGCTGCGGCGAGGCGATCTGCACCAGCGGCCCATGCACCTCCGGCTTCCACTCATTCAAAATCTTCTGCGCGCCCGCGTCGTCGTAGCTCGAAAGCATCGCCTTTACCGTCTGGTACATCCCCTTGATCGACCCAAAGGTATAGTTCACGCCGCTCGCCTCATACCCCGAGTGAACCATGCAGTTCGCGCAGCGTGGGTTGCCGCTCTCCGTCCCATAGTTCTGCCACTCCACAGTCTCCATCAACTCCTGAAACGTGTCCGCATATCCATCCTGCAGCAGGTAGCAAGGCTTCTGCCAACCGAAGATCGAGAACGTCGGCATCCCCCACGGCGTGCAGGTCAGGTCCTTCTTGCCCATCAAAAATTCCATGAACATCGGCGAAGCATTGAAACGCCAGCTCTTTTTGCGGTTCGCCAGAATGGCTCGGAACATCTTCTTCGACTTCGCTCGCCCCAAAAAGTGGTTCTGGTCCGGAGCCTTGTCGTAGGTGTACCCAGGCGACACCATCATGCTCTCGACACCCGCCACCATCAACTCGTCAAAGTGCGCCCGCACGCTGTTCGGGTCGGCTCCATCAAATAGTGTCGTGTTCGTCGTCACGCGAAAGCCCGCCTCGACCGCGGCCTTCACGCCGCCCATCGCGATGTCGTACCCTCCCTCACGGCACACCGAGAAGTCGTGGTGCTCTCGCTGCCCATCCACATGCACGGAGAACGAAAGATACTTGCTCGGCTTGAACAGGTGCAGCTTCTCCTTCAGCAGCAGTGCGTTCGTGCACATGTATACATACTTCTTACGCGCCACCAGCCCCGCGACGATCTCCGGCATCCTCGGATGTAGCAGCGGTTCTCCGCCCGGAATCGCAACCATCGGCGTTCCACACTCATCCACCGCTCTGAAGCAATCTTCCGGGCTTAACTCGGACTTCAAAATGTGTGCCGGATACTGAATCTTCCCGCACCCCGCGCACGCCAGATTGCAGCGAAACAGAGGCTCCAGCATCAGCACCAGCGGATACTTCTTCCGCCCCGCCAGCTTTTGCTTCAACACATACGTCGCAACCGTCCACGCCTGCGATACCGGAACTGCCATCCTGATCTCTCCTCAAACCTAAAGACAAACCCTACTTCTCAGACTTCTCTTCCTACTTCGAAACCCGAGCATCCCACGCCGCATTGCTCGACATCAGCATCATCATATCGGAGTGAAAACGGTCCCGCATCGCGTTCATCTCTCCACGCAGCGCCCCCTCTAATGCCTTCATCTCTCCCCGCAATGAGCTTTCCAAGGCACTGATACGCCCATCAACCGTCTGATGTCGCTCCGGTTGAGCCAGATTCCAACTGGCACCATCAACGGCGGTAGTGCGGAGCCAGCCAGAGCAATAAGCGTGTCCTTCATCGTTCCTCCTCCGCGAAAGTTAGATGACTTCTAAGCCGCTGCCGCTTCACGTTCCATTGCCCGCTTATACGTCGTTAACGCCAGCAGTGGAAAATAATCCCGATACAAGTGGTATGCCAGATAAAACACCCGCGGAAAGCCCGTGCCTGTGTAAACCGACTCGCCATTCCGCCCCTCAGCCAGCTCCTCCCAATGCCCATCCGCCCCTTGCCTGGCGATCAGCCACCGAATCCCCTTGGCCACCGAATCGCTCCGCGTGTCTCCCGCCGCCAGCAGCCCCAGCACCGCCCAGGCTGTCTGCGAGGGCGTACTCGGCCCGATCCCGCGTGTCCCCGGATCGTCATAGCTCCCGCACGTCTCACCCCAGCCGCCGTCAGCATTCTGCACCATCCTGATCCACTCCGCCGCGTTCTGTACCGCCGGTTCGTGATTCCAGTAGCCCATCGACTCCAAACCCCGCAGCACAAGGAACGTCCCGTAAAGATAGTTGACGCCCCAGCGCCCGAACCAGCTCCCGTCCGGCTCCTGCTCCTTCAGCACAAACTGAATCGCCTTCTCCACCCGAGGATCGCGGCGCGTATATCCATAGCTCGCCAGCATCTCTAGAATGCGCCCCGTGATGTCTACGGTGGGGGGGTCCAGCATGGCATTGTGGTCGGCGAACGGTATGTACTGAAAAATAGTCTTCGTATTGTCCTTATCGAACGCCGCCCACCCGCCATTCTTGCACTGCATCGCAAACACCCACGCAATCGCCCGCTGCTCCACCTCATGCTGCCTGCGCTCCTGCGGAGTCTGCACCGCACGCAACGCCAGTAGCACCTCCCCGGTATCGTCCACATCCGGATAAAATTCATTGTTGAACTCGAAGTACCACCCGGCCGGCTCAATATTCTTCACCTTCTCAGCCCAGTCGCCCTTATCTCGCACTTCTTTGTTCAGCAGCCACTCCGCCCCGCGCACCATGCGAGCATCCGTGTTCGGAACCCCCGCCTCGCCCAGAGTCGAAAGCACCTGAGCCGTATCCCACACCGGCGAAAAACAAGGCTGCATCCGAAAGGTCGGGATCGGGTAGTTCGGCTCCCCGTCCGGGCAGTCGATCCCAAGCTTCTCAAATTCATCCATCGCCCGGATCACCTGCGGGTCGTCCGCCGAGTACCCCAGGTACCGCAGCGCCACAATCGCGTTCAGCATCGCCGGATAAATCGCTCCCAGCCCATCCGACTTCTCAAACCGCGCCAGCAGCCACTTCTCTGCCTTCTTCAAAGCCATCTTCCGCAGCGGCCGAATATGCACCCGCTCGGCCCAGTGCGCCAGCCGGTCCGTGAAGATGAAAAAGTTCCGCCATGAGACCGGGTGCTTCCGGTCCCACCGCAGCTTCAAATTCGCGTTTGCCCGCCCGCCCACAAATAACTCATCAATCCCCTGCTCCACGGGAATCTTCTTGAATGGCTTCTTCGCATAGATCACAGAAAGCGGAACCAAAATCCCCCGCGACCAAGAGCTAATTTCATAGATATTGAAGTAAAACCAATTAGGAAACAGTATGATCTCCGGTGGAACTGCCGGAACCGCGTCATAGTCGTACTGCCCCAGTGCGCACAGGTAGATCTTAGTAAACGTATTGCACTCCACCACTCCACCCAGACGCAGCACGCACTCCCGCGCCTTCACCATGGCTGGATGCTCCGCCGAGAATCCCATCAGCTTCAGTGCCAGATAAGCCTTCACGCCATAGCTGACATTCGACGCGCCGCCTGGATAATTCCCCCAGCCGCCATCGTCATTCTGGTGCCGCAAGATCTCATTGACAGCCCGCTCCATCTTGCCGCGGTCGCCCGTTCCCAGAAGCGTATGCATGAAGATGTAGTCGCTCTCCAGCATCGAGTCCGCCTCGAGCTCCCCGCACCAATAGCCCTCCGGGTGTTGAAGACTCAGCAGCCACTCAGTCGAGCGCGCGATCCCATCCGCCACTACCTCCAGCCCGATATCCACGCGGCCAAAGCGCGTCTTCGCGGCCACCGGCCGTCCAAACTGCGGATTGCTGCTTCCTTCACTGCTCATCAAAGGCAAACTCTCTCGGTCCGTTGTATCCACGTTCAACTAACTTGCGGAAGGCACGGCTGCAACCTTCGGCGCGGATGCAATCGCCTGAACAATCTCCGGAGGCAGCCCGAACCGCACATTCTCCGGCATTACCTCGACCTCATCCACATCGCCATAGCCCTTGGACTGCAAATACTCCACAACGTCTTTCACCAGCACCTCAGGAGCGGACGCCCCCGCCGTAACCGCCACCGTATTCACCCCATCCAGCCACTCCGCCTGAATCGCATCCGCCGTATCGATCAGGTACGAATTCGTATCGAGGTTCTTGGAAACCTCCACCAGCCGGTTCGAGTTTGAGCTGTTCCTCGACCCCACAACCAGAACCAGATCCGCCCCATGCGCCACGTTCTTAACCGCTACCTGCCGGTTCTCGGTCGCATAACAGATATCCTGCGCGTGCGGCCCCACAATATTGGGGAACTTCACCTTAAGCGCATCGATCATGTACTTCGCCTCATCCAGCGAGAGCGTCGTCTGCGTCAGGTAGGCCACTTTGTCTGGGTCCGGAACCACGAGCGCTTCTACCTCCGCCAGCGTCGATACCACCTGCGTCACATCCGGGGCCTCCCCCTGTGTCCCTTCCACCTCCTCGTGATCCCGATGCCCCACCAGCACCAGCGAGTACCCCTGCTTGGCGAACTTGATCGCCTCTACATGCACCTTCGTCACCAGAGGACAGGTCGCGTCCACTACCTTCAACCCGCGCTCCTTCGCCGCCTGCCGCACCGCTGGGGACACCCCGTGCGCGGAGTAGATCACCCGCGCTCCCTCCGGCACCTCATCCAGTTCATTGACGAAGATCGCGCCCTTCTTCGCGAGATCTGTCACCACATAGCTGTTATGCACGATCTCTTTACGCACATAGATGGGCGCGCCAAAGGTCTCCAATGCAATCTGAACGATATCGATAGCACGAACTACCCCTGCACAGAAGCCGCGCGGCTTCAGCAAGAGAACGCGTTTGGTCGCCGGCTGCTCACTCGTCGGAACATAGGGAATGGGTTCAATCGTAGTTGCGATCACACCTTAAGTATACCGCTTCCAGCCGGATCAGGCACCTCGATTGCACAACAACGGTTGCTCGCGTAGCCTTTCAGAGACCCTTCCGCTCACACCCAGCGTGTCCGCAGTCGCACTGCAGCGTAGTCATGTCCTTCGCATCTTCACAGAACGTCGAACAGTACTTCGAGCCCGGCGCTGCCATACAGCTACACGTCTCATGTGCACACTTCTTTTGCTCGTCTGCCATTGTCATTCCTCCTTTGCACTTCAGGTCTGTCGGATGCCGAACTCTCCCTGGAGGATGTTCACCCGTCTACGCCTGCCGGATGATCGGCCAAAGTCATTCCCGCCACCACCTTCGCTGTAGTCACCGCCTGCCCAACATGCCTCTGCGTATGCTCCGCGCAATGAACCACCAGACCGCCTACTGTCGACGGCAATCCCAATCGCCCCACCCACCGCACCTCCTCGAACCTCTCTAGCGCCACCCGCAAAACTCGCTCCGCCGCCCGTACCAGCCCCCTCTGAAACTCCGCCATCACCTCACCCGCGACCGCTCCCGCCACCAGCTCCGTACGTAACTCCCCAAGCTGCGCCTCCGAAAGCTCCCCACCCTCCGCATACGTCATCAGCCGGTCCAGGCTCCGCGCAATATGCCGCAGATGAAACGCCACCGGCGCCACCCCATACGGCCGCGCATTCATCTCTTCACTGCTCAAACTCGCACACCACCGCGTCACATCCTCCCGCGCCAGCTCCAGCGCATGCAGCACCTGCCGCCGCACCGCATCCACCTCCGTCAGCGTCCCCCGCAACCACGGCTCCACCGCATCGGCCTCAGCGCCCCGCCTTGCGCCATCGCTAACCTCATCCCTTATCCATCTTACCTTCTGATCAATCACAAA
>CAXTPN010000101.1:7947-8928 GCA_964246125.1 uncultured Acidobacteriaceae bacterium
AGTATCCGGCAGCCCGATGACGACGGTTTCATCCTCCCGCACCAGCGGCACCGCCGCGTACGGAGGAAAGTAGTGCTTGTCATCCTCGAGCACCCGAAACCCCAACGCCCGTATCGGCCCATCGGTCGAGTTCCCTGCCACGATATCCACCTGTCCTGCCCCCAGCGCACGATATAGCAGCCCTAGGTCCATCAATCGCGGCGCCCCAAACCGCAACCCATACGCCGTCTCCAACCCCGCCAACCCATCTGGCCGCGCCTGAAACTCATACCCTACCCCTAGCCTGAATGGGCGCCCCAGGTCCCGATTCTGAGACACGGGCTGAAGCGCCACCACATCCGAGATCGTCTTCAACCCCAGTCGATCCGCGTCCGCCCCGCGCACCACCATCGCAAACGTATCCTCAAATCCCAATCCCCGTTCTACCCGCACATGAAATCGCGAATCGTACAAGCCGCTTACCTTCGCCCTCACTGCAGCCGCATCCTTCTCCACGGGCTGTTTCAGAATGGCGGTCAAAGCCGTCCCCGTGTACTCAACGTAAGCATCAATCCGCCCGCTCACCAGCGCCTGCTGGCAAAGATAACTCCCCGCCAGGTAGAACCGCCGCTCCACCTTCTCATGCGACACGGCCTCGATCTCCTGAGCCACCAACTCCCCCAGTACCACCTGCTCAGTAAAATTCTTGGCCCCCACCACCACTCGCGTGCCCCGGGGAGGAGCACACCCCATCAGGACGACGAGCAGCCACAAAGCCGGGTGCCTCATAGCCTGCCCTGAGCCTGTCGAAGGGTCTCGCCTCTGAGACATGGGGCCAACAGATTCCACCTCCTTACGCACTCCGCCGCACCGCCAGCCGCTGCTCCAGCCACCCCAGTCCGCTATCCGCCGCCAGAGCCAGCAGCCCAGCCGGCACCGCCCCAGCAAGCAACATCCCAATGTCCACCGACCCCAAACCAACAAAAATAAACTCCCCCCCGC